>DATEUP010000068.1:0-22723 GCA_035283065.1 Thermoplasmatota archaeon | reverse complement strand
CACGATCATCGGCCTTGTCCTCGGGCTCGTCGGGCTCGCGCTTGCCAACGCGAGGCCTGCGGTTCCGGCCCTGCCCCCCGCGCCTCCGGGTTCCGGCCGACCGTCCTGGTGGAAATCCCTGCAGCCCGGAATCCCGGCGAGCCGCGCCCAGCACGTTGTGTCGCTGCGCGACATCCCCCTCGGCGCGCCGCGCCAGAGGGAACCCCGAATCGAGATGAAGCCTGGCGAGCCCACCGACCCGTTCCAGAAACAGGTGTGCCAGTGCGGCTCGCCGCTCGGCTATACGGTCGCGGGCTGGTTCTGCCTGAACCCGAAGTGCCCGCTCATCGACCGCGCGGACTCGACCCTCTTCCCCGAGGTGGGGGAGCCTTACGGCCCGCCTCCCCTCCAGCCGCCGAAGGTCTGACGCGCGGCAGCTCAAGGCGCGCGACCGAGGGCGCTCAGGCGCGGCTACGCCGCCGCCTTCTTCGCTTTCCCTTCGATCCTTTCAAGCTTCTTCTTCAGTTCTTCATTCTCCTTCTTCAGCGCGTCCGCGTCCGGCCCGGTTTCGAGCCCCTCTCGGATCGTCCGGATCGCTTCCTCGGCCTGCCTCCGGATTCGTCCGTCTACGGCCTCGGCTTCGGCCATCTTCCTCAGCGGCTCGACGGCCCGCGGGTCGCCGAGGCGTCCAAGCTGCATCACCGAGGTGATCTGGACCCGGAACATCTTGTCGCTCGTGAGCTTCAGGAGGTGGTCGACCACCTCGGGGCGCCCCTTGCCGACCGCGCCAAGGCCGCGCACGGCCGAGAGCCTGGAGAGCTGGTGGTAGCCGTACTTCGTGCGGTCGATAAGCCGTTCGACGACCGCATCCGAGTTCAGCGCCGCAAGCCCGTCGATGGCGCCCTGCCGCATCGTATCGTTCCAGGAGTCCCGCGCAAGCAGCTCCTCGAGCGCCTTGCGCGAGCCCTTCGCGCGCGTCCGCCCGATCGTCTTGGCCGCTTCCATCGGGACGTAGTATGAGTCCTTCGCATCGAGCGCCTTCTTGACGAGGCCCAGGGTCTCCGGCCGCTTGAAGGCGCCAAGCGCCTCGACGACCACCCGCCGCGCCTTGACGTTCTTGATCGCAAGGCCCTTCTTGAGCGCTTCGAAGGCGTCCTCCGTCTGCGCGTCGGCAAGGCAGCGCGCGACCTCGATCTGCACGCCCCAGAACCGGTCGCGCAGCAGCGCGCGGGCAAGCGCCTCCACGGCCTCCGGCGACCCGACCTTCGCGAGGTGGTGCGCCGCCGCAACGCGCCCCATCGGGTCCCTGTCGTTCTCGAGCTGGTAGAACCACATCTTCCGCGGCTTCGTGACCTTCACGTGCTTGAGCACCCAGTTGCCCGGGTCGAACCGGAAGAGGCGCGGCTCCGCCGGGAGCTTCCAGGTGAAGGTGTGCTCCTTCTTCTCGACGGTCTCCTTGAACGAGCGGCGCCGCCCGTTTGGCAACTCGAACTCGAAGACGATCGGCATCTTGAAGAGCGGCGTCTCGGGGTCGGTCCGGTGCGACTGGACGACCCAGGCGGAGGCCTCCTTTTTCTTGGCGTCCCAGCTGTAGCTCACCTTGTACTCGGGGTGGCCCGCCTTGAAAATCCACTCGTCGAAAAACCAGCGGAGGTTCTTGCCCGTCGCCTTCTCGATCGCGTTGATGAGGTCGAGCGTCTCCACGCTTCGCCCCCCGTTGTCCTTCACATACGTGTTGATCGAGCGCCACCAGAGGTCGTCGCCGAGGACGTAGCGCAGCATGTGCAGGACGCACGAGCCCTTCTCGTAGAGGTGGCGGTCGAAGATGTCCGAGGGCTCCTTGTAGACATTCGTCACGATCGCCCGGCGGTAGTGCTCCTTGTCCTCGCCGAAGTACGTCCTCGAGTTCCCGAGCATGTGGTACCGAAACGAGGCGTCGCCGTGGTCGTGCTCGTCGAAGAGGGCGTCGAAGTAGGTCGCGAAACTCTCGTTTAGCCACGCGTGGCTCCAGTCCTTGCAGGTCATCAGGTCGCCGAACCACTGGTGCGCAAGCTCGTGGGCGACAAGCCCCTCGTGCCAGTTCTCGGCAAGCGCGCGCTCGTCGCAAAGGACGAGGTCCGTCTGAGTCGTGGCGGAGGTGTTTTCCATCCCGCCGTAAATGAAATTCGCCGCGGCGATCTGCGCGTACTTCTCGTAAGGGTACTTGACGCCGATGGCCTCGGAGAAGAACTTGACCATCTTCGGGGTCTTTCCGAAGACGAGTTTGGCCTGCGGCACGCGAGCCTTCTCCGTGTAGTAGGTGATCGGGATGCCCGCCCAGCTGTCCTTGATCTCGGCCCAGCGTCCGGCCGCGAGGGTCACGAGGTACGTCGAGTGGGCAATCGCGATGCGCCACTGGAAGGTCTTCGTCTTCGCCTTTTTGTTCTCCGTGACCCTGATGAGCTTGCCGTTCGACACGGCCGTGAAGTCCGAGGGGAGGGTCACGATCACCTCGCTCGTGGCCTTCTCCTGGGGCGCGTCGTGGCAGGGGAACCAGTAGCGCGAGTACTCGTCCTGCCCCTGGGTCCACACCTGCGTGGGCGTGTCGGGGTAGGCCTTCTCGGGCCCGATGAAGTAGATCCCGAGTTTGGGTTCCTTGAGGGCGTAGTGCACGGCGACCTGCGTCTCTTCGCCGGACTTGTAGGCGCGGGGCAGCTTTACCGTGAGTTTCTTCTTGTCGTAGGTGAAGCGGCACTTCTTCGTCCCGCAGGAGACGCCCTTCACCTTCATGTCCACGGCGTCGAAAACGGCCTCGCGCGCCCCGTCGTGGAAAGACCTGAGGGTCGTCGTGCACGTCCCCTCGAGCGCCTTGCCTGGGATGTCGAGCGCGACGTCGATCCTGATGTGCGTCGAGTCGAACTCGCGGTCGGGCGCGTAGTGCGGCCTCGAACTCGGGACGAGGAAGCGCGGGTCGGCGGCAAGTCCCATTTCTTGGCTCATCATCCGGTGGCAGTATTCACTCACTGGGGATCACTCCCGGGCAAAGTGAGCCAGAAAGTCGACCAGCCGTTATGAACGTTCTTGACGGCGTTCGGACTTGGCCCGAGAGCGGACTCACGAGTCGGAAGGGGCCGGCTGCCCCTACTGTATTGACCAAACGGGCATCGGGGTGGGCGGAAACGTTGCCCCGTGGGATCTATGGCCGAGGCGCAGCTGAAACCCTTCTGCAAGGAGTGCGGGCTCCTCACCTCCTACACGGACACGCGCTTTGCCCGCTCGGAGTTTGGGCCTTCCTGGCCCTTCGAAGCTGGCGAGGGGGACGTCCCCGGGCTCGATTCGTTGCCCCTTGCGCCCGTTACCGCGTGCGCCTGCCGGATCGGCAAAGCGGTCGAGGACCGGACGTACCCCTGCGAGCGTTTTTCGCCCGGCTGCTGACGAAAGCCCTTTCCCGCTGGGGCGCCCTGGGGTGAATTCGTGGCCGTTTCAGCCGACGACCTGCGCGTTGCGGGGTTCTTGATGGCCGCCGCGTATGTGGCGATGGGCGCGGGCGCCTTTGTCCCCGCTTGGCTTGCAAGGCTCGAGGTCGAGGGCCCCCCGACGGCGCAGCGCCCCGTCCACCCGGTCGTCGAAGGGCTTTGGGCGGGCGTTCAGGTCGTCCTCATCGCGGGGCTCGCGGCGGCGTTTCTCGTGCCGCAAACGTTGCTCGACTTCCCGACCTCCGCGCTTCGCTACTCCTCTCCGGCCCTGGCGTTCGGGGGGGTTGCGGTCTTCGTGCTTGGGGCGCTGCTCGGGTGGTGGGCGGCGCGGAACCTCGGCCCGATGCTCACGGTCGCCATCGAGACGCGTGAGGGCGGCGAGCTTGTCACATCGGGGCCCTACGCCCGCATCAGGCACCCAATCTACACGGGAATCTTCCTGCAGGTCGCGGGCCTCGGCCTTGCCCTTGCCTCACCGCTGGTTGCCCTCGCCCTGCCCGTCGCCGTGTTCTGCGGCGCCTACCGCGCTCGGCTCGAGGAGGACCTGCTTGGATCCGACCCGCGGATCGGTCCGGCGTACCGCGCGTATCAGGGGCGGTCCGGCCGGTTCCTTCCGCCGCTTGGCCGCGCCTGAACCGGGCGCCCCCTTACGGTTTCCGCCATCCCGTTTGAAGGGAGGGCTTAACAACCCGCGCGAAATCCTCGGGCGGGGGTCAGCGATTGGTTTGGCACTACGAGAACACCTGCACGAGCAAGCACCCGCCCGAGGTCGTCTGGGACTACCTCACGGACTACACGCCGGGTGACCACAACACGCCGGTTTTCAAAGCGGAAAACAAGGGGAAGGACTGGCCGCGAGAAGTCGAGCGGCTGCCGGGCAACAAGGTGCACCTTAAGGACACCGCGGCCCGGTTCTGGACCGACATCGTCGTCGACCTCTCGGACCGGCCGAACAAGATCCCCACCGAAGGGAAGGCCAACTTGGGCACATGGCAGGGGATGACCACGGTTAGCCGCACGCCCGAAGGAGGCACGAGTTGGCACTCGAACATCGACATCACGCCGGACCGCTTCGGCGCCAAGATCCTTTTCGCGATCCTCGGCGGCTCGATCCGCAAGGGGTTCATCAAGCACGAGAACAAGCACTTCCTGGAATTCGAGGCCGCGATGGCGGGAAAGTAGTGCGGGCAAGCCAGCGTTGCCGCGGGGGCGCCTTTAGGCGCCCATGGCCTCTTTGAACGAATCGAGGCCCCGCCAGTAGCGGTAGAATCCCTCGTCGAGCGTGAGGTGGGGGCCCATGAGCGCCTTGACGTGGGCGCCCCAATCGGGGCGCCTTCCGTCCGCGTCCTTCAGCTTGTACTTCTTGGCAAGCTGCCACGAACTGAAGAGCCGCCCTGTCATGGCCTTCACGTTGGGGTCGCGGGCAAGTGCGGCCACCGCGCGCCCCACGAAAAGGGGCGTCTCGGAAAACTCGAAGTGAGGGTCCGTTGCGATCGCATCGCGCCATCGCGCTTCGGTCACGCCAAAGTGGTCGAGGACTGCCTCCGACCGCATGAAGCCCGGCGTGAGGGCGACGCAGGCCACGCCGTGCGCCTTCAATTCCTCGGCCATGTCGAACGCCAGGCGCACGACCGTCGACTTCGCGAGGTCGTAGTAGAGGTTCCCCCGGTGCCAGCCCGCGTCCCCGTCCGTGACCTCAACGATGAGGCCGCCGCCTTGCTGAACCATGAGCGGCGCGGCGTGCCTTGCGGTGATGAGGTGGGTGAAAAGCGCGCCCTCAAGCAGCTCGAGCCCCTGCTTCGCGGAAAGTTGCCAGAACGGGGGGCCCCACTTCGTAAGGCGGTCGCCCCCCCATATGTCGTTTACGAGGACGTCCAGACGGCCCTGCTCGCGCCTCACGCGGGCGACGAGCCGGCGCACCTCGCTCTCCTTGAGGTGGTCGACTCGGACCGCGATTCCTTCTCCGCCGGCCTCGGTCACCATCGTCGCCGTGTCCTCAATCGTCTCCGGCCTTCCCATAGGCGAAGACGTGCGCCTCGTGGTGCGGCCCGTGCAGTATACGGTCGCTCCCTGTTCGCCCAGGGCGCGCGCGATCCCCCGCCCTGCGCCGCGGGTGGCGCCGGCCACGATCGCGATCTTCCGCTCTAGAGGTCGGTTGCGGCCTCGCGTGCGAGTCAAGCCATCCAGGGCCTCCAAGTCGGATGGAGCCGACGTTGAAATAAGCCACCTCCGGTCGCAAGGCCATGGCCCACGAGCACGTGGCGGAAGGCGATTTCGGCCGCGAGCTTCAAGCCGAACGCGCCGCAAAGGATGCGGCGTTTCGAAGCGAGCCCTGGTCACCGATCCCCGCGCAGGCGCGCGCGGGGTTTTCGGGCCTCGCGTACTTCCCCCCGGACCCCGGCTGGCGCGTCCTGGCGAAGGTCACGCAAGTGAAGGACGCCGCCCCCTTCGAAATGGCGACGTCGACCGGTGAGCCGCGGCCTCAGGTGCGCGCTGCACGATTCGATTTCGAGACACCCTCGGGTCGCTCGGCACTCTTCGGCTACAAGGAGGCAGGCCGCTCGCGCACGCATGCGCTTTTCGTCCCGTTCCGTGACGCGACAAGCGGCAAGGAAACGTACGGAGCGGGCCGGTACCTCGACCTTGAAGACCCCGGCGGCGGCGAGATTGTCATCGACTTCAACCTCGCGTACAACCCCTACTGCGCGTACAGCGAGGCCTACTCGTGCCCGCTGCCTCCTGCCGAGAATTGGCTGAAAATCCGGGTGAGCGCGGGCGAGAGGAGCCCGCCCCTGCACTGAGGCGGGTCGAATTCCGCGTGGCACGGCGCGTCCCTCCCAAGGTTCATGTAGGGCTACCCCTGTCGTGCACCCCGGCGGGCCGCGCGCGCCGTTGGAGCCACCCTGGATGAACGCAGACGACGCACCCGAAAGCGAAACCCGCGCGCCCCGCAAGCGCGTGGAGTTCGAGGAGGCCCAGGTTATCGGCCCCCTCTCGATCGAATCGGTCGAGCAGGCCGACGAAGCGCTCGAGGACATCCGCTGCGAGTGCGGCAGCGACGCGATGGAAGAGGTGGCGGTGCGAAAGACGCGCACGAAGGGGAACCCGCGCAAGCACTTTGAGCGCCACTTCTTCCGGTGCCCCCAGTGCGCGTCGGAGAAGCTCGTCCTCCTCGACGTGACCGCGCGCCGAAGGTTGCTCGGCGTCTGAGTGCTGCTCGGGGGCTTTGCCCGTGTGGGACTCCGGCGCGCCCGAAAAAGTCGACAGCGTCGAGGACGAGTGGCGACACCTCGGCCGAAAGCGCTGCCAGTGCGGCGGCCACTTTATCGTCGGGACGCAGTCGCACGAGTGGGACGAGCGGCGCGGCCGGCACTTCCTCGTCGACCACGCGCAGTGTTCGACCTGCGGGCGTGCGAAAAAGTTCGCGTTTGACGTGAGCGGGTACTTCACGGTCGAGGGCGGGTAGGTCACGAGCCGGACTCGGCGGCGGATCCGCGAGCGCCTACAGCGACGAAGCGTTCGATGCGCGCCCGCTCGCTCTTGGGGAGGAAGCCACCGAAGTCCGCGTCGAAGGCGAGGACCTGCCGCGCGAGGCTCTGCGCCCGTCCAAGGTCGGCAAGCGCCTCGCGCCGGGTCATCATGATCGTAGCGAGCGTTAGGATCAGGAAGAGCCCCAAGGCGCCGAGAAACCCGCTGTCGAACGCGCCTTGGTAAGACCCTCCCGCGTAGTAGGACGGCCGCATGAAGAGGGCGACGAGCAACAAGAGCCAAAGGGTCACGGCGGCCCATCCCGACGTCGCAAGGACTCCGCCGACTTGGCGCGCCTTGAACGAGCGCTCCGCGATGGCAAACCGCGTGAGCGCCGTGTCGAAGAGGATCCACTGCGAGATCCGGATCCGGTCGCGCAGGGGGGAATCCTCGTGGCGCAGCGCCACCCTGTCAGCCGAGTCGGGCGCAAAGCGCAGGGGGCGCGTGAACATGCTCCAGTACAAAACGAAGGCGAGGAACCCGGTCGCCGCGCCGCTTACCATGATGGCGACGGGGATGGCGGGCGAGACCAAGTACGAGTAGGATGCCAGGAACCCTAGGACGAACAGGCCCGTGAAGGCCTGCCCTACGAGGAGGACGAGCGCGAGGACCGCGCGAAGTCCCCAGGCGCGGCGCGCCTCGGCTTCGAGCCGCTCTCGGTCCTTGAGGTGCGAGGCGAGCGCCGTGAGCGAATCGATGAACCCGGAAACGTCGCCTGGGGCCGTGCCGGGATGGCCCGCGCTCGACGAGGTGTCCCCGTGGCCCGACCCTTGGGCCCCATCCTGCCCTGCGGGCGGGTTCTCCCCGCCCGCGGTTGGGTCGAGTCTGGTTTTGGTCGGCATCCCACCCGGGCCGCAACGCCCGAACACGAGCGGGACATATAGGTTGCTCGGTCGCCATTTCACGTGGAGTTGAATCGTACGTGCCGACGTCGCGACCTGCCTTTCACGTGGAGTCCACGTGAAAGCGCGAATGCCTTGGGACGCGCAGGGCCATGCGACGGGCCTCGCCCGCGGCCCCCTCACGTCGATTCGTGGATCGGCAGCCTCGCGACCGAGGGGCAAGCGCGGCCTGCCGTTCGCCTCGCGCGAAGTGCAGGCGGGGAAACCCCCCTGCGGACGAGGCGCTTCGCCTCATACGCCTTTCGCCGAGGCAACCAGCGCGGTCGCCGCAGAGCAAAGCCATAAGAACCCCCCAGCCGAATCTTCGGGGGGAGACCTTGGCCAAAGGCAAGAAAACCCCCGCAAGTCCTCCTTCAAGCCCCCCGGCGGGCAAGCCCGCCTCGGGTGGAGGCACGAAGCCCCCCCAGGCCGCGCGGGAGGGCAAGGAAGCCAAGGAGAAAGTCATCAAGGCAAAAATCCGGGGGCCCTTCGTGGTGGGCGCGCGCGAGGAAGAAATGGATATGGTCCAGCGGGAGACGCACTCCTGCGGCGGCGGGTTCGAGATCGAGATGGAGGTGGTCCGCCCGCCGACGGAGAACACGGGGCCCCTCGACGTCCTCAAGACGCTGTGCACGGAGTGCGGCGCGCACGTCGATTTCCTGTTCGACATCTCCTCGTTCTACGACGATGAAGAGTCGGAGTTCGAGGCTGCCCCGGCCGGCGGCGGCGACGAGCCGCCCGAGGGCGAAGACGACGAGGGCGGATGGCTCTCGTGAGGGCCTCTCCGGACGCAGCGCGCGGCGCTACGCGACGAAGGCCTCTGCAATGAGCAGGAGTTCGAAGGCGAAGACTAGCAATCGTGACCCCGTGCGGATGTGCTTCTCGAAGGTCGCAAACTCGGGTCTTCGCCAGCACGGCACCCAAAGCGCCACGAGCCCCGCGATGAAGGCGGTCGACCCCACGAGGTAGAGGGCCGAAGGGCGCCAGGCGAGGAGCCCCGGGGCAAGCCACGGCAACAAGAATGCGGGCAGCGCGGCAAGGTAGAGCGCGAGCGCGACCGCGAGGGCCGGGCGCATCCCGATCTTGACCGGCAGGGTGACCCACCCAGCCTTGCGGTCGCCCTCAACGTCGCCGCCGGCGACCATGATCTCGCGCCCGATCTCCATGATGAAGAGCCCAAGGCCGAGCGGCAGGACGAGCATCATGTTGCCGGCTCCCGCCGCGCCGAAGACCGGGATCAGGGCGACGCCGTAGGCGACCTCGATGTGGCCCCCGATTCCGTGGAGCTTGCCGATCGTGTTGTAGAGGAGGCCGTCGAAGAGCACGGTCACCGCCACGAGGCCGGCGGTCCAATTCACCGACTCCACCAGGGTCGCCTTCGGGTGGCCCGCGAACGCGAGGAGGACTCCAACGACCATGAGCGCAAATCCGACGTCCCTCGCGGTGCGCTCCTTGATCCGCCCCTGCGCAAGGACCTTGTGCGGCCGGTTGACCTTGTCGGACTCGAGGTCGTAGTAGTCGTTGTGCACCATGAGGCCGGCTGCCAGCAGCGCCGCCGCCGCGCAGTTTACAAGCCAGCCGACCCAAGGGAACACGTAACTAGCGGCGAGCGGGTGCGGCTCGCCGACCGTGGCGTTGAGGTAGCCTACGCTGGCGCCCGCCACCGAGATAATCACGATCGGCGGGCGGATGATGAGAGCCCAGTCCCGGAGCGACCCCACGTGAACCGAAGCCTCCTTTCCGCTAGAAGAACGCGTCGAGGCTTCGCTGGTCCTTTTCCGAAGCGACGTCCGCGACCTTGTCGAGGGCGCCCTCAACGCGCTGCCGGCTGAACTGGTGCTTCTCCACGTAGATCTCGAGGAGTTTCTCGCGGTCGGGCGCCTTCCACTTGAGCGCTTCGACGGGCCGCGCGGGGGGGTTGAGGAAGAATTCGCGGATCTCGGCGGCGCGCGCCGGCGCCTCGAGGGCCTTCGCCTCACAAGCCTCCTCGAGGCGGTGGTGCTCCCGGATGAGTTTCAGCGCCTTCTTGGGGCCGTAGCCGTGCAGGCCTTCGTTGAAGTCCGTGCCGACGAGGATCCCCACGTCGACAAGCTGGGCGCGAGAAAGCTGGAGCGCCTTGAGGTTCTCCTCGAGGTCGATGACTTCGGGCACCACCGTAACATACGCGTCGCGGCCCGGGAGCTTGCGCCGCCCCGAGACCGCGAGGTTCCGGACCAGCGAGGGCGCCCCGAAGAGCAGGGAATCGAAGTCCTGCGAGCCCACCTTCTGCGCGGCCCCCTTCTGCACCATGGCCGCCGCCTGTGCCTCGCCTTCCGAGGGCGCCTGGACGACGGGGATCCCGAGCGCGTCGAGGACCTCTTTGGACTCCTCGATCATGGGTTGCTCGAGCCTCGAAGTCTGCTGGGCCTTGCTCCGCGCGGCCTCCAAGTCGCCCCGCGCGAGCGCCTCGCGGTATTCGCGCTCCGCTTGCTCCTTGCGCGCCCGCCGCTCCTCGATCGTCTTGAGCTTGAGCTGCGGCGGCTCCCCATCGAAAACGTACGCGGGCCGGATGCCCGCCTCGAGGAAATTCGTGTTCCTGTAGAGGAGCCCGGAAAGGTGCGACGTCACGCGGCCCTCGCTGTCCTTTAGCGGCGTCCCGTCGGGGCCGCGGATGATCGCGAGGAACTGGTAGAGTGTGTTGAACGCGTCGACGGCAACCGCCTCGCCCTTGAAGTCCGAGAGTTCCTTGGGGTGCCTCGTGAGGACGTCGGAAAGGTCTACGCCCACGGCAACCCCCCAACGCGACCGTCAAGCGGGGGGAAAAAACCTCGCGCGGGCGGGGCGCGCCTCACCGCGTCCACTTGTAGCTCTCGACGGGGAACACCACGCTCGTCGCTGTGTGCGAGTGCTCGGAGAACTGCACGACGAACTCCGCCGCCGTCCCCTCGTCGGGGGCCTCAAAGATCACGAGGGCGTCCTGCTCGCCAAAAACCCCCATGAATTCGCGGACCTTGACGCCCTGCGGGACCTTGGGGTTCTTGTACACGCGGATGGCGGCCTCGTACTTGCCGGGCAGGAATCGCAGGGTGGTGAGGAAGAGCACTTTCGCACCTGGCCGATCGAGGGGCCTCGGCGTATAAGGGGGTTTGCGTCCCCGCGGGCGAGGGCGCGCCTCACTTCACGATGAGCACCTTGCGCCGCGCCCCTTGTGCCACGCGCTCGGCGACGGAGCCCAGCGCGAAGGGCCCGATCTTCGACACGCCGCGGTGGCCGAGGATGATGATGTCCGCGTCGAGCGTTTCGGCGGCCTTGAGGATCTCCTCGGCCACATCGCCCTTCAAGAGGAGCGCGGCGGCCTGCCGCGACTCGCGCCTCACGAGCGCAACGGCGGCGTTCATCCGTTCGAGGACCTCCGCCTCGCTGCCCTCGCCGCCCCCGAAGCGCGTGAATTTCTCCTCGTCGGGGCGCACCCAGACGAGCACGATGAGGTCCCGAACCGTCACGAGCTCGATCGTGCGACGCAGCGCCTTCTTGGCGCTTTCGGAATCGTCGTAGGCGAGCAGGTAGGTCGGCAACCCGTGGGAATGGGCGAAGCGGCGAGAAAACCCTTCCGGGGCTGGCGCGCCAGTGGCTATGATTGGGCCGGGCCGGGCGCCCGGGCTCCTGCCTCCTTCCGGTGTTCGCGCCACTTCTGGACCTCGTGGAGCAGGTCCGCCCGGCGGCGGCTTTTCAGGTCGACGAAGGCGAAGACCGCGAGGAGCGGGGTGAGGCCCGCGAGGGCGGCCACCAAAACGGGACCGGGGGGCAAGGGCCCCAGCATCTGACCCAAGCTCCAAACAAGCCCCGGGATCAGGGCGGATGGCGCCAAGATTCCCGCGACGGTAACGGGGAAGGGGAGCAGCGGCCGGGAGGCTTCATTGAGCATGGCCTCCGCCTGCGCCTCAGTTAGCGAAGGGGGCTTCCGCACGAGCGGCCGACCCGCCCTCGCGCACGCGTCACGCAGGGCGGCAAGGGTGGCGTGGTAGGGCTCCGTCCCGTGGCGGCGGAGGTTGAGGACCGTCGGTGTGAACTCAACCACGACACGTTTTCCCTCGGTCGCCTCGACGGCGAGGCCCGCGTGCTTTGCCGTCCCCTCCGCCGAAGCGAAGGGCGACAGCCGCATGCCGACGTCCTCGTAGTACGTCGGGTAGAGGTTATCGACCTCCGCGAGGGCGAAGGCCCTACGGGCGCCAAGCGCCCGCGCGAAGCGCGAACGCGGGACCTCGATGCGATCGGCCGAGACCCTGAGCGGCGAGCGCGAGGCAAGCCACGCGAAGAGACCCAAGAGGCCGATTGGCGCCATCGCGGCGGCGGCCTCGTCGGGCCGGCCTGCAAGGACACGCTCGCCGGCGGCGACCGGGGTCGCGAGCGCGAGGATGAAGGCGAGCGCCACCGTCATGGGTCCGAGCCTCGCGGGCCGGTATTCGAAGAGAACCTCCGGCGCGTCAGGACCCTCACCGGCCGGGTGCGCGCGCTCCGTGCGTCCTCCTCCCAAGCTAGGCGGCCCCGGGCCCACGACCTGCGCGCCCTTTTATGAAGCCGCCCTGCGATCGAGCGGGCGGAATCCTCGTGGGCCCGCCGGAAAGCCCCAAGGGGCTCACGTTCTTCGACGTCTCAAAGTCCTTCGGGCGCTTCGAGGCGCTCCACGAGTTCTCGCTCCAGGTCGCGCAAGGGGAGGTCATAACGCTCTTTGGCCCCAACGGCGCCGGCAAGACCACGCTCCTTCGCGTCGCGGCCGGCCTCTCGACCCCTTCACGGGGCCGTGTGCTTGTCGATGGACTCGACGCCGCAACCTCCCCCCGAGAGGCGAAGCGACGCACCGGCTTTGCAGGCGACCGGCCCCTCATCTACGGCGAGCTCACGGCGGCCGAAAACCTCGAGTTCGCCGCCCGTCTCTACGGCCTTTCGGCTTCCGAGGCGCGACGCGCGGCTGGAGACGGCCTGAAGGCCCAGGGCCTCTCGCACCGCTCCGCCGACCCGGCGAGGACCCTTTCCCACGGGATGGCCCAGGGCCTCTCCCTTGCCCGCGCGACCCTCCACGGCCCCTCGGTCCTCCTGCTCGACGAGCCTTTCGAAGGGCTCGATGCGCGCCGGAGCGCACGCCTCCTTGAGTTCATTCGCGACGGGGCCGGGCGCGCGTCACGCGCCGTCCTCCTTTCGACCCACCAAGTTGACCTCGGCCTGGCGGCGTGCGACCGCGCGGCGCTGCTTGACCGTGGCCGGCTCGTCAAAGTCGCGGGCCGCTCGGCATTCGACAAGGACGGCCTTTCGCGCGAGATCGCGGCGCTTGGAGGTGAGGCCGACGGCGCCTAACGCCGCCCTCGAGGTCGCCCGCAAGGACCTCCTCGCGGAGGCGCGAGCTCCCGACGGGCTCTCGCTCGCCGTCCTTGTCGGGGCGCTCGTGCTCCTCCTTTTCCGCGTGGCGGCGGAAGGGACGCCGCTTCCGGTCGGCACGGCGCTTTGGGTCGCGCTCCTCTTTTCCGCGACCGCCGGGCTCTCTCGCACCTTCCACGCGGAGGCCGAGCGCGGGACCCTTGACCTCCTGCTCGCCTCGCCGGCGAGCCCGGCCGCGCTGTTTGCCGGCAAGATGCTCTCGGGCCTTGTGGTCACCCTGGCCTGCGGCCTTGTGATGGTCGCGATGGCCGCCGCCTTCTTCGGCGGCGGCGTCCTTCGGGAGCCTCTCCCGGTCGTGGCCTTTGTCGTCCTCGGCGGGGTCGGCCTCGCGGCGCAGGCGTCCTTCCTTTCCGCCCTCTCCGCCCGATCGCCCACGCGCGCCGCCCTCTTCCCCGTGCTCATGATTCCCCTGTGCACGCCGCTCCTTGCCTGGGCCGCGCGCGGCACCGTCGCGGCGAGCCTCGGGGCAGGCTTCGGCGACCCGGCGCTCGCCTTCGACCTCCTCGCGGTGGCCCTCTACGACGCGGCGTTTGTCCCGCTGAACGCCATCCTCGTCCCCCTGGCTCTGCGGGCCTGAGCGACCGGCGAACATTCTTGAACGCTCGGCGCCCTTGCGCGCGCCGTGGCGCCCTCCCGATCCTCCTTCGGCGACCCGGCACCGCCTGCGGCCCTTTCTCGCGCCAAGCTCCCTCTGCTTGCGGGGGCGGTCGCGATGCTCGCCCTGGCAACCCTCCTCTCACTGCTCTATGCCCCCACCCTCACCGCCGGGTTCTCCGCGCCCGTCGCGCAACGCATCTTCTACCTCCACTTCGGCGCCGCGATAACCTCCTACGTGGCGTTCTCCGGTACCTTCGTCTTCTCGCTCCTTTTCCTCAAGAACGGCAAGCCGGCCAACGACACGGCCGCGGCCGCCTGCGCGTCCCTTGGCCTCCTGTTCACCACGATGGTCCTCTTCGCGGGCCCCCTCTGGGGTTGGGCCGAGTGGGGCGTGGCGTGGCGCTTCGAGGACGCGCGGCTCGACACGTACCTCGTGCTCGGCCTCGTCTTCGTCGGGTACCTCGCCCTTCGCCGGCAGATTGCAGAGGGCGACGCGCGTGCGCGCACCTCGGCGACCTACGCGGCCGCGGGATACGTCCTCGTGCCGCTCTCGTACTTCTCGATCTACCTCTTCCAGTCCTTGCACCCCAAGGTGATTTCGCCCGGGGGCCAAGGGGTCGGCGGGCAAGGCGCGCTTGTCATGCTGGTCGCCTTGGCCGCCTTCGTGCTCCTCTTCCTCGCGCTGCTTGGGTGGCGACTCGACCAGGCGGCGCTCGACCGTCGGGTGGCCGCGCTCCAGGAGCGTGCCGACCTATGACGGAGCCATCCGCCCCTCGCGGGGCCCTCCTTGCGGCCGTCTCACTCGTCGCGCTTCTCCTTTCGCAGGGCGGCGCGGCCGCCGGTTTCGTCACGGGTGTGGGGGCCTCGCGCGTCGCGCACCTCGCCGACCCGGCAAACGGGGTCACGGTCACCGTCGGCGTGAACGAGACCTTTGACAGTTACGCCGCCAACGCCTTCACCTTCACCCTCGCGGGCGACTCGTCCACCGCCGCGCGCAGCTACACGGTTGAAGTCGCGATCTCGCCTGATGACCCCGACACGCGGGCGAGCTGGAACGCCACCGCCACTCTCGAGGCGGGATCTTCGACGAGGGCCGTGACCGTGACCGTGCCGGCCGAAGCGATCAAGGGCACCCTCTCGAACACGCCCTTCCGCTTCTCGCTACTTGGCTCCAACGGGACGCTCATCGATTCGGCCGAAGCGGCGATCGACGTTCGGTGGCGCTCGCCGCCCGCGGACGGCGGCCTCCTCCAGCTGGCTCTGGCCACCACCGCATTCTGGGCGCTAGTGTTTTTATACGCCCTCCACCTGCATTCGAACGAGCGCAAGTTGCGCGCCAGAGCCGAAGCCCTGGAGCGCTCCCTGCAGGGAGCCCAAAAGGATGACCCTGCCGAAGGACCCAAGCGTTGAGGCCGCGCGCGAGGCCGCCGAAGCCGCTGTGCGTGGGGCGCCGCCCTCATCGGCCAGGCGGTCGGCCTTCGCACGGCCGGGGCCCCGCGTCGCGCTCGTTGTCACGATTGTCGCAGCCATCATCCTCCTCACCGTCCTCTTGCCCACGGGGGGGGCGGGCAAGAAGTACACGGATGTGCGCGAGATCACTGCCGCGCCTGCGACCTACGACGACCAACTCGTCGCGGTCGTGGGCGGCGTCCAGGCCGGTTCGGTTAGCCTTGGGGCGAGCCTCGCCTTCAACCTCACGGACTACTCGGACGACAAGGTGTGGATTCGCGTGCTGTTTTCCGGGGGGATGGATTCGAACTTCGCCGCGGGCAAGCAGGTCCTCGCGGAAGGGAAGGTCTCCGTGGTCGACGGGGTTGCCAAACTCGTCGCGACGAAGATCTCCATCGGCTGCCCCACGGACTACCGCGGCGCCCCGCCCTCGCAGTGAGCCCAAGGGAGGCCCCACCCATGCCGAACCTGAAGGCGCTCTACGCGGAGTGCGAGACCTGCAAGTCGACGACCCTCCACGAGGTCCTCAAGGGCAAGGAGTTCGAGTCCCACGCCACGCTCGTGGTCGAGGGGGTCCTCAAATGCCGCAACTGCGGGACGACGATGCAGCGCCGGATCGAGCAGGAGAAGCCCGTCGTGCTCCAGGTCGTCCTCTCGGAGGGCGAGGGCTCCCGCAAGTCCACCGTCGTCGTCGACGCGGACGAGAAGCTCGCCGTGGGTGACGAGATGTTCGTCGGACGCGACCGCATCGTCGTCACGGCGCTCGAGTCCTCAGGCAAGCGCGTGCCCGTGGCTGCCGCGCGCGAGCGCCCGCTCATCTGGTCGAAGGTGTTCAACCGCGTGCGCGTGAAGGTCTCGATCAACCGCGGCCACTCGACGGCCGCCGAGGTGATCGAGGCGGCCCCCGACGAGGAGTTCCAGGTCGGCGAAATCCTCACAATCAAGCGGGCCAAGGCGGTCATCCACACGATCAAGACGGAGAGCGGCACCGTGCGGCACGGCGGGGCCGCCGCGCGCTTCATTTCGAGGATCTACGCGCGCGAGATGCGCGAGACCTACCGCTGAACTTCGGGGGAGGGCGCCGACCTGCCGCCTCCGCTTCCCCACCTCACCTTCGTCGGCTTGGGCCCGCGGGGGCCCGAAGGGCTCGCCCCGGCGGCCCTCGCCGCCGTGGCGCAGGCGCGCGCCGTGTTTGCCGACGACTACACCGCGCTCCTCTCCCAGGCGGTCCTCGACCACCTCGAGCGCGCGCGCGGCGCCGCGATCCCGAGGCTTGGCCGCGCGCGGATTGAAAAGGGCACCGAGATCCTCGAGGCCGCGGCGCTGCCGGGCGGCGCCGTGCTCCTCGTGCCCGGCGACCCCATGGCCGCAACGACCCACGTCGCTCTGCGCGTCGAGGCCCTGCGCCGGGGGCTGCCCGTGCGCCTCCTCTTTGCGCCCTCCGTTACCCACACGGCCTTTTCCGAGGCGGGGCTCCAGCACTACAAGTCCGGGCGCGTCGTGAGCCTCCCGTACCCCGAGAAGTCCTACGCGCCCACGTCACCTGCCGAAAGGATCCTCGAGAACCGGGCCGCGGGCCTCCACACCCTCGTGCTGCTCGATATCCAGGCCGAGCCCCGCCGCTGCATGACGGCAAACGAGGCGATCTACATCCTGCTCGGTCTTGGAAAGCGCGCCGGCCTCGACGGCATCGGGCCGCGCACCCTATGCGTGGCCGTCGCGCGCGCCGGCGAGTCGGACGCCCTCGTGCGTGCCGGAGCCGCCGAGCGACTTTCCGAGCTCGACCTCGGGCCCCCGATGCACTGCCTCATCGTCCCGGGCCGGCTCCACTTCGAAGAGCGCGAGGCCCTCAAGGTCATCGGGCTCGCCCGCGAGGAGGAACTGCCGCCTCAAGATTGAGGCGCTCTTCAGTCGTGGAAGGCGCGTAGGAGCGCCAAGGAGAGGTCAAGCTCCGCTTCCGGCTCGTCTGGCGCCTCGAGCTTGGGCTCCTCATCGATGTGGATCGAGAGGGGCCTCTCGCAGGTGCCCTCAGGCGCCCCGTCGTCGGAGAACCTCGGAGAGATCCTGAGTTCGACCGCGACCTCCGCGACCACGCGCCGCTCCTCGGAGCCCGAGGTGGCCTCATCCCGCGGCCTTCGCGGACGGGCCGCCGTCCTCCCCGCGAACACGCTTGTTCTTGGCCCCCCGGCGCGCGCGCCTGGCCTTCTCTACAGATTCCCGACGTCTATCAACCCGCCTCCCCCAATTCCATTTTCGAGACTGGAAAAAACGCGAGCCAGGCCCCGCACGCGCATCCCCTGTGAACGATGCCCTTAAATCCAAAAGTCCCCCTTGCACGGACTACTCTGGAGCAGTCCGGAACCGGTGAGAAAATGCCAATCTTCGCTAACGTGGGAGAAGCGGCCGTGACAAGGGCGATCGTGAGCGGGTTTGCCCGCGACTTCGAGAAATATATCCAGTCCGACGTCATCGTGGTCGGCGGGGGCCCCTCGGGGCTCATGGCCGCCCGCGACCTTGCAAAGAAGGGCGTCAAGGTCCTCGTGATCGAGCAGAACAACTACATCGGCGGCGGCTTCTGGATCGGCGGCTACCTCATGAACAAGAACACCTTCCGCGCGCCCTCGCAGAAGATCCTCGACGAGCTCGATTGCCCCTACGAGGAGGCCTCGCCCGGGCTCTACATGGTTGACGGCCCCCACGCGTGTTCCGCGCTCATCAAGGCGGCCTGCGACGCGGGCGTCAAGATCATCAACATGACGCAATTCGACGACGTGGTCTTCAAGGACGGCCGCGTGGCCGGCGCGGTCGTGAACTGGACGCCCGTGAACGCGCTGCCGCACAACGTGACGTGCGTGGACCCCATCGCGCTCGAGAGCAAGATCGTCCTCGATGCCACGGGGCACGACGCTTGCGTGCTCCAGTCGCTTGCCAAGCGGCGCCTCGTCGAACTGCCGGGGATGAACCCCATGTGGGTCGAGAAGTCCGAGGACGCGGTCGTCGAGAAGACGGGCTACATGTTCCCCGGGCTCTACATCTCCGGGATGGCCGTCGCGACGGCCCACGGGCTGCCCCGCATGGGGCCCACCTTCGGTGGCATGCTCCTCTCCGGGCGCAAGGCGGCCGACGAGATCGTCAAAGCGCTCAAGAACGGCGGGACCGAGCCCGTTGTCGCCAAGGCGCGCGGCAAGGCGAAGGCCTAGGGCAGGCAGGGCGCCAACGGGTCGGGCCGCTTGGCGGAGGGGCGCCCGTGAGCGAACGCCGGGTGATGAGCGAAGCGGAAGCGTCCGCTTTCATCCTGCGGCTCCTCGGGGACGGCGCGCGCCGCACGACGCAGGCCGTCGAGGCCGCGACGAACGCCGACGGCGTCCAGTGCCCCGATTCGCCCGCGCGCTTCCTCATGAAGTTGCAACTCAAAGGCCTTATCGAAGGGCAACTCGATCCCGCCGCCCGAGGTTGGGTCTGGTGGGCCAAGGCCCGGCGCGCGGCTTGAACCGGCGGAGGATGTGAGGTCGCTTGATCGGTTCGTATTCGAGGGAAGAGAGGGAAAAACTTGCCAAGGACCTGTTCAACCTCGTGTGGCGTTACCTCGAGAAGCCCAAGCGAACGTCGGAAGACAACGACCTCATGATCAACGCCGCGCACGCCTCGCGGTACCACTGGGGCGAAGTGGGCTCGGCGGACAACCTGGCGATCGGCGAGTGGCAGATCTCCCACGTCTACGCGGTCCTTGGCCGTGCGGAGCCTGCGCTCTACCACGCCCAGCGTGCGCTCGAAACCTGCAAGCACGCGGACGTGAAGGACTTCCCGCTCGCCTACGCTTACGAGGCGCTTGCGCGAGCCCACGCCCTCCAGGGCAACGCGGACGAAGCCAGGCGCTGCATCGCCCTCGGGAAGGCCACCGGCCAGCGCATCAAGGACTCGATGGACCGCGACCTCTTCTTCAAGGACATCGCGAGCGTGCCGGGCTACAGCGAAGTGCCTTGAAGGGGCCGGCGAGCCTTGGGGGTGGCGGTTATCGACCTTCCGCGGATCCGCAAGGACTTCCCGCCGCTGGCCACAAAGGTCGCCGGCAAGCCGCTCGTCTACCTCGACTCGGCGTGCATGGCGCTCAAGCCGCGCGCGGTCATCGACGCGGTCGTTGACTACTACGAGAACTACCCCGTTTGCGCGGAGCGCTCGGTCCACCGGCTCTCTTCAAAGGTCTCGCTAATGGTGGACGACGTCCGCGAGCAGGCGCGCGCCCACTTCAACGCGCCGTCGGCCGACGAGATCGTCTTCCTGCGCAACACGACGGAGGGGATCAACCTCGTCGCCCACGCCTTCGGCTTGAAGCGCGGCGACGAGGTGATCACGGGAGACAAGGAGCACAACTCGAACCTCGCGCCGTGGCACCTCTTGCGCAAGCAGCTCGGCATAAGGTACACGATCGTCCGCAGCGGGCAGGACGGCCTCTTCGACCTTGAGGCGCTCAAGGAGGCCGTGGGGCCTCGCACGCGCCTTGTCTCCGTCGGCCACACGGCCAACCTCGACGGCACATCGGTCCCGGCGCGCGAAATTGCCGAGGTCGCGCACGACAAGGGCGCCGCCCTCCTGCTGGACGGCGCGCAGTCGGCTCCGCACCGAAGGGTCGACCTGAAGCGCCTCGACTGCGACTTCTTCGCCTGTTCGCTCCACAAGATGTGCGGACCCACTGGCGTGGGCCTCCTCTACGGCAAGGGGGAGCACCTGGCGCGCATGGAGCCCCTGAACCCAGGGGGCTCGACCGTGGTCGAGACGACCTACAAGACCGCGACCTTCCTCAAGCCGCCGCGCCGCTTTGAGGGCGGCCTCCAGGACTATGCGGGGATCCTGGGAGCCGGAGCCGCCCTGACCTACCTGGATGCGATTGGCATGGACGAAATTCAGGGCCACGGCAATGGGCTCAACCGGCGCGCCACCGCCGCGCTTAAGGGCGTAAAAGGGGTGAGGGTCCTCGGGCCGCCCGCCGCTTCGCTCCGCGGTCCCATCTTCTCCTTCACAGTCGAGGGGATGGACCCGCACGACATCGCGCTCGCCCTCGACGAGGTGGCCAACATCTCCGTCCGCAGCGGAAACCACTGCGTCCACTCGTGGATGAAGGCCCACGGGCTCAAGGGGTCCGTGCGCGCCTCTTTCTACCTCTACAACACGCCCCAGGACGTCGACCTCTTGGCCCGGACGCTCACGCAAAGCGTGCTCGCCTGATCCCCTCACGAGGCCCTGAGTGCGCGCTTGACGGCCCTCGCGCAGTCCTTCTCGAGCGTCTTCACGATCCGCTTGAGGTCGTCCTTCGTCTTGGCCTCCGCAAAGAGCCGGATCATCGGTTGCGTGTTCGAGGGCCTCAGGAGCCCCCAGCCGTTCTCCATCGTGACCTTGGCGCCGTCCGTCGTGTCGAGGGCAAACCCCTTGCCCTTGTAGTATTTCACAATCTCGCGGCTCGCCTTGAACTTGACCTCGTCCTTGACGGCAAGCCCCTTCTCGACAAAGGGGTAGGATGGGATCTCGTCGGCAAGCTCCGAGAGCTTCTTGCCGGACTCGCCGATCTCCTGGGCGACCTTGAGCGCCATGAGCACGGGGTCGTCGAAGATGTAGAACTCCGGCAGGAAGTAGTGCGAGGAGATCTCCATGGCAAACGAGGCATTGTAGCGGCGGATCGCCTCGCAGACGAAGACGTCGCCGACCCGCACGCGCTGGACCCGCGTGCCCGGGATCTTCTCGAGCTCCTCCTCCACGATCATCGAGCACGGGATGTTCGCGAGGATCGTCGCGCCGCGCTTTCGCCTCGCGATCTCGCGGGCGACCAAGATCCCCACCTTGTCCGTCTGCACGGCCCGGCCCCGGTCGTCGGAAAACACGCACCGGTCCCCGTCGCCGTCGAAGGCCACGCCGAAGGCCGCCCCCTCCTTCTTCACGGCCTTCCGCAGGCCCCCGATCGTCTTGGCCGTGGGGTGCGGGTCGCGGTTCGGGAAGCGGCCGTCGACCTCGCCGTTGATCACGCGCACGACGAAGCCGGCCTCCGTGAAGAGCCGCGGAGCCGTGACCGCGGCCGCGCCGTTGCCGGGGTCGAGGACGACCTTGAGCGGCCGCATTCCCGGGAGGCGCTTGAGGAGGTAGTGCGCGTAACGGTCCACGATGTGCGTGGCGTCCCCCTGCCGGATCTGGCCGACTTTGTCCCAGGTCGAGCGCCTGCGGCGGCCCTCGAAGAAGAGCTTCTTGATCGTCTCGTTTTCCGACGTGTAGCCCGAGCCGTCCGAGTGCCGGAACCGGACGCCGTTGTACTTCGCGGGGTTGTGGGAGGCCGTAATGTAGACGCCGGCGTGGTACGACCCCTGCCATGTCGCGAAATTCGCGGTGGGGATCGGGAGGAGCCCGAAGGTCTCGACGTCGACGCCGCTTGCCGCGAGCCCCGAGGCCACGGCCGCCTCAAGGGCCGGGGAGGAGGTGCGCCCGTCGCGCGCCAGCGAGATCGGCCCCTTCCCCTCGACGAACTCGGCGAAGGTCTGGGCGACCTCAACCGCGTCGTTCGCGAAGAGGTCCTCGTTGAACACCCCGCGTATGTCGTAGGCCCGGAAGATGTTCTCGGAGGCCACGCGCGCGTCCCCGGGGCGGCAAGCGCGAGCCTTAAGGTTAAACCGTTCGGCCTTCACGCGGCGACCCGGGAAGGCACCCTCAGCCTAAAGGGTCTGGCTGTAGTGGAATGGGTCGGTGCGAGGCGTCCCGCCACCCGAATTATTGATCAAGGAGGCGACCCGATATCTTTTTGTCCAACTGGCGGCCTACCCCTACCACCCCATGATCGTCAAGGAACTCTCGCCGAACGAAAGGACGGTCTTCCACGCCCTCGTGCGCTACACGGGCCTCAACGACCGCGAGCTTTCCGAGCGCGTCGGCGTAAAGCTCTCAACGGTAACCGCCATCAAAAACCGCCTCAAGGCTCGCGGTCTTTTCATGACGGTCCGGGTGCCGCAGCTCCAGCACCTCGGTTGCGAGATGCTCAGCGTCAACCTGGCGAGGCTGAACGCCAGCGTCGCGCAGCCCAAGCGCCTCGAGATTGGCCGGTCGCTCCTGGCGGACTTCCCCGAAGTCTTCTACCTGGCTTCTGACGAGCGTGCGGGGTTCGCGCTCTCCTTCAACCGCAACTTCTCGGCCGCCCGCTCGAACACGGAGCGGTTCCTCCGCGTCTACTCGGAGAGCGAATTCCTCCTGTCGGAGGGGTATGAGGCGATCCACTTCCCCTTCGCGCTCTCGCGTGTGTCGAATTTCTTCGACTGCTCGGAGCTCCTTGCGCGCGACTTCGGCTTGCCGGAGGCCGAGGGCCGGCGCCCGCCCCGGGAGGAGCGGCGCGACACCTTCGAAGGGGCGCGCGCCGTCGAGCTCTCCCGAATTGAGAAGAAGGTCTACCGC
>DATEUP010000067.1:0-4285 GCA_035283065.1 Thermoplasmatota archaeon | reverse complement strand
CCCCGCGCCGCTGGCGGTGGTAGGCGATCGCGAAGCGGTGCGCCTCGTCGCGCACCCGCATAAGGAGCCGCAGCGCCGGATCGTTCTCGTTGAGGTCCAGCACCCGTCCCGACGGGAGGTAGATCTCCTCCTCCTTCTTGGCGAGCCCCACGGCGGAGAGCTCGAGCCCCACATCGCGCGCCGCCTTCTGCGCCCAGTTGAGCTGCCCGCGACCGCCGTCGATGAGGACGAGGTCGGGCAACGGGAGTTCCTTGCGAAGGCTTCCCCCGTACCGCCGGCCCACGACCTCGGCCATCGCCCCGAAGTCGTCATTCTTGTCCACCTTGAGCTTGAACTTACGGTAGTGGGACTTCTTGGGCATCCCGTTCTCGAAGACGACCATCGACGCGACGACCTCGTCGCCGGCCGTGTGCGAGATGTCGAAACCCTCGACGCGGTAAACGGGGCGCTTGGCTTCGCAGACGGCTTGCAGCTGCTTCGAAAGGTCGGCTTCGAGGACTCGCTCTTTCTTGAAGAGCTCCCGCTTGGCCGTTTGCCCGGCGTTCTCGGCGGCAAGGGCCACGAGCCGCCGCGCGTGGCCGCGCTCCGGCCGGTGGACGCGCACGGGCTTGCCGCGCAGGCTCGCAAGGTAGGCTTCGAGCGCCTCTCGCCCATCGATTTCGAAGGGGACGAAAACTTCGCGCGGGACTTCCGCTGTTTCGTAGTAGGAGGCCAGGACCTCGGCGAGGAGCTCGGCCGGGTCGCCGCCCTCGGCGTTGTCCAGGAGGAAGTGTCGGCGGTCGACGACGCCGCGGCCGCGCTCGCGGATGAGGAACACGCAGGGCAGCCCCTCCTGCGTCACGCCGAAGTAGTCCGCCTCCGACGGTCGCACGCCTCGCGCGTCGACGTCCTGCGCGACCGTCCGCTCGATCGCCCGGACTGTGTCGCGCAGCCTCGCGGCCCGTTCGAATTCGAGCCGGGTGGCTGCGGCCTTCATCTCCTTGTCCAGCTCCTTGAGGAGGCTGCGCCTCTCGCCCCGCAGGAACGTGATCGCTTGGCGAACCTGCTCGCCATACTCCTCCTTCGTCGCCTTCTCGATGCAGGGCGCCGTGCAGAGCTTGATGTGGTATGAGAGGCACCCGCCCTTGATGAACTCGGGGCAGTCGCGGATTTGGAAGTGCTTCCGCACGAAACCGATCGTCTGGCGCGCGTAGGCCGCCGACGCGAAGGGCCCGAAGGTGTGCCCGTCAGGGCGCTTGTCGCGCGAAAGGTGGACCCGCGGGAAGTCGTCCTTCGTGACGATGATGTACGGGTAGTCCTTGTCGTCCTTGTAGGTCACGTTGAACTTCGGCTGGAAGCGCCGGATCAGGTTCCGCTCGAGGAGGAGCGCCGACGACTCGTTCGGCGTGACCGTGAAGTCGATGTCGGCGGCCTGCTCGAGCATCCGGTCGCGCCGGTCGGGGCGGTCCGAGAGGTGCTGGAGCACGCGCTTGCGCAGGTCCTTCGCCTTGCCCACATAGACCGGCCGGCCGGCCCCGTCAAGGAACCGGTAGACGCCCGGGAGCTCCGGCAGCGAGCGCGCGAGGTCGTCGAGCGGGAGCCCGGCGTTAATGGGGTTCGAGAACTCGACCTCGCCGCCCGCCACCCGGACGCCCCCCGCTCAGCCCTTCCCCGGCGCGGCGCGCAGGCGCATGGGCTCGCTGGCCCGCGCCTCCTCGCCCGAGAGGTCGACCTTCGAGCGCGCGAGCGTCTTCTTCAGGAACTGCCCCGTGTAGGTCCCGCTCGCCGCGACCTCCTCCGGCGTGCCCGTCGCGATCACGCGGCCGCCCCTTTCGCCTCCTTCCGGCCCGAGGTCGATAACCCAGTCGGCCGTCTTGATCACGTCGAGGTTGTGCTCGATGACCACAACCGAGTTCCCCGACCGCGTGAGCCTGCGCAGCACCTCAATGAGGTTGCGGATGTCGTGCGCGTGGAGCCCCGTCGTCGGCTCGTCGAGGATGTAGAACGTCCTGCCGGTCGGCCGCTTCTGGAGCTCCGAGGCGATCTTGATGCGCTGCGCCTCGCCGCCCGAGAGCGTCGTCGAGGACTGGCCGAGCCTCATGTAGCCGAGCCCCACGTCGGCAAGGGTCTGGAGGACCCGCCGGATCCGCGGGATCGCCTCGAAGAACCGGAGCGCCTCTTCCACGGTCATGCTAAGGACCTCGAAGATGCTCTTCCCCTTGTAGGTCACCTCGAGCGTGTCGCGGCTGTAGCGCTTGCCGCCGCACGCCTCGCAGGTGATCGTTACGTCGGGCAGGAAGTGCATCTCGATGAGGATGACCCCGTCGCCCCCGCAGGTCTCGCAGCGGCCGCCCTTCACGTTGAAGGAGAAGCGCCCTGCGGTGTAGCCCCGCTGCTTGGCAAGCGGCGTGCCGGCAAAGAGCTCGCGGATCGGCGTGAAGGCCCCCGTGTAGGTCACCGGGTTCGAGCGCGGCGTGCGCCCGATCGGGCTCTGGTCGATCTCGATGACCTTGTCGACCTGGTTGTACCCCTCGATGCGGTCCACGGCCCCGGGGGTGGCCTGCGCGCCGTTGATGTGCTTGGCTAGAAACCGGTAGAGCACCTCGTCGATGAGCGTCGACTTCCCCGAGCCCGAGACGCCGGTGACGACGGCGAGCACGCCGAGCGGTACCTGCACGTCGATGCCCTTGAGGTTGTTCTGGCGCGCGCCGCGCACCGTGATCCAGCCGATCGGGACCTTCCTCTCGGCGGGGATGCGGATGGAATACTTGTTTGCGAGGTACTTGCCCGTAAGCGACGCGGGGTTTGCGCGGACTTCCCCGGGCGTCCCCGATGCGACCACGCGCCCGCCGTGCTCGCCGGCGCCCGGGCCGAGGTCGATAAGGTGGTCGGCCGCTTCCATGGTCTCGAAGTCGTGCTCGACGACGATGAGCGTGTTCCCGAGGTCGCGCAGGCGCTTCAGCGTGGCGAGCAGCCGAAGGTTGTCCTTCTGGTGGAGCCCGATCGACGGCTCGTCGAGGATGTAGAGGACGCCCACGAGCCCCGAGCCGATCTGCGTAGCGAGCCGGATGCGCTGGGACTCGCCGCCCGAAAGCGTCGACGCGCGCCTGGAGAGCGTGATGTAGTCGAGCCCGACATCCATTAGGAAAATGAGCCGCGCGTTGAGCTCCTTGAGGACATCGTGCGCGATGGTCCTCTCCTGGTCGCTGAGCCTCAGCGATTTGAAGGCCGCGATCGCCTGCTCCACCGTCATGTCCGCGATGTCTGCGATGTTGAATTTCCCTACCCTCGTCGAGAGCGCAGCGGGCTTGAGGCGCTTGCCCTTGCAGGCCCCGCAGGGCGTCTCGGCCATGTAGGACTCGATCCACTCGCGGATCCAGTCGGACTCCGTCTGCTTGTAGCGCCGCTCGAGGTTCGGGATGATCCCCTCGAAGTCCGACCGGAACTGGTAGGCTGACGCCCCGCTCTTCCCCTTGAGCCGGAAGTCGTGCTCGCGCCCGCCCGTCCCGTAGAGCAGGAGCTTCTGGTGCTCTTTTGGCAGCTCGCGCCACGGGGAGTCGAGGTCGATGCCGTAGGAGGCCGCGAGCGTCTCGATCATCTGTCCGTACCAGAACGCCGAGGCGCCGTCGAGGGTGGCGACCGCGCCGTCGCTGTAGGACTTCGACGGGTCGGGGATGATGAGCGCGGGGTCGACCTTGCGCTTTACGCCGAGCCCCTGGCACTCCGTGCACGCGCCCATCGGCGAGTTGAACGAGAAGTGCGTGGGCTTCAGCTCGTCGTAGGAGATCCCGCAGTTCGCGCAGGCGTTGCGCTCCGAGAAGGTGCGCGTGACCTGCCCCTGCTGGACCTTCACGAGCCCCTCGGCAAGCTGCGTGGCCTTCTCGACGCCGTCCATGAGGCGGTTCATCCGCGCCTTCTCGATCTTGAAGCGGTCGACGACGACGTCGATCGTGTGGAACTTGTTCTTGTCAAGCTCGATGGCTTCGTCGAGGCGCATGAGCTGGTTGTCGACGATGACACGCACGAAGCCGTCCTGCCTCAGCTTGTCGAAGAGGGGCTTGTAGTGGCCCTTGCGGCGCACGACGACGGGCGCAAGGACCGCGATTTCCTTGGAGCCGTAGGCCGCGTGGATCGCCTCCCCGATCTGCTCGGTGCTCTGGCGCGTGACGAGTTCGTTGCAGTTGTAGCAGTACTGCCGGCCGACATTCGCAAACAGGAGCCGCAGGTAGTCGTAGATCTCCGTGACCGTCCCGACGATCGAGCGCGGGTTGCGCGCGCCGGACTTCTGGTCGATCGAGATCGCCGG
>DATEUP010000066.1:0-3235 GCA_035283065.1 Thermoplasmatota archaeon | reverse complement strand
TGGTGGGACCGCGAGCTGCGGCTCGATGTCGCGCGGGTGGGGCGGCGGCGGCTCGCGAAGACGGACCCGGCGGATGCGCTGAGGGTGTTCGAGGAGACCTTTGAGGCCCTCGACCTGCGGGCCGCGCCACCCGCGCGTTAGCCCCCAAGCCGCGCTACCGGATGTCGACCTCGAAGGTCGGGGCTTCCGGGACGCCCTCGAGGCGCACGACGGGCTCGGGCTTCTTGGGGCGCTTGCGCCACCACATGAAGACGCCGAGCCCCGCGGCGGCGGCGAGGGCGACAAGGAGGATCGGCAGCAGGATCGACATTCCGGCGGTGACGGAAACGGTGCCGGGGTTCACGGGGGCGCTTCCCGCAACCGTCGCGGTGACCGTGCAGGATCCGCCGCCGAGGTCCGAGGGCGCCGTGAACGTGACCGCGGGGCCCGTTGTGCGCGAGAGCGCACCGCAGGAGGCACTCCACCGGACGTCCGCGTTGGGGACCGGGTTGCCATAGAGGTCCGTGACGCGGGCCGTGAGTTCCTGGCTGGCTCCGTTGGCGACGCTGAAGGTGGCGGCCTCAATCGTGACGTTGAAGGGGCCCGCATAGAGCACCGTGAGGGTGGCGCTCGCCGAAAGCCCCCCGAGCCGTGCGGTCACCGCGCAGGTCGTGCCGCCCGACGTGTT
The DNA here is from genome assembly GCA_035283065.1 of Thermoplasmatota archaeon. Classification (GTDB taxonomy): domain Archaea; phylum Thermoplasmatota; class DTKX01; order DTKX01; family DATEUP01; genus DATEUP01. The sequence goes on along the minus strand of DATEUP010000066.1, from coordinate 2,568 downwards.
CGAGAGGCCCGCGGCGACGGAGGCGCCTGTGCCGGCTGATAGGTTAGCGCAGGCGCTGTTCCAGCTCACGTTTGAAAGCAAGAGCACGTGGGACCGCCCGTCGCGCACCTCGGACGAAAGGCTCGCGGACTGCCCCGCCGCCACGCTCGCGTTCGCGGGGTTCACGGTGAGCGTGGCGGGCGCTCCGTGGACGACCATGACCGTCGAGCGCAGCGTGAGGCTGCCGAGCCGGGCGCTCAGCGTGCAGGGGATCCCAGGGCTATCGCCCACGGCAAATCCTTGCGTCCCGTCCGCGTTTGCCGTGAGGATCCCGCAGGCGACCGGCGTGACGGTCCACTCCGCGAGGAACGGGTGGCCGAAGCGGTCGGCGAATGCGAAGGTGCCCGAGCCCCCCTCGACGAGCGTGGCGTTTGGCGGGACCATCTGGAAGACGCTCGTGTCGTGCAGGACCTCGAGCACGAGGGCCTCGGTTGTCGTGCCGAACGTCGCCTCGAGCGTGCAGTTGAGGCCGCCCGCGTCCTCGGAGGCGAAGAAGGTCGTTGTGGGCCCCGCGCCGGCGCCAAGGCCTCCGCAGGCCTCCGGGGTGAGGTTCCAGCCGACGCCAAGCGGGTGGCTCCGGTTGTCGAAGGCCGAGAACGTCTGATTGGCGCCCTCGCGCAGCGTGAGGACGGCGGGCGAGATTGCGATGCGGCTCGTGTCCTGGAGGACCGTGAGGTTCGCGACCGCGAGCCCGCCCTGGAGCGTCGCCGTGACGCGGCATAGGCTTCCCCCTTCCACCGAGGCGGTGAAGGTGACGAAGAAGCCTGAGGAGCTTGAGAGGTTCCCGCAAGTGGCCGACCAGAGGAAGAGGAGGTTGTGGCCCCGGGCGTCGTACGCGCGCAGGACCTGCGTGCTCCCCTCGACGACCTCGGCGTCCACGGGGTCCACAGAAACGGCGGTGAGGTCGTGGGTGATGTTCACGCGCGACGACGCGCTTGCGTTGCCAAGGGAGCCCGTGACCGTGCACAGCGTGCCGCCCCCCGCGCTCGACACGGCCAAGTCGACCCACTCGCCGCTCGCGTTCGAAAGGACGCCGCACGAGGGCGGGTCGAGGCTCCAGTTCAGCGCGTACGGGTGGCCTCGCCGGTCGGCGCCGGAGATCGAAAGGGACCCGCCCTCGACGACGGTGGCGCCCGCGGGCGCGACCCCGACGGAGGTCGTGTCGTGCACGACCTCGACGGTGACGGTCGCCGCCGTGCAGACCTGGCCGACTGCGTCCGTCACGTTGAGGATGCCCGTGTAGGTGCCGACGGCGTTGAACAGGCGCGTCGCGTTCATTTGGTTGACCCGCACGCCGTCGCTGAAGTTCCACGACCAGCTGTAGGGCGAAAGGCCCTGGGTCGCGCCGCCCGAGAACACGAACGATGTGCTGGCCTCGAAGCCCGTGGAGGAGGTGACGCTGGCATTGCACGCGACGGAAAGGACGCGGCCGACCACGCGGACTTCATCGATGAAGGCGCCGAGGCTGTGCCCGACGCCGTCCGCGACGAAGCGGAAGCCGACGCGCGTCGCATTCGTGGGGACCGACGCATTGCCAAACTGCCAGCCGCCGCTTGACCCCGTGTGGGGGTCGGTCGCCGTCCAGTTCGTGCCGACGAGGTAGGCGACCCACAGGCTGTCGTTTGCCGACTCCGTCTCAAGGAAGTAGCGGTACTCGACGCGCGCCGTCGCGTACGGGGTTAGGGCGACGGGCCGCGAGAGCGTCGTGTCCGAGTCGATGTCGTAGTAGCCGAGCGCGTCGTTGGGCTCGTCGTGGGTGGCGTGGAGCTCGATGTCGTCGACGAAGGCGCCTTCGACGACCCCCGTGCTGTCGGAGACAAACCGGAAGCCGATGCGCTGCGCGCTGAGGGGCACGCTGACCGACACCTGCTGCCAGCCGGCGAAGGGCCCCGAAGCGAGGTTGAGGTTCTGCCACTGGGCGCCGTCGAAGTACACGGCGTAGAGGAAGTCGATGAACTGCTCGCTGTCCAAGAGGTACCAGTAGTCCAAGGTTACGGAGGAGTAGTTGAGGGCCGAAAGGCCCGAGAAATCCACGTCGCGGTAGACAACGGCGTCCATCTCGTTGTCGTAGAGGCGGGCGGCGGCGTTCGTGGCGTTCGCGTAGTCGTTAAAACCGATGGCGGCCGACCAGAGTGCGGCGCTGCCGCTGTGGACGCGGGTGCCGGTGAAGCCCCAATAGTCGGAGCCGTTGGTGGGGTTGAGGTCCTCGGCGACCCAAGCCCCGAGAGTGCCGTTCTCCCAGTCCTCGAAGAAGGGGTCGTCGGCCGTGCTGTTCCCGTTCGTGACCCACGTTAGGGTCTGCGTGCCGTTGCCGGCCGACCACGCGCTGCCTGTGCCGGCGTACGAGCGGTTGTTCGAGAAAGCCCAGGTGTCGCTGCCGTTGCCCGGGTTCGTGTCGTTCGTGGCCCAGGAGGCGAGCGACCCGGATTCGAAGTCGTCGTAAAAGACGAGGATGTCGGTGTCGAGGGGCGTAAGGGCCTGCGGGGAGGGCGAGGCGCCCGCGGGCCCGATCGCCCCGAAGGCGAGGAG
>DATEUP010000065.1:0-2885 GCA_035283065.1 Thermoplasmatota archaeon | reverse complement strand
GATGAGGGTCGGCGGGTAGTCGATGCGGTACTCGACCTCGACCTGGTTGATCGTGATGCGCCCCGCGCCGCCTTCCATGCCAAGTTCGAGGGGAACCCTCACGGTCGAGGTTGCGTAGAGGTCGCCCTTCTCCCGCGCGATCTGGTCGTTCAGGGCCTGCTTCACGTCCACGCGCACGGTGTAGGAGTAGCGGATGTCGATCCCCGTCACCTCGACGCGCGCGGGCGCGCCGGTCGAGAGGTCGAGAGGGATGCGGGACATCTCGTTGCCCCATGCATCCGTGCCTACGGGACGGTCGCCGAGGAGGCCGTTGAGCGCGGCCAGGTTGAAGGGGAACGACGTGTCGTAGAAGCTGAGGTTCACCGGCGCGGAGTAGTTCTCGGCCACGCCGCCGTAGGTCCCCGTGACCTGGACCTTGTTGAAGTCGATGTTGCGCACCGTGATGTCCCACTCGCGCGACCCGTTCGCGTAGTTCGTCGGCGACTCCCAGGCGGCGTAGAGCCGGTCGTTGTAAGCGGCGCAGGCGGGGTGCGACACGTTGTCGAGGAAGCCGAGCGGCGTGACCTCCTTGACCTCCGACCACTCGCGCCCGTTGTACGCGCGGTAGGCGATGTCGCCGTAGGCCGCGATGAGGATGACGTTCTCGGCCGGCGTCTGCGTGACGTTGACGCCGGAGACCCAAAACACGTAAAGGATGCTCGTGAACTCGACCATGCAGGGGAACATGTCCTGGTCCGTGTCCGAGGGGTCCGTGATGTAACCCGTGAGGCTCCAGGCCGCTCCGTTGAACGTACGGTAGGCGATGTCGTAGTCCGGCGAGCACCCGTTTTCCTGGAGGCACCCGCGCATCCAGATGAGGTAGAGCTCCTGGAGGCCGGACACCGGGTTGTTGTAGATCGCGAGCCGGGGCGACTGGTCCTCGACGTTCACGCCCTCCGAGTCGTCAGCCTGCTGGCTCATCATCTGCTCGGGCCCCCAGGCGATCCCGTCCCACACGCGCATCTTGATGTCGCTGTGCTGGGGGAAGTTGCCGATCGTGTAGACCCTCGACAGGTTCCAGTAGGAGGCCTCCCAGACGACGTAGAGCTTTCCGCCGAACGACTTGACGTCCGAAATCCAGTCGAGGTAGACGTTCGAGGGGTCCGTAAGCTCGTACGTGGCGTCCCACGTGTCCGTGGCGCCGTCATACGAGCGTACGACGATGTCGAGGTCCTTCACGGCGCCGGAGTTGCCGGCCGAGATCGCCGTGTCCGTGGTCTTCCAAAGGAACCACAGGCGCCCCTGGTGGATGATCGCGCTCTCGTACGTGTTGATCCCGTCCGTGGGGTCCGGCGAGATATGTCCAATCGCCGACCACGTGAAGCCGTTGAAGCGGCTGTAGAGGAGGTCCGTAAGCCCTGTCGTCCCCTGGTCATCGCCGTGCGACCAGATCACCCAGAGTTCGTTGCGGTAGACCGTCATGATCACTTCGCGGTCAGGGTCGATGTCGCCCGGGAACTCCGAGACATCCGTGACGGCGCTCCAGTTTCCCCCGTCGTAGGAGCGCACGACCACGTCGAGGTCGAAGCCGCCCTTGATGAGCGCGGGGTCGCTGGACGACCAGGCGGCCCAGAGGAGCCCCGCAAACGAGATGAGGTACGGGCCCTCCTCGGCCTCGGACCAGCCCGCGTCCGTTAGCGGGTACTGCTGGGCCCAGTAGGGCACGGGGTCGCCCGACATCGTGATCGTCGCGTTGATGATCTCGGCGTTAGTCGGCACGTCGAACGAGAGGTCGTAGTGCGCGCCGGGGCCGAGCGTCACGGAGGCGGAGGCCGAGCCGTCGGAGAACCGCGTCGTGTGCCCGAGCGGGCCCCACTGGGCCGAGTCGTAAGCCCACTCGCGCGAGCCGTTTCCCGACACGTCGAGGTAGGGGGTCTCGGGGACGGCGTCGGGCGTGCGGTCGAAGGGGTTCGGGCGCGAGCTCGACCGTGTCCCTTGGATCGTGAGGTCGACAAACGCGCGGTCCACGGACGCGTGGTTGTCGAAGGCGAGGTAGCAGTCCGTGCGGTTCCCGGGGCTTGAGAAAAGGACCGACTTCGAGGTGGAGCCGTCGTCGCACTGGTCGAGGATCCCCTGCCTGAGGGCGGGGGCGGCAAAGGCCGCGGGGGCCGCGTAGAGCAGCGCGGGGGAAAGCGCGAGGAAAAGGCCCAAGAGGGCGGCAAGCGTCCGCGATCGTCTGGCCACGCTCGTGCCTCCTTCCCGACTTGGGCATCCGAGGTTCCAAACGACGGGAGATAAACCCTTTGGGCTGGGAACGCATTCGTTAACGTTGCCTGGCCAACGCCACGCGCGCGCCGGCTTTCTCCACAGTCACCGCTATAACCGCGCGCGGCCTTCGAGCCCTGTTCAACGTGCGAAACGTCTACCTTGCCGGCGTAGGCCAGACGGCCTTCGGGTCCTACAAGGGCTCCGTGGAGCAAATGCTCCTGGACGCCTCGCTCGAGGCCATCGAGGCCGCGGCGATCGGAGAATTCAGCGCGATTGTCGTCGGGTCGATGAGCCCCGAGTCCTTCGGCGGCGAGGCCTACATCTCCACGAAGCTCGTCGACTTCCTCGGCCTCACGCCGATCCCCGCCGTGCGCGTCGAGAACGGGCCCGCGACGGGCGCTTCCGCATTCCACGTGGGCTGGCACATGGTCGCCTCGGGGCAGTACGACGGCGTGCTCGTGGCCGCCGGCGAGAAGATGACGCACCTAAGCGCAAGGCGCACGGCCACGGTGCTCGGCGACATCCTGAGCCAGCACGACCGCGCCCTCGGCGTCACGATGCCCGCGCTTGTCGCCATGATGACGCGCCTCTACATGGCCGAGACGGGGCTCACGCGGGAGCAGCTCGCGCTCGTGCCG
>DATEUP010000064.1:0-7197 GCA_035283065.1 Thermoplasmatota archaeon | reverse complement strand
CGCGGGGTACGTGCCGCGCCTGTCGTTCAAGGTCCCCCCTGAGTCCCTCACGGTCGCCGACCTCAAGGAGGCGCTCGAGGCCTGCCCCAAGCTCGAGCAAGGCCACCGCCGGTTCGATGTTTCGGGGGCGCCGCTTGCCGGGCGTAAGACCTTCGAAAACGCCGGGCTTGGCGTGAAGGCCGAGTTCGAAGCCGCCCTCGGGAAGGTCGACGAGGCCGCGACCGACGGAGCGCTCTGCCTGCGCGAGCCGGGCGCCCAAGCCGCGATGCTATCGAGCGCGATCGCCTTCAACGCCCTGAAAGGCAAGGGCTACCGGTTCCTCCTCCCGAAGTGGTGGAAGGCCTCGGGCGCGGTCAAGCGGCTCCAGGACCTGCGCCCGGCCGACCCAAGGGTAGAGGACCCGGTGAAGCTCGAAGTCGCGCTTAGCGCCGGCGTGCGCCTTTCGTCGGCCGTGGGCGCGCTCGACAGGTGGCTGCGCGAGGAGGGCTGGGCGCCCATGAGCGGCGCCCTGGAGGACCCCCGGGCCCTTCGTGCTCTCTCGGCATCGATGCGCGCCTCCCTCCAGTCGTTCGAGGCCATTGTCGAGCACGACCGGCGCGTTGCCGGGCTCTCCCCGAGGGCGGCATCGCTTTACGGTTCCATGGCAGCTGGACTTGCGGCCTCCAAGGAGGCCTGGGCCCCGACGCTGGAACAGGAGGTGTACCGCGCGTGGATCTCGGCCTTCGAGGCCCAGAACTCGCAGCTTGGCGGCGAGCCCTTCCCGCGGTACCTGGAACTTCGCGGACGCCTCGCGCACGCCCTCGACGGCCGGCGCGAACTCCTCGTCGCGCAGCTTGCGGGCGACCTCGCGCGGCGCTCCCGCACGCCAAAGCTGCCGCCCGGGGAGTACCACCCGAACAAGAAGCCCGACACGGAGTGGAAGAAGCTCGCGTACGAATTCGGAAAGCAGCGGCGCGTGAAGTCGATCCGGCGCCTCATCGAGGAGTTCCCCTTCCAGTTCCAGCAGGTCGCACCCTGCTGGCTCGCCTCGCCGGAGGCGGCCTCGGACATCTTCCCCCTCGAGCGCGGGCTCTTCGATGTCGTGATCTTCGACGAGGCGAGCCAGCTTGCCGTCGAGCGCGCGCTCCCGGCAATCTACCGCGGCAAGCGCACGGTGATCGCCGGCGACGAGAAGCAGCTGCGGCCCTTCGACCTCTTCCAGATCCGCGAGGACGAGGACGAGGCGGCCGAGCCCGACGCGGTGACCGAGGCCGAGAGCCTGCTTGTCCTGTCGATGCGGGTCTTCACGCCGAGGTACCTGAGCTGGCACTACCGGTCGAAGTTCCAGGAGCTCATCGACTTCTCGAACCACGCGTTCTACGAGGGGAACCTGCAGATCGCGGCGAATGTGGGGCGGACGCCCGGGCTGCCGCCGATCGAGTTCGTGAAGGTCGAGGGCGTCTGGCAGGACCGGACGAACCCGAAGGAGGCCGAGCAGGTCCTCGACATCCTGAAGGTGCTCCTCGGCTCGAAGGGCGCGAAGGGCACCGCGCCCTCGGTCGGCGTCATCACCTTCAACGACCAGCAGCGCGACCTCATCCTCGACGGGGTCGAGGCGCGGAGGGCGAGCGATCCGGAGTTTGACCGCGTATGGGCATCTTCGGACGCTCCGGACCGGCTCCTCGACGACCGGCCGTTCGCGAAGAACCTCGAGAACGTCCAGGGCGACGAGCGCGACATCATCGTCTTCTCCGTGGGCTACGCGCCCGGGCCCGACGGGAAGATGCGCGTGCAGTTCGGCTCCTTGAGCCAGCCCGGCGGCGAGAACCGCCTGAACGTGGCGGTCACGCGCGCGCGTGAAAAGGTAATCCTCGTCGCGTCGTTCGACCCGAAGGGGTTGCCTGTCGATGACTCGAAGAACCTCGGGCCGCAGCGGCTTAAGCAGTACCTCGTCTACGCGGAGGCCGTGTCGAAGCTGCGCAAAGACGCGGTGGCCGCGGTCCTCAAGGACCTCGACCCGACGGCCGGGCAGGCGCCCCCAACCTATGTCGCTCTCGCGTTCGAGCGGCCCTTCGAAGAGCAACTGAAGGCCGCGCTCGAGGCCGCGGGGCTCAAGGTCGACCAGCGGGTGGGCTTCAGCGACTACAAGGTGGACCTTGCGGTCGCCCACCCCACGACCCCCGGGCGCTACGTGATGGGCATCGAGTGCGACGGGGCGACCTTCCACTCCGCAAGGAGCGCACGCGAGCGCGACGTCCTGCGGCAGAGGTTCCTCGAGGTGCACGGGTGGACGCTCGAACGCGCGTGGAGCCGGAGTTGGTGGCGCGCCAGGGATGCGGAGGTCGAGCGGCTGACGGCTCGCGCCGCGGAGCTTTCGGGCGCCGGCCCCTCGCGGGGCAATTAGCGCGGTGGGCGCCTGCCTGTTTGGACGCCCTTGCCGGGGCTGAGGGTTACGCGGCGAGCACGCGGTGCGCGGCCTTCCTCACGAAGCGATCGGGCCGGAGCGCGGGCCCGTTCAGCCCGACGGTACCTGACGCGAATGGGGCGGCGGGGCTGACCCCTGGCAGGGCTAGAAGAGGTCTTCCGGCCTGATTCCCTTTGCTTGAGGATTGCGGCCAATGTCCCCACTTTGAGGCTCGGATGGTCGGGCACCACCACCGTGGAACCGCCCGGGCCTTCCATCACAACGTGGCTGCCCCGCCTTCGCACCTCGACAAACCCCCGCTTTGCGAGCAGCTTGATGAGGTCGCGGCCAGAGAGGTCGCGGGGGAGCTTCATCCGCGGGCCGCCCGCGCCTCAAGGAATGCGAGAATGGCCTCCTGCATATTGCGCTCCAGGGTCTGCAGATCGTCTGCTTGCGTGATGCAGGCGGGGAATTCGAGATTTTGCGCCGAGAAGCCTTCCTCCTCCCGGGTCACACGCCATTCGTAGCCCAGCACAGGCAACTCGCGGTTGGCCCCTGCTTCAGCGTCCCGGATCCGGTTCAACGCCTTCCGGCGACGGTCCCCGTACACGGCCAGGTCGATGAACTGGCGGAACGGCGTCTCAACGAAGAGGCGCTGGCCTTTTGCAAAGGCAACGATCAGCCGGGTCGACAACGAGCCCCAGGCGGCGTAGAAATCCGCAAGAAACCGCTCCGTTGCGCCGTCGAGCGGTGTGCTTGGCTGAGGCTTGGAGGGGATCAGCAGGCGGTTAGTCCCGGCCGGCGTCTCGTGTTTGACGACCTCGATGTCGTCGGCCTCCATGTCAATCTCTTCGATGGCGCTGTCGATCTCCGGGCTTGTCGGCCCGAACTTGTTCCGGAGGAACGACAACTCGCCGAGACAAGCCCGGTCCTCGTCGATTGCGTGGAGCCGCGCCAAATACGACAGCTTGTGCAATCGGGTTGGCCGCAGGTACCCTTGGGCTCGATAGGCGAAGAACCGCACGATCCCACCGGGGTTGCCTTCGTCCACGACGAACGGTCGGCGCTGAGGCTATTTAATGGCTCTTGGGGGGAGGACGAAATCCGTTCGCGTTCGGGCTTGGACTGGAACGGTTGGCCGTCTCACACCCATCTCAGTGATCGTGCCCCATCCGGCCCTCGGGAGCGAGTTTGTCCGGGGTGGCTGGCGAGCCCCCGCCCCGGAGGCTCCCAAGCGGCCGGATCATTCGAGCAAGCTGCGGGGCGCGGCCTTCCTCACGAAGTCCACGTCCGCCCGGGGGCAGCTCACAAGGAGCGCCCAGTCGAACATCCGGCGCCCCTGGAGCGCGCGTGCGATCGAGGAGATCTCGGTGATCGGCCGCACCTTGGCCCCGTCGAGGATCCTGAGCCCGGCAAGGCTCGTCTTGCCCCCGGGCTTCAGGAGCGCCTTCGGCGGAACGTCCACGACGACAGAGCCCCTTTCGAGGCCGCAGGCGCGCTCGATGTCACCTTCGGCCGCGCGCTTGGCCTTCGGCTCCGTGAGACGCTCAAGCGCCCGCAGGGCCCCCTCGTCGAGCTCGTCGAAGTCCACCTGGAGCGCGCGCTTGTAGAGCTCGCGGTACTTCAGCCGGTCGGCGATGCGCCCCGCGATTCCGCCTTTCTTGCGCATCGCGCCCATGAGTTCGCCGTCGGTCATCTGGGCGACCGGGAAGAGCTCGTCGTCGGAAAACTCCGTGACCGCGCGCTCAAGCATGGTCTCGGCGATCCGCGCGGTCCGGTGGAAGTACACCGAGGAATACATGAGGTCGCGCGCGACGACCATCCCCTCGACGGCGTGGAGGCCCGAGCGGTCGAACACGAGTTCGTCGCCGGCGAGCGCGGCCGTGTGGATGAGGCGGTGGATGTCGATCATCCCGAGCGCCACGCCCGTGTAGTGGGCGTCGCGGCGCAGGTAGTCCATCTGGTCGGCGTCGCACATCCCCGAGACGATCTGGTGGAGGAAGCGCGGCTGGCCGCCTCGCCTCTTGGCCCTCTTGGGCCTGCCGCCGCCCGCAAAGTCGTGGAGGGACGCCAGGGAGCCGGGGCCTGGAGGTGTCGCGACGAGAGAGGCGACCTCCCCCGGGTCGAGCCCCGCCCCCTCGATGATCGCGCGAAGCGACCGCCCGCGCCCCCACTTGAACTGCCCTTCCTCGAGGATGAGTTCGCGGGAGATGTCCTGGTGGTCGACGCCGAAACGCTCGTGGATGAGCGGTTCGAGGGTGTGGGAGAAGGGCCAGTGGCCGACATCGTGGAGGAGGCCTGCGGCCTCGACGAGCCGGCGCTCCCCTTCGTCGGCGCCGACCTGCTCGGCGATCCGGCGCGCGGTGTAGGCGACCCCGACGACGTGCTCGAGGCGCGTGTGGTTCGCGCCGGGCCATACGAGGTAGGCAAGCCCGAGCTGGCGCACGCTCGCCAGGCGCTGGACCTGGGGCGCGTCGAGGAGCTTGAGGAGGACGCCCGAGAGGGGGATGGGGCCGTGGACCGTGTCGTGGATGATCTTCTGGCCGGACGCGGGCCGGGGCTTTGCGGCCAAGCGTCTCCCCCCTCACTCGAGGCGGCGGCGCAGGAGGTCGAGCGCGCGCTGCTTGTACTCGTTCACGCCCGGGAGCCCCGCGTTCAGCCTCTGCGAGGTCTCGAAAGCGATGTAGGCCTCGGCGGGCCGCTTCAGCGAGAGGAGCACCTCGCCTTTGTTCTTCCAGAGCTCCGCGTTCGTCCCGTCGACCTCGAGGATGATGTCGAGGATCGTGAGCGCCTTCGCGCCGCGCCCCGAGAGAGCGAGCGCCGTCGCCTTCCCGACCCACGGGAGGTAGTAGTCGGCCGGCAGCGCGCGCTGGCCGGTCTTCGTCGACTTGAAGAGCTTGTCCGAGAAGAGCGAGTGGGCGATCGTGACCGCGCGGTCGAAGTGCGGGAGCGCCGCGTCGTACTGGCGGTCTGCAAGGGCCTTCTGGCCTGCGCGGACTTCATGCTCGAGGGCGTCGTACTGCCCGGCGCGCATCTTACGGAGGGCAAAGGCGATCCCGAAGAAGCCGATGGCGAGGAAGAGGAACGTGGTCTGGAACCACGTGGCGCTCACGAAGATTCTGGAACCGAGGTCGCCCGGCAGGAGCGCGGGGAGCGGCTGGAGGAGGAGGATGACCCAGCCGAACTCGAAGACGGCGTAGTACGAGTAGCGCTCCTTGAGGCTCGTGACGCCGGAGAGGGCGTAGAAGATGCCGCCGGCGGCGATCGCGTAGTAGATTGGGTGCATGGGCGAAGTCTGGAAGTAGATCCCCGCTTGGCCGGCGACCGACCCGAGGAACGGGATCGCCATGAGGAACGCTCCGCCAGTGCGGACGCGGCCGAGGGCCGCCTGCTCGACGCCCGAGACGGGCTTCTTGGACGCGCGGCCGACGGCGCGGGCATAGGAGAAGAAGACGAGGAGGACCGCGTAGCCCGCGACTCCGCCGACGCCGATCGGCAACGACGCGAGAGGGAGCGCGCGGCCGATGAAGGGGAGCGCGATGCCGACGGCAACAAGGATGGCGATGCCGATCATCGACTTGCGCATGGCGTCGTAGCGCAGGGGCTCGAGGTCGGCCTCCGCGAGCTCCTTGGGGACCCGGGGGAAGCGTGCTCGAGGTCGGGCCTTGGCGCGGGCGGGTGGCTCCGGGCGAGGAGGGGACGGAAGCGCTTGCGGCGCGGTAGCCGCCGGCCGCGTGCCTCTCCCGAAGGTTGGCGGGGGCGGGAGCGGCGCCTCTTCGAACTCGTCGGGCGCGAAGGCCTCGACCTCGGGCGAGCCGCGCGGGAGGGGCGCCTGCGGCAATGCCGACTCATCGAGCGCGCGAAGCCCGGACCCGCGGCTTGCGAAAAACTGGTAGTTGCACTTCGTGCAGATCGGGTTCGTCGCGAGGTTGGGCGTCCGGCAAACCGGGCAAATCCTCGCTGATTCGCCGGGAGACACGAAAGCCTGGCCCCCGCTTGGCGCGCCACAGACGGGAAAAAACGAATTTCAAGCCTTGCACTAAGGCCCTCGCGGTTTACTCAGATTGGGTCAGGGGGAAACTCGACGTGGTGCGGCGAGCGCTTTCCGCGCAAAGACCATCTGCGCCCTTGCGCCTGCCCTTCCCGTGGAACTCGTAGGCCGCGTGCACGGGCCGGGGCCCTCCGGGGAGATCATCGTGAGGGCAGAGCGGCCCTGGCGCTACGCGGAGGGCCTCAAGTTCGTCGACCGGCGGGGATCCGCCAGACCTTGGCATCGACGCCGGCCGGTCGGGGCGCGCGGCGGGTCTTGGTGCCCGCCTTAGGCTGGCCGCCGCGCTTTGAGCCGTCGCAGGCCTTCCCGGAATTCGCCGACGGTCTCGTCCGAAACCGTGAGCCCGTGGCGGGCTAGGATCTCCAAGGCCTCGTGCAACGGGATCGAGAGCTGCTCGGCCATGCGCCCGGATGAAATGCGGCCCGCCTTGAACTGATCGAGCGCCCGCTCCTCGTCGAGTTTCCGCTTTCCATGCAGGATCAGGCGCTTGGCGGCGGCAGATTCCTCGAGGTTCTCGCGGCGCGCGACCTCTCGAACGGCCTTGGACGCCTCGCGGTCGTCGACGCGGATCGCCTTGGAACTCACGGCTCCATCTCCTTCAGGTCTTCCTCTAGGACGTGCTGGGTAAAAGCGTTCCGGGCCGCGAGGGCCGCGACGGCCTCCCTGGCCTTCTCGGGAGGCACGCTCCCCCGTTTGACGAGGTCGACAATCACCTCGGGGGTCCCGACGAGCGGGACTCCAAGGGCGCGAGCCACCCTCCGGG
>DATEUP010000063.1:0-20308 GCA_035283065.1 Thermoplasmatota archaeon | reverse complement strand
TCGTGGCCTTCTGGGCCGCGGACACCTTCTTCCATGTGGGCGCCCAGGACTACTTCACGAAGCGCGTCGTCCAGTTCGAGGCCGAGCTGCGCTTCGGCCCCCTCAACGCCCTCGGGCTCCAACTCCTGGCTTGGAGCGTCGGGCACGTGGTCGAATGGCTCTGGCTCCGGCTCCTCTTTGGGGACCTCGGCGCCGCCGTCTTCCTGGTTTCGGCGGGCCTTGTCACGGGCTTGGCCTACCAACGCTGGAAAAGCGCCTCCGGGCTCATGGTGGGCCACTTCCTCGTGAATGTGACCGCCGCCCTCTATTCGGTCGCGCTCTACGGCTGACCGCCCGTCCACCCACCGCTCCACGGGCACGATGCGTTTATTTCGCCTTGGGGGGCCTTGGGCCCCCTATGGGGCTTTGGCAGAAAGCCGCTACCCTCGGGCTTGCCGCGGCGCTCCTCGGGCTCTCCCCGTTTTTCGGGGTCGCGCCCGCCGCCTCGGCGGCGGCCTCGGATGCGCCCCTCGAGATTGTCATTGCGCCCGACAGCTTCGTCGACGAGCTGGTCCCGCTCCGCGACTGGCGCGAGAGCCAGGGGCTGCGCGTCGACATCGTCACGACGACCTTCGTTCACGCGCAGATGGCAGGCCGGGACCTCCAAGAGTCCATCAAGGCGTACCTTGCCGCGCGCCGCGCGGCAGACCCGCGGCTCGAGTACGTGCTCCTCGCGGCCGACGACCCGATCATCCCCGGCCGCCTCTTGCAGGTGGCGAACCGCACGGCCCTGCCCTCGATGCCCGCGGAGGACCGCTCCCTTGTTTCGGACTACTACTACGCGTCCGAGGCGGCCTCGTTCTTCAACGCCTCGGACCTCGGAGACGACTACCCCTCGGGGCCGCCTTGGTACGGGATCTCGGACTCCTCTTGGAACCTCACCGCGAGCCTCCACGTCGGCCGCATCCCCGCGCAGACCGAGGGCGAGCTAGCCGCCTACGTCGCGCGCCTGCTTTCTTGGGAGCAGGCGCCCCCTTCCGGCGCCTGGTCCTCGCGCGCGCTCTTCGGCCTTGCGGTGTCCTCCGTGCCCGACGCGGGGTTCGCGTCCCGCCGGTCGGGCGACGACGCGTCCGTGGCCTTTGCGCCCGCGGTTGCGGCCGCGGCAGGCAGCGGGCTCCTCAACATCACGCTTGCCGACTACCCCGCCTGGCCCGCCCCCTATGACCCGCAGGACGACCTGCTCGACTCGCCGACCTTCCTTGGCGAGTGGGGGCTCGGCGCCTCGCTGGTCGCGCTCGCGGCGCGGGACAGCCCGCTTTCGGGCGGCCCGGGCGAGGCCTACGCGGGTGACGGCTCGTCTTCGGTCTTCGCGCCCGTGGCGACGGTCGCGGGGATCGACGCCCTGCCAAACGGCGTGCGGCTCCCCCTGTGGGTCGCGGCCTACGGGGGCTCGGCGAACTTCAGCGCGGGCAACGGTTCGGCCGCCGAGCGGGCGCTTAGGGCGCCAAGCGGCGGGGCCGCGCTCGCGGTCGGGTTCACGGGGAGGACCTCTGCAGGCGCGCCGGCGGGCTCCGTGCAAGGCGGGTGGACGCTTGCCGCCTCCATCGTGCGCGAGGCCCTTGAGCGCCCGGGGCCGCTTGGCGACGTGGTGGACCGAGCGCGCCAGCGTTTCGTGGAGGACGCGCGCGCGGCGCTCGGCGCGGCCTTCGACCCGAACAATTCGACCCTGCGGCGGGCCCTTGCGGGCCTCACGCTCCTTGGCGACCCCGCCTCGGTGCCGTGGACGGGCCCGTCGCGCCCGCTCGACATTGTAGTTCCGCCGGGCATCGCGCCGAATTCGGCCGTCGACCTGGCCGTGACCGTCACGTCGTCGGGCGCGGGCGTCGCCAACGCGACCGTTGCCGTCCTCGACGAGTCGGGCGCCCTTGTCGGCGTCGGGACCACGGACGGCGCCGGCGTCGCCCTCGTCGCGCTCATCACGGGCGCGCGGGCGAACTGGTCGGTCGTCGTCACCGCGCCGGGCTTCGGGCGCGCCTCCAAGGCGGTTGCCGTCGACGCGCCGCCAAATGTCGTGATCGTGACGCCGGGGCAAGGAACCAGCGTCGGCGGCCGGCTGAACTTCACGGGCGTGGCCGGCGACAGTGACCCGGGCGACCTGATCGCCGCCGTCGAGGTAAGCCTGAACGGCGGCGCGTGGGTCGCCGCTGCGGGCTTCGCCTCATGGTCCTTTGAAGTCGACACGCTGGCCCTTGCCAACGGCCCCAACACCTTTGCCGCGCGCGCAAGCGACGGCACGGTCTGGAGCGACCCTTTCGTGGCGGCGTTCAACGTGACCAACGCGCGCCCGCCCTCCGCGATCGCGGCCTACGGCCCCCTCTCTGTCCTCGAAGACGGGACGCTCACCGTCGACCTTGGCCTTTCCTCGCACTTCAGGGCGACCGGCCCCCTCGCAAACCTCTCGGCGGAGGTCGCCTCGCCCGACCGCCTTCGCCTCAACGTGAGCGGGGAGGCCCTGCGCATCGAGCCCGAACGCAACGCCAATGGGCCCATGGTCATCGTGCTCACAGTCCGCGATTCCTATGGCGGCGCGCTCTCGCTTAACGTCAGCGTTGTGGTCGTGCCCGTTGACGACCCGCCCGTCCTCACCGTCGCGACGCAATACACGGTCGACGAGGGGGGCACCGTCACCTTCGACCCCTTTGTCTTCGACCCGGACGGCACGCACCCGGTGCTCTTCGTCGAATCGGGGCCCGAGAACGCGACCCCCGCGGGGTGGCGCACCCCTCGCGGCGCGTCGGGGCTTTACGCGATCCGGCTTTCGGCAAGCGACGGCCGCTTCGTCGTCTCCGCGAACCTCACGGTGAATGTGATCTCGTTCAACAGCCCGCCGAACGCGACGATCGCGGCGCCCGAGCGCGCGGAGGCCGGGCGCGTCGTGGGTTTCCTCGCCTCCGGGGTCTCGGACGCGGACGGCGACCCCGTGACAGCGAGCTGGGACTTTTCCGATGGCCAGACCGCGGAGGGCAACGAGTCGAGCCACGTGTTCGCAACCCCCGGGACGTACTTCGTGAAGCTCACGCTCTTTGACGGCCGCCAGTCCGTCCTCATCGAGAAGGCCATCGTGATCGACCCCTACCGCCCGCCAGGCAGCCCGCCGCAGGGGTATGCGCCCTTCGTCGCCTACGGCTCGGTCGCGGTGATCCTCGTGTGCGCCGCGCTCGCGACGTACCTGCTCTTCGTCCGCGCACCGCGGGCGGGCCCGTACGGGGCGCGCGCCGGACGGGGCAAAAGGCCCGACCGCGACGAGGAAGAGGAGTAGCCCGGAGCCAAGTCGCGCTACCAGCCGCGCTCTTGGAGCCGCTGCTCCTTTGCAAGCGTCGAGATCTCGATGCCCGCCATGGCGTCCCCGAGCCCGCGCGAGACCTCTACGAGCACCTTCGGGTCGTCGAAGTTGTGGACCGCCTCGACGATCGCCTTCGCGCGCCGCGCGGGGTCCTCGCTCTTGAAAATCCCGGAGCCCACGAACACGCCGTCGACGCCAAGCTGCATCATGAGGGCCGCGTCGGCGGGCGTCGCGAGCCCGCCGGCCGCAAAGTTCACGACGGGCAGGCGCTGGAGCCCCGCGGTCTCTTTGACGACCTCGAAGGACGCGCGAAGTTCTTTGGCCGCCTCGCGGAGCTCTTGGGCCGTCTTGCCTTTGAGCGACCGGATCCCCGACGATACCGCGTGGTGGTGGCGCACGGCCTCCACCACGTTCCCCGTGCCGGCCTCGCCTTTCGTCCGGATCATCGCGGCCCCTTCGTCGATGCGCCGCAGCGCCTCCCCAAGGTCGCGCGCCCCGCAGACGAAGGGCACGGTGAACTTGTGCTTGTCAACGTGGTAGTGCGGGTCGGCCGGTGTGAGGACTTCCGACTCGTCCACCATGTCCACGCCAAGCTCCTGGAGCACCTGCGCCTCGGCAAAGTGGCCGATCCGGCACTTCGCCATAACGGGGATCGTAACGGCGTCGATAATCTCGAGGACCTTGTTCGGGTCGGCCATCCTGGCGACCCCCCCCTGGGCGCGGATGTCCGCCGGGACGCGCTCGAGCGCCATGACCGCGACCGCGCCGCTCTCCTCCGCGAGCCGCGCCTGCTTCGCGTCGGTTACGTCCATGATGACGCCGCCCTTCTGCATCGCGGCGAAGCCGCGCTTCAGGAGCTCCGTCCCGTGGCGCAGTTTCTCCAGTTCGAGGTTGGGTCTCAGGGCGCTCACCGTACGATGGCGGCTCTACCCGATGACGATATTTAATCCCTATCGGGCGCGCGGTGGACGGGCGTCCTGCGCTGCGTGCATCCTTGGAGAATCCTTGGACGCGCATAGGGGACAGGGGCCCGGCTGTTGCCCCTCCGTGGCCGCCCGGCCGACGTTTTCTCGATACGCCACCTTCCGCTCTGCCCGGCAGACCTTATATAGGGCTCTCCGAATCGCGAAGGCCAGGTGTTCTCTTGGGCAACTCGCGTCCCCTGTTTGCTGGCTGGATTCTTTCCTACCTATTGTTGGGGCTCCTGCTTGCCCCTTCGTTCCTGCCGGCCACGGGCCCTTCTGGCACCGCGTCGGCAGCGCGGGTCGAGGACCGCGCGATCCTCGGGAACGCGACGGTCCAGGGGTTTGAGGTCAACCTCACGGGCTCCGAGACCTTCCACAACACCACGCTCTACGTCCCGCTCAACGCGAGCGCCCGCATCCTCTCGGGGCAGGTGAACGTGACCGGACTCCTGGAGCTTCGGCATGCGAACCTCACGGGGCGCGGCCAGGCGGGGAACGACGGGGAGGAGTACGGCCACGGCGCCGACGCGGGCGGCGACTTCAACAACGACGGCTACGGGGACCTCGCGGTCGGCGCGTTTGCCGAGAACTCGGCGTCCCGCGCGAACCGCGTGGAAGTCTTCTGGGGCTCGTCCACGGGCCTCCGCGGGCGCGCCGCGAACTGGACGTACGCGGGCCCGGCAAGTTCCGGATTCGGATACTCGGTGACGCACGGCGAATACAACGGCGACGGCATCGACGACCTTGTCGTCGGCGAGTCGGCGTTCTTCTCGGTCGTTGTCGAGCGGGTCTTCGTGTTCTACGGCTCGGCCGCGGGGCTTCCAGCCGCCGCAAACCTCTCGCTCACTTTCAACGCGAGCACCTCGTACTCGTGGGGGTACTCGCTCGCCGGTGGGCTCGACCTCGACAACGACACCTTCCAAGACCTCGTCGTCGGCGAGGCGTTCAACACCTCAACAGGCTCCTACAGGGGGACCGTCACGGTGCTCTGGGGCGGTCCCGACGGGCTCGACGTCACGAACAGCACGATCCTCACGGGCTTCGACACGCAGTACCGCGGCACCACCACAAGCGAAGGCCTGGTCCTTGAGGCCCTCGGGGACACGGACCTCGACGGCCTGGACGAGTTTGCCGCAGGCACCCCATTCACGGCCTCGAATTTCGGCGCAGTCAAGGTCTTCGAGGGGACCACGGCTCGAACGGTCACCCCCGTTTGGAACTACACGAACAACGTGAGTTCGTACTTCGGATGGGCGCTGGCCGGCGGCCGGGACATCACGGGAGACGGGCGCGCCGACCTTGCCGTCGGGGCGCCGACGGACACGGCGACCAGCGGAGCGGTTTACGTCTTCGCTGGCGCGGGCAACGCGACCTACGCGGGCCCGGTCACGGTCCTTCGCCCCGCCGACACGACGACCCTCCAGCAGTTCGGCGCGGGGGTCGAGATGCTTGGCGACTTCGACGGCGACGGACGCAGCGACCTCGCGGTCGGCGCGAATGCGGGCGACGCCTTCGATGGCGCCGCGTACCTCTTCCGGGCGTGGAACCTCACGACGAGCGCCGCGATGGTGCTGCGCGCGGGCACGCCGGGCCTTGCCGAGAGCTTCGGATGGTACATGGGGTCCTCGGGTGATGTGAACGGCGATGGGCTCGACGAGCTCCCGATCCACCTTGCAGGGGGAATCAACGGGACGGTCGGGCCGGGCGCCCTCCGGCTCTACTACGGCAACGCGCACACGCTGCCGGAGGACGTGCGAGTCTTCGTCGACCAGGAGCCTGTCTTGAGCCTGACCGGTCCCCTTAGCGGAAACGCAACTGCCACCGGCCTTGACCTCCTCATCCAGGACTACCTCTCGACCCACCAGGCCGACGCAAACGCGTCGGGCATCATCCTCGTCCCCCTCTCTTTCAACTTCTCCCTTGGAGGCCGCCTGAACGTGAGTCTCATCGCCATCGGATACTCGGTGGTCCTGCCGCCGAAGGGATTCACGATTACGGCGCCCCCCTCGGGCGGTTCGCTCGTCCTTTCCTGGCAGCTCCAGCCCACCGATGGAGCCATCTACTCGGTTTGGTCCAACAAGACGGGTTCTTGGGCGATCGTTGCAAACGTCTCGTTCCCGCGGTTCTCCTACAACGACACGAACGTCACGGACGGCCGAGATTACTGGTACTACCTCACGGAGACCGACCCGGCCGTGACGCTCACGTCCGCGCCCAGCCCCATTCTGGTGGGCCGGCCGGCGGATGTGACACCGCCCCGAAGCCCGGCGAACTTCACGGCCACGGTGGACGGGCCTTCCCACACGATCACCCTTGCCTGGACCGCGAATAACGACGACACGGTACTCTACGAAGTCTGGCGGCGCGACGGCGACATCAACCCTCTGGTGCGAGTCGGCACCGTGAATGTCCCGTCGGTGGCCTACATGGATTCGGGGCTCCTTGAGGAAGTCAATTACACGTACCAGGTCCGGGCCATTGACGATGTCGGCCTCCCCTCGCCCTTTACGGCGGCGCTCACGGACCGGATCCCGGACCTCACGGCTCCGCCCACGCCCCTCAACTTCCAAGCCGCCGCGAACCCGTCAGGCACCGCCGCAGACCTCTCGTGGGACCCCAACGGCGGCGACACGGTCGCCTACTCGGTCCGGCGCTCCTCCACGGGCCTCCCCGGGAGCTTCGCGGAGGTCGGCCGCCCGGCCACCTCCCCCTACACGGCGACCGGCCTCCAGCGCGGCCAGACCTACTACTTCGTGCTCGTGGCCATCGACAAGGTCGACCTCCAAAGCTCGCCCACTGCCGCCGTGTCAGTGCTCACCGTCGACACGCTTGCCCCCGACGCGCCCGCGCTCACGGCCGCGACGACCCTCGCCGTTGGCAACTCCGTCCAACTCGACTGGACGGCCGTCGGCGACGACCTTGCGGGCTTCCGCCTCTACACCGACGTGACGGGCAGCTGGACGCAAGCGCTCGAAGTCGGCGGAAACGCGCGCACGGCGACGGTCTCGAACCTAACGGACGGGCGGCTCACGCGCTTCCGGGTCGCGGCCTTCGACCTGGGCTTACGCCAAGGCGCCGATTCGAACGAGCTTGCGGCGACGCCTGCCGACACGCAGCGGCCTGCGGCGCCCACGGCGCTCTCGCTGGTCGCGCCGCCCACGGGCGCGTCGATCATCCTCACATGGACGCCGCCTGCCGACACGGATGTCGCCCTCTACAACGTGTGGTACATCGACCCGACCGTCAGCGCGAACTGGCAGCTTGCCGGCTCGAGCGCCACGGCGACCTTCACCCATGCGCCCGTGAAGAACGGGGTCACCTACAGGTACCAGGTCATCGCGCTCGATGAGGTGCCGAACGAGAGCCCGCCCTCCGAGTCGGCGTCGGGAGCGGCGCGAGACAGCGTCGCGCCTTCCGCGCCGGTCATTACGACCGCGCGCGCGGTCACGAATGACGTGACCTTTGCCATTGAGGGGACGGCCGAAGCAAACCTCGATGTGGAGCTGTGGGTCCGGGGGCTGCTCCAGGACACGGTCACCGTCGACGCCGCGGGCGCCTGGTCTGCGACCGCCCGCCTCATCACCGGCGACAATGCCATCACGGCTCGCGCGATCGACCCCTCGCCGATCATCGAGGCGGGCGCGAAGTTCTCCCTCGAATCGCAGACCCTCTATGTCACACTCGACACGGCGCGCCCCGCGCTCTCGGCAAGCTCGCCTGCAAGCGGCGCGACGGGCGTGGACGGCCAGGCGGCGCTCACGTTCACATTCAGCGAAGAGGTCGACTCCGTCCAGGTGACCCTCACGGACTCCGGGGGCGCGCTCGTCAACGGCACCCTCACGGTGGACCGCGCAAACCACACGGCGCGCTTCGTCCCTGCCGCGCCTCTCAAGGCCGGCGAGACCTACCGCGCGGAAGCCACGGGCACCGACCTTGCCGGAAACCCGATGACCCCGAGCACCGTGACCTTCACGACCGCTGCCGGGCCGGGCTCGGGCGGCGGCGCAGGGGGCTTCCTCCCCGGGCTTGAGGCACAGGCCGCCGCGCTCGCGCTTGCCGGGGCCGCCCTCGCCTTGGCCTTCGGGCGCCGCCGCGCGCGCCCTTGAATGGCCTTTCGCCTCATCTGAGAAGTTATAAATCGTGGGGCCCGGCTGGCAAGGGGGAGGCCAAGTGCCCATGCGAGCGGAGCCCATCCCCACCAAGAGCGTGGCCCGGCGCTCCGTTTGGATCTTTTCCGCGGTTGTCCTGTCGCTTGCGGCCGTCGCGCTCGTCTCAGCGGCGCCCTCCGCCGCCCAGACAAACCCGCCCGCAAGCGGCGATTGGGTCGTGGCCGACACGACGACGGTCGCCTCCGGCACGGTTACCGTCACCGGCAATGTCGTGGTCCTCAACGGCGGGTCGTTGACGCTTTCGAATGTCGTCTTGCGCATGAGCTCGAGCACGCCAGGCGAGTTCGGGATCTACGTGCGGCCGGGCGGCTCCCTCACGGTCTCCGGCGGGACGATTAGCGCCCTCTCGACGCAGAACGGCTACCGGTTCGAGATCTACGGGCCCACCACGATCGACCGGGCAAGCGTGCGCGACATGTGGGGCTCGACGACCCAGGACCGCTTCGGGATCCAAATCTACAACGGCAACACGACAATCTCGAACTCCGTGATTTCGTACGGCTACAAGGGCAACATCCTCGTGATGTCAGGCAGCCCCCACATCTACAACAACACGATCGAGCTCGCCCGCTACGTCGAGAGCAGCAACGCCTCGAGCTGGAGCTGTAACTACCAGATCTTCTTCCGCGCCTATGGGATCCTCGCGGAGAACAACAGCGCGCCCGTGATCGAGGGCAACCTTGTCCGCACGAACGGCGTGGCGTCGACCTTTGTCGACCCGTGGCAGGCCTACTACGACCAATACTGGCCGGCGTGCGGCTACACGTACTTCTACCTCTACGAGTACCTTTTCGGTTACGGGATCGCGGTCCGCGGCGCCAACGCGGAGATCCTCAACAACACGATCAGCCAAAACGCCCAGATGCCTGCGATCTCGGACAACCGCTACATCAACGGCACGAACGTCTACTCCCAGCGCTACTCGGAACAGGTCGACTTCAACAACAACATGGCCTCCGGCGGCCTCCTCCTCGGGAGCGGCAAGGGCAACGTCACGGGAAACGCGATCGACTCGAACGGTGCCTACGGCATCGTCGGGGACGGGAGCCAGGCAAACGTTTTCGCCAACAACGTGAGCAACCACCGCCGGACCTCGATCCAGGGGCTCGGGGGCGCGCTCTTCGTCGCGGGTGGAGTCACGATCCGGGACTCGACCTTCTATGACAACGTGATGCAGGTCGTGATGGTCGGGAACGGTGTGGGCACGCTCGACGGCGTCGTGCTCAAGAACGTCTCCGCGAGCGTCGGCGTCTACGTCTACTACTACGCCCAGGGCACGTTGAGCCTCTACAACATGTCCTTTGCCGGGCTCACGCAGGCGATCTACTTCCTGAGCTATTACGGCGCCACGGTAAACCTCTACAACTGCACGATCTCCCAAAGCCAGATGAACCTCCAGAACTTCGCCTCGGGCCAGGTCAACGTGATATGGCCGCTCCAGGTCGAGGTCGTTTGGCCCAACGGGGCGCCCGCCTCGCTCGCCTTCGCCGTCCTCACGAACCAGAGCGGCGGCGTCCTCTTCGCCGACCTCGTCGGGACAAACGGGATCTCGCCGAACCTCTGGATCCCCGGCCTTTCGATCACGCTCTCCCAGGGGTCGGCCGACACGATCACGAACACGCCGCTCGCGGTCAAGGTGTATGCGAACGGCACGATCTCGACGCCCTACGAGTTCGCCTTCAACGGGACGACCTACGTGCGCCTCGTCATCCAAGACCCCATCCCCCCCAGCGTGAACCTCTTCGCGCCCCTCGACGGCTCGCGCTTCAACTCGAGCGTCGTGCGCCTGTGGGGCAACGCCTTCGACGTCGGCTCGGGGATGGACTTCGTCGAGGCCTCGGCTGATGGCGGGCTCAACTGGCTCCCCTCCGACGCGCCCCTGCCCGGGTGGAGCATGGACATCACGCTTGAAGACGGCACGCACGACCTCATCGTGCGCGCCTACGACCGCAGCGGCACCTACACGGAACTCAACATCACGGGGATCGTCGTCGACACGGTGGCCCCGGTCCTTGTGGTCCTCCAGCCCGCGCTCCCTTCCACCGGCGAAAAGGTCGCCTACACGACCTACACCGCCGTGATCCTCCGCGGCACGGTTGACGACGACGCCTCGCTCACGGTGAACGGCGACGCCCTCGCGGTCCAGGGGGGCACGTTCTCGAAACAGCTCATCCTGAGGGAGGGGCCGAACTTCTTCCACCTCGTGGCGGTCGACGAGGTCGGCAACGGCGACCTCCTCGACTTCGTCCTCATCTCGGACACGATCCAGCCCGCGGTGTTCGTGAGCTTCCCCAGCGACAACTTCGCCACGAACCGTTCGCTCCTCAACGTCGCCGGCGTCACGGAGAGCGACGTGGACCTCGAGCTCAACGGAGCGCGCGTCACGACCACGGGCGGGGTCTTCGCGGTCACGTACGCGCTCTCCGAAGGCCTCAACACCCTTACGATCACCGCCGTCGACCGCGCGGGGAACAACAACACGGTCGTGCGGAGGGTGACCTTCGACACGATCGAGCCCGACATCACGGTGCTCTCGCCCACGCCCGGCCTCGTCACGGCTCGCGCAGACCTCACGGTGTCGGGTTCCGTCGAGCCGGGCATCCTCACGGTCTTTGTGAACGGGGCGCCGGTGCCCACGGTCCGCGGCGCCTTCATCAAGGTCGTCCGCCTCGATGAGGGGCCCAACGTGATCACAATCCAGGCGTGGGACCCCGCGGGCAACCCGGCCACTTCGTCGGTCGTCGTCCTCCTCGACACGGTCCCGCCGACCCTCGAGATCACCGCGCCCCTCGACGGCGCCTTGGTCAATGCGAATTCCGTGCAGGTCTCGGGCAGCTGGTTTGACGCCGTGCAGGTGAGCGTAAACGACGTCGTGCTGCCGATCGAGGCCTTCGAATTCAGCGTGCAGGTCGGCCTTGTCGAAGGGTCGAACCTGATTGTCGCGTCCGCGCAGGATGCGGCGGGCAACCGCGTGGAGGTGCGCGTCCAGGTCGTACGCGACACCGTCGCGCCCACGGTCACGGTGGACCTGCCCGCCACGCCGCTTAAGACCACGGCTTCGGTGGCCACCGTGCGCGGCCGCGCGACGGGCGCCACGGAGCTGCGGATGAACGGCCAGCTTGTCGCGCTGGACGAAACGGGCAACTTCACGTTGTCCGTGCCCCTTTCCATGGGAGAGAACAAGCTTACGTTTGCGGCGGTCGATTTGGCCGGCAACACGGTCACGGTCCTTGGCGTGCTCGACCGGGTGGCCGAACCTGTTGCGCCGGAAGGCCTCTTCGGCCTTGGCGACCTCCAGTACGCGGTCCTGCCGCTCCTTGCGGCCCTGGGCGCCATCGGGACCTATGCGGTGCTGCGCGTGCGGCGCGGCCCTCCGGGGGCCTGACGAGACGTCCCCCGCAAATGCGGATCGAGCCGACCAGAATCGCCCAAGTTCCATAAGGTTAAATACGGTGCCTCCCCCTGCCCGCAAGGACGGGGAACCGATGAGATTCCGTCATCTGGCATACCCCATCCTCCTAGCCGCGTTGACCCTGATTCTGTGGGCCCTGCCACCGGCAGGCGCGGTGACCTACATTCCCGGCGACTTGGTGATTGCCGGCTCCGACCCCCGAAGCGACGACACGATCTACGTTGACGGCAGCGTCATCGTGGGGCCGACCGGCGACGTGAGTTGGTCGAACGTCACGCTCCTCTTCAATTCGACGGGCCCCACGCCCCGCGGACTCTATGTGGACGGCGCGGTCACGTTCCAGGATGTGACGGTCTCGGCGGCGCCTGGCATGGACGCCTGGTGGTTCACGATCAATCCGTCGGCGTCTTTCGAGGCGCAGGGCTGCGACTTCTCGAGGATGAACGGCACGGCCGCGGACCCCGGGGCCTCGGGCACGGCCCTCTCGACGAACTTCGCCTCGGTCGTCGGCGGCGTCCAGATCTACTCGGACAATGCCCACATCGGCAACTCGTCGGTCCACGACGGCCTGGGCACCAACATCTACGTCTCGGGCGCCTCGCCGCGGATCGACGGCAACCGGATCTTCGACGCGCGCTACATCGCCTTCCAGTATTCGACGAGCTACGCCGCGCCGCGCCAGACGAGCAACTTCCGCGCGGTCGCGGTCTGCGTTCTCCTCGCCTCCGGCCAGGCCGATGTCTCGAACAACCGGATCGAGGGCTGCGGGTCGCTCGCCTCGGCCAACGAAACGGACCCAGGCTCCGCGGGCGCCACGGAAGCCACCTCGAACATGCGGCTCGTGGGCGCCGGCGTGGTCGTCCTTGGAGGGCTCCCCACCCTCCGGCAGGACGGCGTCCTCAACATCGCCGCCGTGACGCCGTCCTCGCGATCGTTTTCCTGGGGCGGCCTCAACGTCACGCAGAACTTCTTCAAGATCGCCTCGTGGGGGTTCCTCTTCAAGAACGCGGGAGGCGCCACAATGTCGGGCGGCTTTGCCGGAGGCGCCGACACCGCCCTTGAAATCCTCGACAACGCCGGCTACTCGGGCGGCGCGATCGTCTTCGACCTCTTCAGCCTCAACCTCAACGGCACGTACAACACGGGCCTCCAGGCCAACTTCGGGGGCCTTTCGCAGCAGGTTACGCTCACCGTCGACACGTTCACCTTCGGGCCGGCTCAGCAGGCGGCCGCGGCAGTCCGGTTCACGGGGATGACCGGCGCGCACTCCGTCACCGTGACGAACAGCCAGGTCGACCACATCTCGGCCGCGGCGGGGATCTCGATCGAGGACCAGGGCTCCTCCGGCCGGCCGACCTTCACGCTTTCCTACAATCGCCTGTCCCGCCAGGTCGCGCCGATTTCCATGCACCTCCAAAGCCTCACAGGCGGCGCGATTGTCCAGATCCACAACAACACGATTACCGACACCGCGGGCGCTTACAACGGCACGGCGACACCCTATTACCGCGGCGGGATCGACCTGCGGTGGGTCTCGCTAAGCGGGGGCGCGCTCTCCCTCATTGTCGAAGACAACCGGGTGTACAACCAGACCTGGCAGCTTGCCGGTTCCGAGAACGCCGGGTTCACCGCCTGGTCGCAGGGCTCCTCCGGCGTCACGTCCTCGTATTCCCTCCAGCGGAACATCTTCTCGAACGTCTCCTACGGCGTCCATTTCTACGAGAACTACGGCGCCAACGCGCAGAGCAGCACGATGACGATCCGGGGGAACGTCGTGCAGAGCGCCTCGAACTACGGGATGTACGTCTACAGCTTCTCGACGGGCGGCGGCAACATCGACCCGGCCTTCGATTGGAACTTCTTCGACCACGCCGCGTCCTACGCGCTCTACTGGTACATCTACTCGGGAAATGTCGCCCAGCGCGCCTTCACGAACAACACGGTCTACGGATTCTCGACGACCTCCTCCTACGGCCTCTATTTCCAATTCGGCAGCGCGAACAAGTGGGCGCTCTCCCTCTGGGACACGACCGTGTTCAACACCTCGACCGGCCTCACCTTCACGCAGGTGCTTGCAAACGTCTACCGGTCGGACGTCTCGAACACGGGCACGGGCATCATTTGCTCCGACTGCGTGGCGCGCCTAGAGGACACCGCGATCTACCCCCTCTCGGCGAGCGCGTCGGGCACGGGGGCCGAGGTCACGCTCTACCAGCGCTTCGGATCGCCGCGCGTCCAGTGGCAGGCCGACGGCGGGATGCTGCTCACCGCGGGCAACCTCTATGTGCGGTGGATGGCCGGCTCGAGCCCCCTCCAACTCGCGGTTTTTCCGCTCGACGCGACCTCGACGCTGGCAAACCGCTCGATCCCCGGTTGGCGCACAACGCAGACGCTTCAGGAACGCTACGAGAACCTGACGCCGTTTACCAAGGTGGGTGAGAACGAGGTCTCCGGGCTTACGATCCCCTTTTCTCAGGCCTTCTGGGGCAACATCACGCTCGTCGACCCCGAGCTGCCCTCGCTCACGGTTACGACCCCGGGGGCCGACTCGCAAATCCGCGCGCGGGCGCTCGTCGTCAAGGGCGCGGTCTCCGACATGACGACGGGCGTGGAGGTCGTCCAGATTTCCGGGGACGGCGTGAATTTCGCAAACGTGAGCACGTTTGACGCGCTCCTGGGCACCTGGGAGCACACCCTCGGCTTTGGTGCCGACGGGGTCTACAAGATCTACATCCGCGCTTGGGACCGCGCGCGCTGGAACGTGACTTTCGGGAACTTCTCGACGGGGTTCCGCGAGCTCAACATCACGGGCATCGTGATCGACACCCTCTCGCCGCGCCTCGCGATCCTGGACCCCGGGGCGGACCTCACGACCCGCTTCACCTCGTACACGGTGCGCGGCCAGGCCACCGACGAGAACGGGATTGCCGTCTTCGTCTTCACTTTCAATGGCGCGCAGGTCCAGGCGACCGTCTCGCCGTCGACCGGCGGCTTCGACGTGCCCCTGTCGAACTTCGAGGAGGGCCCCAACCTGATCACGGTGGTCGCGACCGACCGTGCGGGCAACACGAATGTCGCGACCCGGACGATCATCCTGGACACCACGCCGCCGCACCTCATCGTGACGAACCCCCTCAACAACTCCTTCACGAACCGCGCGGGCGTCGAGGTGAACGGGGAGGTCGAGTCCGACGTCGTCCTCTACATCAACGATGTGCCGCACACCTTCCCGTTCACGTTCCCCCTGCGGCAGGGCCCGAACACCATATGGGTCAACGCCACGGACCGCGGCGGGAACACGGTGAGCGAGCTGCGGGTCGTCGAGCTCGACCTCACGGCGCCGACGCTCGCCTTCGTGCAGCCCGCGCGCTTCCCCTTCGCGACGCGCGACCCCCACGTCGTGATCCAAGTCCGGGCAAGCGAGCCGATCGCCCTCCTGCTCGTGAACAACGTCTCGTACCCGCTGCCGTCCACGCCGCCGCGGAACTTCACCTTCGAGCTCTACCTCGAGGACGGGAGCCACTCCGTGCTCGTCCACGTGAGGGACCGCGCGAACAACTCGATGGAGGCCAACGCGGGCCCGATCATCGTCGACACGGTGGCCCCGAGCCTGCGCGTGGACGCTCCGGTCGACCACAGCGTGCAGACCTCGCGCAACGTGAACATCCGCGGCCGGACGGACCCCAGCGCGTTCGTCAACGTGACGACCCCCGGCGGCCGCTTCCCGGCCACGGACTTCAACCCGATCACGGGCGAGTTCGGCTACCCGGACACGCGCACCTCCGACGGGGTCGTGGTGTACCTCATCGAGGCCACGGACGCCGTCGGGAACACGGTCGCGCTCTCCCTACAGGTCCAAGTCGACTCGACCCCGCCGGTCATCGAAGTCCTCGGACTCCAAGGCGAGCAGATCACGGAGGACGAGGTCATGAACTTCCACGGCACCGTGAGCCCGGGCACCGTGCTCACCGTGACGGTCCAAAGCGCGGACCCCACGCTCTCGATGGCGGGGAAGCCCGTCGCGCTTTCCTGCACCGGCGCGCAGGGGGCCGACTGCACATTCAACTTCAACCTCAAGATCGCCGAGGGCTTGTCGACGATCTCCCTGCTCGCCACCGACCTGGCAGGCAACCAGGCGCCCCGCGAGATCCACGTGAAGCGGGAAGCCGCTGCAGCGCCGGCGGACCCGGGCTCCTCCTCGCTGGCCCCTCTCCTTGCGCTCCTCGGGCTCGCGGTGGGGCTCGCGTTCATCCCCTTCTGGTCTCGCCGGCTGCGGGCGAACGCGGAAGCGGAGAACCCCGGGCTTTCCCTGCGCCCGCAGGAAGCCGCGCACGTCGAGGCCGCGGCCCCCGTGGCGCCTGAGCCCGTCGAGGAGGCGCCGCATGACATGTACGCGCAGGACGCGATGATGCGCAGGCCCCGCGCGCCGAGGCCGCCCCACGGAGGCGACTAGGGTGGCGTCGCGCGTCGCGCCCCGGGCGGCTGGCTTCGCACTGTTGCTCGGCGCGCTTGCCGCCTTCAGCGTCCCTGCAGGCGCGCAGACCGTCACGGGGTTCACGGTCACGGGGGACGTTTCGATCGAGCACGTGAGGCTCACGGTCGAGGGGCCGGTCACGGTTTCGTCGGGCGGCACGCTGCGCCTCATCGGGGTCGACCTTACCCTGGCGCCCTCGGCGGGGGGCGGGGCCGCGCTGCTGGTCGAAGCCGGCGGCTCCCTTTTTGTGGCGGACTCGACGCTTCGTGCGGCGGGCGCGGACCCCGCGCAGGCCGTCCGCATCGTGCTGCAGGGTCAGGCGCGGGTCGAGAGGTCGGCGTTCCTCGGCCTTTCGCTGGACACGGAGCGCGCCCCCGGCCGCGCGCTCGAGACCGGAGCGAGGGTCGTGCCTGGCGGCCTCCTCGTCTATTCGAGCGATGTGCTGTTCGACGGCGTCACGGTCGCCGGCAGCGTGGGGTGCGGCGTCACGGTGACGGGCGCCTCGCCGATGCTGCGCAACCTCGATGTCTCCTCCGTGGCCTACGCGGAAGTGGCGGGGAGGGGCTACGCGGCCGGCCTCTGCCTCGAAGGCGGCTCACCGACGGTCGAGGGCCTGCGGGTCTCGAAGATCGGGTCGTCGGCCCCTGGCGGGACCCAGAGCCTCACGGCCGCCGCCATTGTCGCCGACGGCCCAGTATGGCTCAGCGTCACGGGGCTCGAGGCCTCGGGCTTTGTCCCCGGCCTTTCCGGCCACGCGGCGCCCTCGAGCATCGCCCTCGCCGTTCAGGACCCCGGCTCCCTCACGGTCCGAGGCGGGCGAATCGAGGGGGCCACCGAGGGAATTGTGGTCCGCGGCGCGGGCACGCTGCCCGACGGCGGGTCGATGGAGATCTCCGAGATGTCCATCGTCAACACGGCGAGCGGGCCCATCAGCGTCGTTGGCGCCTATGGGACGGACCCCGCATGGGTCTGGAGCGACCTCCAGATCTCCTCCTGCGGGCAGAACGGCCTCTACTTCGAGTCGCAAAACTCCGGGTCCGCCTCGATCGTCACCGCGACCGTCTCGAATGTCTCCGCGACCTCCTGCGGCCAGTCCGGCATCAACCTCTTCGACAACGGGGCGCTGGGGCAGCACAACTTCAACGTCTGGACCTCGAACGCGACGCGCAACGGCCAGCACGGGTTCCACCTCCACGGCACCTCCATGGGCGCAGGGCTCAACATCCAGATGGCCGACAACGGCGCCTGGAACAACACGCGCGCTGGGGTCTGGATCGACGCGACCTACAGCGGCGCCGGCGCGAAGATCGCCTCCTCGAAGCTCGAGCGCAACACGGCCAACGAGAACACGAAGACCAACACGGGCACGGAGGGCGGCGGCATCATCCAGCTGCTCGGCGCCCCCACGACCATGAGCTTGCGCTACATCGACAACACGGCGCGCGTGAACGGCAACGCGTCCGGCCAGTACGGGTACGGCCACTACATCCGGGTCGCGGTGACCAACGGCCTTGCGATCGGCACGGGCTGGTTCACGAACATCGTCGCCGAGTCGAACTCCCACGCGGGCCTCGGGATCTTCGGCGGCACCGGCGTCGTCGCCCGGCTCGACCAGGCGCGGATCCGCGACTCCGTGATCACCGGCCAGCCCACGGGCATCGTCGGCTACTTCGCGCGCGTCGAGATCTGGAACTCCACGATGGACAACGGGGTCGAGTTCGACGGCGATGACACGGGCTTTATCGCGGCGGGCACCGTCCACCGGCGCCTTACGGGCACGACGGACGGGACCTTCACGATCCGCTCGTACAAGCTCATCTCGATCCACGCCGTGTGGCAAAACGGCGCGCCCCTCTACCTGATCCCGCTCACCTTCATTTCCGGCACGAACAACTCGGCGGCGCCGATCTACAGCGACGTCTCGACCGACCCCCCCACGGGCGCCCCGACCCGCCAGACGGACGCCAACGGGAACTGGAGCGGCTGGGCCCTCGACTCCGTGTTCGACCCCCAGGCGCCCGCGGCCAACCAGAAGGTCGACTACGCGCCCCTCACGATTTCCGTGCAGCTTTTCGAGACCTCGGCGCGCTCGGACCCCTTCAACCTCAACACGAACATCATCGGCACCATCCCCTTCCGGGACCCGAACCCCCCGACGCTGCTCGTCAACTCGCCGCGGGAAAACGCGACCTACACGCGCACGAACCTCTCGGTCCAGGGCTCGGTCACGGACGACCTTTCCGGGGTCGCCGGGCTTGAGGTCTCGATCGACGGGGCCAATTGGGTGTTCCTCCCGGGGCCCTACGGCAGCTTCGCCCACACCTTTGTCAACCTCTCGGACGGGACCTACGATGTCTTCATCCGCTCGTGGGACAAGGCGAGCCACGGGCTCGACCCTAGGGCCGAGGCGCTCGTCGTGCTCTACTCGATCGGGATCGACACCGTGGCGCCGGTCCTCTGCGTCGTCGACCCCAGCGACGTCTGCGAGGGCGGCGAGGTCTATACGGCGAACTCGCAGATCCTCTTCCGCGGCAACGTGGACGTGAGCGTCGTCCAGCTCTACGTGAACGGCCTGGGCGTGAACCTCACGGGGACCGCGTTTATTCACCTCGGGCTCCTCCCGAACGAGGGCCCGCAGACCTTCCTCTTCCTCGCGATCGACAGCGCGGGCAACGCGCGCAACGTGACGATCACCGTCTTCAAGGACACCGTGCCTCCGACGCTCATCCTCGTCAACCCCTCCGGCCGCGGCGAGGTCTTCTGGCCGGCCCGGAGCATCCTGGTCCAGGGCATCACGGACCCCAACGTGAACGTCACGATCAACGGGGTCGTCGCGCCGCTTACCGGCTCGGATTTCTCGCTCCTCGTCGCCCTGCAGGAAGGCCGAAACACCCTCACGATCGTGGCCTTCGACCGTGCGGGCAACCAGGCGACCCGCCAGCTTGTCGTGACGGCCGACACCGTGGCGCCTTCGGTCAACATCCTCTCCCACGCCGAGGGGGCGTACCTGTCCACGCCGCGCCTCGAGCTCATCGGCGACCTTACGGAGTCCGTCGCGCTCTTCGAGGTCAACCTGCGGATTTTCGCGGTCTCGGGCGTGGCCTTCATTGCCGTCCTCGGGCTCAGCGAGGGACCGAACCTCATCTCCGTGAACGCGACGGACCGCGCAGGAAACGTCGGGAGGGCGACGCTGCACCTCACGGTGGACACGCACGCGCCCTCGGTGATCCTGAACGGCCTTCCGGACTTCCTCGTGATCGCGAGCCGGCAGCTTGCCTTCTCGGGGGCGGTCTCGGAGGACTCGGCGGTGCTCGTCGAAGGGCAGGCCGTCGAACTCTCGGGCCTCGAGTTCTCGACGTCGCTCACTCTCGTCGAGGGCCTCAACACGCTCACGCTCACGGCGACGGACGCGGCTGGAAACGCGGCGACGCTCGTGCGCCGCGTGACGGTCGACACGGCGCAGCCCACGGTCACGATCAGCGAGCCGGCGCCGGGCGCGCTCCTCCAGAGCCGCACGGTGCGGATCGTCGGGCAGGCCGAGCCGAACTCGACGGTGCAGGTGGCCGGCCAGTTTGTGACGACGGACGCTTCGGGGCACTTCACGGCGTGGATCGCAATCGAGGGTGAGGGCGCACAGACGATCCAGGTCAACGTGACCGACGCCGCCGGGAACACGGCGGGCAAGACCTTCGTGGTGAACTACGCGCCCGCGGCCGTCGACACGTCGGCCGGGCTCTTCGCGGGGCTCTTCGCGCTCATCGCGCTTGCCGCCGGCGTCGGGATCGGCAGCCGGTTCCTCATCAAGGCGCGGGTGGGCGCCAAGGTGGCGGAGGCCAAGAGGGCGCGCGAGTCGCAGGCCCAGCACGAATCGGCGATGCCCGGGTACGCGGAGCCCCCAGCGCCGGCGGGGCCCTACTACCCGCCCGAGGCCTACGGGCAAGCCCAGGACGCTTACGGGCAAGCGCA
>DATEUP010000062.1:0-16246 GCA_035283065.1 Thermoplasmatota archaeon | reverse complement strand
GGAGTTAAAAGAGTGGGCCAAGCGTCAGAAATACACGCTGCCCGGAGATACGCCCGAACGGATCCACGCGGCGTAGTGAGCCTTGTTCGATAACCGATGCCAAGCGGCTATTTGGATCGCCATGTCTCCGGGTTCAAGGGACATTTGGGCGACCAATCCTCCCCTCCAACCCATCAAACGCCTTGAGCGCGTCCTCCTTCGTCCGGAACCTCCCCCACCGCGCGCCCCAAACCCCCACGCCAGTACCCAACTCGCGAGCCCATGTTCTACAACCCCGACATCGACCGGGTCCTGCGCGCCCACGGCAGCCCCGCGCACCTCTACGGCCACACGCACGAGCCGGTTGACACTACGGTTGACGGGGTCCGCTACGTGAACGCGCCGGTCGGCTACGAATGTCCGAGGGGCACCTTGCAAGACTTCGGGATTGTCGTTTAAGCGCAGCTCCGCCGCCAATCGCCCCTCGTCTGGCTCTACCACTCGTCGTCGAGCGATGCCATCCCTGACATACTCCTTCGGGCATCTTTCAGTCGGCGCCGGTCCGAGTCCTCCATCGCGCTCTTCCTCTGCAGGTAGCGCGGCACCGAAGACTCCCCAATGATCCGCCGCAATCGATTCGCCTCGAGCGCCTGCTGCTCCATGTTCACGTACGCCTGCAGCCCCCTGGCCACGTCGGAATCCCGGAACGCACTGGCGCTCACTTGCGTATCTCGCGGCAGAACCGCCCCCACGCCGCTCAAGGTGCTCTTGCGATAGCCGTACGCGTCCTTGTCGAAAAGGCGCGCCGTTGGCCCCTGTTTGGCCATTTTCGCGTACATTTCCTTTGGCCCCTTGAGCCCGATGTGCTTCTGGCCAAGCACGTCGAAGCCGAACCCGAACGACAAGATGTCCTTAGCCGGCGAGATCTTGCCGTCGCTCCTCTTTCCCGCTTTACCCGTGTTAGCGTTCAGGGCGTACAGCATGACCTCCTCCTCGATTCCCTGCTGCCGCAGCTCCTTCAGGAACGGGCGGATGTTGCGCTCCTCCGTCGCCGAGGGGGTGCGCCCCGCGAAGTCAAAGCAGAAAGCCCGCATCCCAAGGTCCAGGTAGACTTTCGTGAGGTCCGCGGTGAACTGCCAGGGCAGCGACGGCACCATCGCCATCAGCGGTTTGCCGTTCATCTTCTCGACTTCCTCCACGAAACGGCGCGTGAACCCCACGTACCGCTTGAATTCGCGGCTGTCGGCCCCCTTCACAGCCTTGTGGAGGTCTTTCTCCAGCGGCACGGTCACTACGTCGCTGAAACTGTGCGCCGTGTCCGACACGAACGCAAGCTCTCGATTTGTGATTTCGGTCGTGTCGAGCTGCATTACAAGCACGTGCACATCGCCGCGCTCCCGGGCCCGGCGCTGGGCGCTTACAATCGAGGCCATGGAGGCCCGGTCGCGTTCGGAATCCGTCATCCACTGGGCAATCTGGTTTTTGCTCACCGTCCGGAAGCACTCGCTCACGCCGCCGAGCTTAGGATCGAGGACGACCCCCGAGGGCACTTTGTGAAGTTCGAGGGCTTTCACGGGCGTCTGAACCGTGCGGTCTCCCACCGTGAACTCTGCCGTTCGGTAGAGCGTGTCGTCGTCCCACTTGCGCGTCCGGACTTTCACTCACCCCCCTGTGGCCCTTATATCTATAAAATGGTCTGGCAACGGTAGGCGGGTGCACGGAACGTGTCCGGAGGCGTCGTACTGGAAGGACTCGACCTTCTCCAGCGGTACCTGCTGGCGTTGCTTGCCGCCAATAACGGTGCACACATTCCGGCAAAGCTCTGGCTTCAGAAGGAGCTCTTCCTCCTCTCGCTCCTTCGCCCGAATTTGGCCCGCCAGGCCGACTTTGTCCCGTACCTCCAGGGTCCCTACAGCGACGCCGCCGACACCGCTCTTGCCGACCTACGGGCATTGGGCCTTGCGGATTTCGACGAATTCGGGGTTAACATCGTCCTTTCGGCTCGCGGCAAGACCGTATCGCGGCAGGTCGAATCGACCATCCCTGCCGAGGTCAAGAGCGAAATCGACGAGACCAAGGCTTTCCTGAATGACTTGAGCGAGGACGAACTCCTGGTCTTCACCTATTTCTCGTACCCCGACATGGTCACCAGCTCCGTCGTGAAAGACCGCGTGGAGAAAGTCCGCGTTCCCCGCGCACTCGCCATGTATCGGAGGGGGAAGGTGTCGCTCGAAAAGGCGGCGGAACTCGCCGGTTTGTCAATTGTCGAGCTCAAGAAACGCGCGGGGGGCGTTTCCGATCGCGCGTGAGGGAACCAAGCTACTCCTGGACACTTCGGCGGTCATCGGGTTCCTCGAGGAAATCGATGGCGCCGGCCTCCTTCGGCAGCTTGATCGCTTGGGTTACGAACTCCTCGTCTGCGCGCCCGTCGATACGGAGGTCCTCCGTCCATCCACACGGTCGCGCATGGCAGGCGTCCCGGAATTGAAGCCTGCCGGGCAGCCTGATCCGCGTGAGCTTGCGCGGCTCAAGGCGCGTTACCCGCGTCTCGGGGCAGGCGAGGTCGGGGTGCTTGCCCATGGCTTCCAGCTAAGGCACGCGGGGAGGCCCTACTTGTGCGCCCTCGACGACAAGAGGGCGCGCGCCGCGGCGGCGGAACTTGAGCTTGAGTTCACGGGTTGCGTCGGCCTGATTTGGTTGCTCCAGGCCCACAACGTCTTGTCCGCATCGGAAGCGGGGGAGATCGTCGGTCGTTTGATTGCAGGCGGATTCCGTTACAAGGGATCGTAGCAGCGCCCGCCCTTCGCTGACGCCCGCAAAGGCGCGCCCTTCACGCGCCCACGAGGCTCGCCAGCGCCCTGAGCCTGGCCTGGAGCCTCGCCGCCCCTTCGCGGAGGGCCGCCGAAACGGTGAGTTGATCCGAACCTCTCTCCTCGAGGATCCTCACCATATCCCTCACCAGCACCGCGGGATCGCCCTCCTCCACCTCAATCCGCCCAAACGCGAACTCCCCCTGCCACCTACGGACCCTCGCCCCCGGCGCCCCGGTCCTCAGCCACTCCACGAGCGCCCCCACCGCACCCGGCGTGAAGGCCTGCACCTGGAAGCGCGCGAGGCCGCCCGCGGGCGGGAGTTCTTCGACAATCACGCGCTTCGGGAGGTTCAGCAAGGCGCAGAGGCACGTAACATCATGGTCTCCGGTTTTGAAGCTCATGCGAATCTAGCGACTAATGGCTCCCATTGTATAAGAATCTTTGAGGGGGAGGACATGAGACGGTTCCACGGCCCCTTGGCCCGGCAGGTTCTTGATGTGCCGTGAGAAACTCCCCCCAGTGTCGGTTCCGGTTTCGATGTCTTTCCTCGCCCCACCAGCGGGGCCGAAGGATCCAACGCCGCCCTCGCCAGACGCCCCGAAGCCCCCCGGCCGCCTCTCGCCCCGCTCTCGCAAGCTCCTTGCGGTCGCCGTGGTCTCAACGCTTGTCGCGGTGGGGATCTGGGCCCTGATCCCCGACCCCACACCCGCCTGGGACGGCGGGCGATGGGGCCCAGACACCGTCCTCGACACCGGCGGGAGGGAGTTTTGGGCACCCCTGGTCGCCGAGTTTCAGGGCATGCTCTACCTGGTAAATCCCGTCCTTTCATCGGGCAACTTCACGGAACACGGGATCGAGCCCGGCGCCCGGTACGACGTGCTTTTCCGCACCTTTGACGGCACGAGACTCACGCCCTCGAGGAACGTCTCGGACTTCATGGACCAGAGCTCCGAAGCCGCCTCGGGCATCCTCGTCTTCGACGAGCGGCTCTTCGTGGTCACAACCCGGCTCTCCCCCGACGCCACAGGCTGGACCTCCTCGTCGATCGAACTCTACTCCTTCAATGGGGCCTCGTGGACGCAGCATCCTCCTGTCCGCGCCTTGACGCCCGGCTCGGGGGCCCCCGCCTACGCCGCTCTCGTCGAGTTCGAGGGTCAATTGTGGGCCGCTTGGCAGGAGCCCGAGGACACCGGGAACGGCGCCTTCCACGCGCGGGCCTTTTCGAACGGAATCTGGGCCGACCCCGTCCCGGTGGCCCTTGCCGGCGTCCAGCCCCAGGCCTTGCATTTCTTGGCCCGGCCCGACGGGATCTGGGTTTCGTGGTTCTCGAACGGGACGATCGCCGCCGCCAACCAGGGCATCTACCTCGGCCGGTTCAACGGCTCGGCCGTCGACCTCGATTCCCGCCTTTCATCGGGCGACACGCCGGCCCAGCAGCCGCACAGCCTCTCGGCCTTCGGGCCCTCCATCGCGGTGTTTTGGCAAGCCGGGAGAGACATCTTATCGACCTTTGTAACCGATGGCGTCTCTTCCGCCCCCCTACGCGTCACGAAAGGCCATTGGCCCTCCACGGTCGTTTACAAAGACCGCCTCTACCTCACCCTCGTTGTCGGGATCGCGTTCCCCTCGGGGATGACAGAGTGGGCCGTTCAAGCCTTCGACGGGACGCAGTGGGGCCCACCTTTCGTTTGGAAAACGTCGCGGTACACCTTCGAGTTACCCGGACCGTTCACCTTCCAGGGCAAGCTCTACGAGCATTGGATCGACGGCAGCCCCGGAGCTTGGGTGGCGCACCTGCGCGCCTACGAGCGCTAGTTGTGCACCCCCTCGAATCCGCCTCTTCTGGCCTGTTGCTAACCGACCGGCCTTCGCTTCGGCACCAACCCTCGAACGCGCTGCCACAGCTTCCGGAAGAGGTCCACCCCCGGCACCTTCTTGCCACGCCTCTGGTGGAAAACGACCCCGACAACGACCGCCACTGCTGCCACCGCCACGACCGTGCCAACGGCGGCCGCCGCTCCCGACCCCAAGAAACCGCCACCCCCGCTTTGCCCCGTACCCCCATCGTCCATGGGCGCGTCAGCGAGGAACATGACGACGCTCACCGTGCCAACGCCCCCCGACGTCAAGGGGGCGTTCGACTGCGTGTTATACTGGATCTCCACCAACGTTTCGTTGTTCGCCGACCCGTTCTCGGAGACCGTGCCGTCGGCGATGATCGAGAAATCGGCGCTCCCCCGCGCGGGGACCTCGTACGTGAGGCTCTGAGGGCCAAACAGGGTCCAGCCCTCGGCAGCCTCCGGCGACTCCGAGAGGGAGACATTGTACCGGAACTGAAGGCTCCCGCTGAAGGTGCGCAGCCCCGTGCTCGTGAGCGAGATTTCAATCGGGACGCTGAAGTTCAGCGGGTAGACGCCCGAGTTGTTGACGTTGGCAAACGGCGCCGCCGTCGTCACGCGTATTGTGAGTTCGCCGGGGACAGCCGCGGCCTGCAGCGACACGCAGAGAGGGGCGAGCATCGCGGCTACGGCAAAGATCGCCGCCGCACGCGGCGCCCCAGTGAGCATTCTCCCGCCCCCACCCTGCCGCTTTGCGCCGTCTCCTTGGAAGGGCGGCTAATAGCCCTTGCGCATCACCCAGCCATTTGGTGCTTCGCGCCAAGGGCAGCATCTGGATGCGGGCGAGCTAAAGAGGCCCTCGCGCCTTGCGGCGCAAGGCTGTTGAGTAGCCGAGGGTGGCCTGACGCCGCAAAGCTCCATCATGGCCGTTTCTCCTGAAAGAGCATCGTGCCTCGAGAGGGGCCGCCCCCGCACCCCCTTTTGGAATCTCAACGAGGAATTCGAGGCCGGCCTTGCCTCCCGCGACAGGCGTACAATTCCCTTCGCCCTCGCGGTTCCTTACCGCCTTCGCCGACCCCCCTCTCACGTTCAAATAGCTCCCCTGGCCATAGTCCACAAGCGTCTCCGGCGAAAGGACGCGAAGCTTACATAAGGGGTTGACCGATAGTGAACGCGATGAGCCAAAAACTCGTCCCGCCGCCCGGAATGCTCGAACACCTTCGGAAGTTCGACGCAAACGCCGCGTGGGCGAACGCACACTTGTCCGATTTGCTGAGGCACCTCGGCAAGTTTGTGGCCGTGGACCGCGGACGAATCATCGGCGTGGCAGACTCGGAGGAAAAACTCCGCAAGGAGCTTGCCAAGCACGCGGACGCCTATGTGACCTTCGTATACCCGCCAGACCTGGCGTGGGTCCTCTGATGGGTCGAATTCCACTTCGCTTCAACGAGATGAAGCGACATTTCTCCCTCACGGCCGGCATCGCGCTGGGCCGACCGGGGATGGGGCCGAACGCCTCGCTTGGAACGTGGCTAAGGAACGAGTTCATTTTCGACACCGGAACCACCACCACTTCCATAGCCGAGGAGGTCGCCGAAAGGCTCGGCGTTGATGTGGAGAAGTTGGCCCTCGTCGACGTAGGCGGCGTGACCGGCGTCGCGAAGCGTCCGTTCTTGCCCGAAGTTGACATTTGGTTTCTAGGGGACGACTTCCAGGGGGTTCGGCTGAGCGGCGTTGTGGTGCTTAGAATCCTGCGAGAGAAACGGCGGGAGCAAAAGTCTGGGGTTCGCCAAGAAAGGATCGTGCGACTGCCGGCGCTCAACCTTCTGGGCCTCGATGCGGTTGAGGCCCTTGGCGCCAGGGTGACCTTCGACTTCAAGAAGAAGGCCGGATGGATCGAATGGTAGCCGCTCCGCGAGACCCAGCCCCGACCCCCGCTCCAAGGTTTCATCACCATCCTTCCAGCTTTTGGCGTGGGGTGGCTGAGGATGGGCCGTCCCCGCGTCCCCCCGTGGAACCTCGACGCCGAGTTTGCCGCCGACCTCGAAGCCCGTGGCGAGGTCCAGCCCCTCCTCGACCTCATCGGCCGCTTCTCGTTGTGGGTCGACATCCGCGTCGTGCGCGCCGTCCCCGTCGTCTATCCCAAGACCGCGCGCGCCCCCACGGGGAGAATCCGTCAGGGCACCGTGCACCGCGGCATCCGCTACTGGACCAACCAGCCCGCCGAGGCCGCCATCATGCGCGCCCTGGGGTCACGGCCGGACGCGATCTCCGGAATCATCGTGTGCCACGTCTACCCGGGCTCGCCGTACTCGCCACGCCACTTCACCAACCTCGCGAACCTCTTCATCGTCCCCCGCGCCCTCGCCTCCTTCACGGAGTGGGGGCCCGTCCTCGCCGCGCTCCAGTGGCACGCCTTCGAGCTCTACGGGTATTCGGGGCCCCCGGACAAGGCGCGCCGCCGCCCGCCCCGCTTGCCCAGGCGATGGCGCGCGCCTACGCGCCTCGGGCCCCCGGGTCTTGCCCGCGTCATCGCCAAGCTACGCGAAGCGCGCCGCGAACGGCCGATGTACAGCCAGCCCCGCGCCCCCCTATTCGGGACCGCCGCTGAAGCGGCTTTCGCCGTCAGCGAGGACATTCCCTGGTGGGCGGCCGCGGCCCTTCTGCGACCCGTCGGCCTCCCGCGGGTGCGTCCGCCCGGGCTGCTCGACCTCGAGGCGCAACTTTGGGATGAGCTCAACGAAAAGCTCCGGTTGCGCCGCCTTGTCACCGCGTGGGTCGTGCGCCACGCGTACTTTGCGCCCCCCGCCATAGTCGAGGCGGTCCCCAACCCCTTCCCCCTCACGCGCCGCTTTCGCCCCACGAGGGGCGAGCGTGAAGGCACTGTCGTCGACGGCGTCACGATGTGCGTCAACAAGCCGGCCCGTGCCGCGCTAATCGTCGCCCTCGCCCGCTCGATCCCGCGCACGCGTGGGGCCCTCGTCGACCACCTGTGGGCGGAGGCCGTCTTCCTCCCCACCCACTTCGCCCACCTCGGCGGCCTTGTGATCGTTCCCCGCGCCCTTGGCACGCTCGTGGACGCCGAGCCCATCCGCGCCATCCTCCAGCGGCGAACCTTTGAGCGGACGGGGTATGCGGGACCCTCGGGTTCAAAGCCGCCCCGCCCCAGCGATATGCCAGACCCGTGGCCCGAGAACCGGCTGCTATCGCCAAAACAGCTGGACCGCGCGGTCTTCAGACTGTCTCGGTACCGCCGAGAGATCCCCGGATTCTACCGTAAGTGGCGCCTCGGCGGACCGGGTCGGCGCCCGAGGGGCCGGGCGCGAACTTGAGGTGCCGGCCGCGGGCGGGGCCCCCCCTCAAGGCCCCCCGCCGCCGCGCCGGCGCGTCGTGGCCCAATACAGCGTCACGACTCCCAGGGGTCGGCGCAACGGCGGCCGCCGGACCTCAGGGTGGAGCGCCGCCGCCCCCCGCCTTCGCGGGGATCCTCACCTCGAACACGACTCCCTTGCCCTTCTCGCCCCTCACCGCCCTCAAGCCCCACCCGTGCGCCTGAGCGACCGCCGAGGCAAGCGCAAGGCGCACCCCCGACCGCCACGGCGTTGCCTCGCCCCTCTGCTCCCGCAGCGGCGCGAGCATCAGGCGCAGGTTGTCGTCGGACACCTCGCGGGCAAAGCCGCGGATGGTCAGCACGACCTCGGGCGCCGAGGCCGCCTCGAGGCGCGCCTCGAGCATCAGGGGCTCGCTGGGCTCCTTCGATGGGGCTCCCTCGGCCGCCTCCTCGATCAGCTTGGACACGACGAGGGGGGCCAGGTCGCTCGCCACGATTCGCACAGCGGCCGCCTCCGGCAGGATGTGCGCCTCCACCCGGGTCGGCTCGCTCACCCCCGCGATCTCCAATGCGCGGTTCACGAACGCCGCGAGCTCGACCTCGCGCTTGGGCCACGCCTCGCGCTCGGCCGCCGCAATCTGCTTGACCTCCTTGATGAGCCGCGCCGCGCGGTCGGCCGCCGCCGCGAGCGAGGCGAGCGCCGCAGCCGCGCGGTCCGCGCCCGTTGGCAAGAGCGCCGCCGCCAGGTCACCGCGCGTGATGACCTCCTGCATCCGGTTCGACAGGTCGTGCGTGACCGCGTCGAGCGCAAACCCCGATAGGTCGCGGTAGCGGCCTGCCTCGGCCCTGGCCTCGTCAAGTTCCGTGAGGTCGATGATGGCGGCCAGCGACCCGTCGTACCTTTCGCCCTTGAAGAACGGCAGGCCCGAGACCAACACGTGCAGCACCCCGCCGTCCGCCCGCAGCAGCCGCATCTCGTAGACCCCCGACTCCCCGCGCGCGCGCTGCTCCATCTCGCGAACGAGCCGCGGCCGGTCGTCCGCGTGCACGAAGACCGCCGCCGAGGCGCCTTTGACCTCCTTCAGGCTCCGCCCCGTGAGCCGCTCGATCGCGCGGTTCGCGTAGGTGACCTGCCCCCTCTCGTCGAGGAACACGACACCCACTGGCGCCTCCCCGAGGAAAATGGAAAGCGTCCGGATGAGCGCAAGCTCCCGCTCGCTTGCCCGGAAGAGCAGCGCCCCGAGCACCGAGCCGTAGGCGACGAGCAGCAGCGTGCCCATGACACCCACGGCAACCCCGCTGTTGAAGAAGGCCGTCGCGCTCGTCATACCCACCCACCCGATAACGAGGAACGCCACGAACACGAGCGAGGTCGTGCGCGCAAGCCGCCTGCGCACTTCCGCCTCCTCGGGGACGCGCATGTCCCGAGGGCGCTCGCCGAGAGGGGCCACGGCCCCCCGAAAGTGGCGAGGGCCTAAAGGTTTCGCGTTTGGAGTCTGCGGGCAGCGGACAAGGCCCTCACCCGATTCGGGCGCCGCCCTTCAACGGTCCGTGCGTCCCGGGCGCGCGGGCTGGGATTAGCTC
Source organism: Thermoplasmatota archaeon (assembly GCA_035283065.1). Taxonomy (GTDB): domain Archaea; phylum Thermoplasmatota; class DTKX01; order DTKX01; family DATEUP01; genus DATEUP01. The sequence goes on along the minus strand of DATEUP010000062.1, from coordinate 6,701 downwards.
TTGTGCAGGCTCAGTAGGCGTCATCGTCGTACGCGAGTGCCATGCACTCGCCGCAATTGACGGCGGTCGGCAGGAACTCTACGTACTCATGGACCAGCCAGTCGAAGCCCACACGCACGACCGCCTCTGCGAAGAAGCGGATCTGCTCTTGGGGGCTGTGCCATGGCTCATTCTCGTTTGGGCAGTGGAGCACCGGCGGCCCTCCTTGGGTTCGTCCCCCCCTTCCCACCGCGCGGTCGGCGCGCCGGGCGTGTGGAATTCCGGGCTCGGCGCGTCGTCGTCTCCGTCCCCTTTGCATCCGCCTTGCGCGCCTCCACCTTGCGAAGAAGCCGCTCGACGTTGGCGGCTACCCTCTTCGCGCGCCGCCGCCGCTCCGCCGGCGTCGGCGGGAAATGTCGGTACTTCGGAAGGAAGACCGTGCGGATGAGCTCGAATGGAACCGGGAAGGTAATCCGCACCGGCCCCTTTGCCTTCCACTGGGCCACCTCGAATTCCTGCACTTCCACCTCCAGCCACAGCCTGTCGTCCATCAGCTCCTCGTACAAATGGTACGAGTGGTTCCACGCCACGCTTGCCCTCGTGCTCACCGTCTAACCTCCGAACGGTCCTGGCCTCTCGCTCCTCTTCGATTCACGAGGGTGCTCGCGTCGAACTGACGGTGATTCTCGAACCCGGAGGCGGCCCCGAAGTCCCCCCCGTCCTCGCCTCCGCCCGGATGTCCCACCCCGCCGCCGCGGCCGCCGCGCGCACGAGGATGAGCCCGATCCCCCAACGCGAGGAGGCCTCCGAGAAATCGACCTCGGTCAGCGCGCCTACCTCGCCGGTGAGCACCCGGCGGGCCTCTTCGGGAAGCCCCGGTCCCGAGTCCTCGACCCCGACCTCCCACGCACCGCCCTCGGAGGCCCTCAAGGTCACGCGCGCCGGCGGCGCGCCCGCGGGCGTCGCGCGCACGGCGTTCGAAAGCAGGTTCACGACTGCGAGCTCGAGGAGGAAGGGCCGTTCGGTCACGGCCTCCCCTGCGTTGCCGAAAACGACCACCCGCCTCCCCACCTCGCCTTCGGTATCGCGCAGGTTCGCGGTCAGCACCGCGCGTTCCACCGGGTCCCGCAGCGGCTCGCGTGCGTCGGACACCGTCGCGTGAGTCTGTTCCACGAGCGCGCCTGCGGCCGAACGCAGGCGCATCGAGCTGGCTTCGCCGATCCTCAGTCCGCGCGCCGCCCATTGGCGCAGGCGCGGCGGCAGCGCGCCTTCCCCCTCGATAACCGAGAGGAGGCCGATGAGCGCCTGCAGGTCATTCTTTATCTCGTGCGCGAGCGCGAGGCACAGCAGGTCGCCCGGCAGCGCCAATTCGACCCCCTCGTCCTTCGCCCCAACGCCCCTCTCCGGCTCCATGGTCTTGCACCTCCACGCCCTTCCGCTCCTGGAGGCTCCATCACAGGTGCGACCGGTTGCCGGTCCCGGGAGCCGTTGATTGAGGTAGCACTTCTGCCACCTATAAGCGTTTGGAACACCTCAAGGAATATCTTGCACCCTGTCTCTTTGGTGTCTCATCATGGTCGCGCGCCTTGCAAAGACGATCTCCGCGGCAGGCTGCCAGGAGATCCTCGTCACGCTCGAGAGCGAAGGGGCCCGACCGTTCACCGAACTTGCGCGAGAGGTCGACGACAAGAGCACCGCGAACCGGGCGCTCAAGCGCCTCGTGGACGCCGGACTCGTCGAGCGCCACGTCCTCCAGGACCGCCTGCGCTCAGTCGAATACCAGCTCACGCAGCGCGGGCGTGAAGTCGCCGAGATTGCGCGGCGGTTGAAGGAGATCGAGAGGGCGCTCACGTCACGCGACCGGGGGGCGGGGCGGAGGTGACGGCCGGCGCAGGCACCGTCCTTCCCCCCCGGCGGGCGCAGTCTGCGCCCTTTCTGTCCACTGGTCTAAACCGTTAAATAGGCACAGTCCGACGGATCGTCCAGATCCCCGTGACCGAGACCTCGCTTCGCGATTTCATCCACCGCGTTCTCGACCGAGACCCGGTGTCCATCCCCGAGGACTTCGGGACCCGCCTGATGTTCCAGAAAGTCCTCTACCTCGCGCAAGAAGCCGGGCTGTTGCGCGGCCCCCGCTATGACTTCAACCTCTACTTCTACGGCCCCTACTCGCCCGAATGGGCCCGGATTGGGTACGCTGTTGCAGAAGGCACAAACCCCGTGCTGGACGTATCGGACGACCTTTCAGTCTTGGACTGCCTGATCCAGGAAAGGAATGAGACCGCGTGGCTCGTTGCACTGGCCACGCTACACTGGTATGTCGTGCACCTTGGTCTGGACGCGGATGGAGCGCGCGAAAAGGCCGCGGCGAACGGGAAGTACTCGCTCGTCAAACGCTTCGACGAGGCATGGGCAGCGCTTGAGTCGGTGAATTGGCTACAAGGCACCCAGGCGTAGGGCCCGCGTCACCGGCGGCCCTTCCTCGCCGAGCGGGGCCACTCAATGCGCAGCGGCTCGACGCCCCGCTCCTCGCAGATCGAGTTCACCGCGGCCTGCTCATCAAGCAGCCCCCTATCAAGGGTCGTCAGTTGGGTGAGGCCGTTCGAAATGGCGTAGGCAAGGACGAGGCGATCCTTGTCCTGCACACCGCGAAGTTCCTTGAAATCCTCGGTCCGGATCAGGTCGAAGCAATCGGGCGCAAGGGGCACCAGTCGATAGCTGTCGACCCGGGCCAGGAAGTTGGGGAGGGCCTGTTCCGCGAGTTCGATGTCCTGGGTTACTTTCAGATTCAGGATCACTTCGCCAATTGTGAGGTCACTCAGAATCGTGTCGGAGCTCACGTCGAGGTTGAGAAACTCCTCGCAGGCGTCTGCGTGCGTCCCTTGCAAATATACCTCAAGGAAGACGGACGCGTCAATCGTCCGGTGGGTCGGGGCAGGCATCGACCCTTTGAGATCTCCGGGGTATTTAGGAGGGCAGGGGGGTAGCGCGAAGGGTCGTGTACGGGCCCCTCTACGCCGTTCCCGAGGAGCGGCTCACTGCAGGCTGAGGTACAGGAACACGGCGAACGCCACGCTCTTGAAGATGTCCGCGACGAGGAAGAACGTCCCCAACGCCCCAAAGGGCTGCCCGAAAGCCCCGATCAGAACCGGCGACGACACGACCGACTGCAGGAGGAGCGCGAGGAGCACGACGACGAGCCCCGCCGCGAAGTTCGCCTTCGTCTGCGCGTAAGTCCGGATGTAGACCACGAGCAACGCGCCAAGGAGCGCGATGCTGACGGTGGAAAGCAGGATGTCGAGGTCCGCGTGGGACTCGAACCGCGGGAAACCCCCCCGCGGGCCGGGACCCGGCATGGGAAGCGGCGCCGCGGCCCCAAGCGCGAGTCCCGCGACGACACCGGCGGTGAGCGTGAGGAGCACGACGAGGGCGGGCGAAAGCCCCCGCGAGCGGGGGACGGCCTGGGGGTCGGCGCCTTCGGCCTTCGCGGTCTCTGATGTCTGTCCGGCTCGTTCAACTGGCTCCATGGGAGGGTCCTCCTGGGTTCTCGGGTGCGACTTTGGCCGCGATCTTCTCGAAGGCGGCCCAATGCGATTCGAAGGAAGGGGAGAGGAAGAAGAGCTGGCCGTACTTCGGGCCGCCCGTCAGCAGGAAGCCGTTCTTCGTGAGGACTCGCAGGTGGTGCCGCACGGTCGTGTAGTCGAGCGTGAGGTCGTCGGCGAGCTTCTGGTTGTTGCTGGGCTCGGCCTTCAAGGCGCGCACGAGCCTCACGCGCGTTAGGGCGCCGGCGCTCGAGCCGAAAAGCCACCACATGAGGCGCTCGACGCTGTCCACGGGTTCCAGCCTCGGACGGGCCCGGCGCGAATTGAAGGTTCGGCCCCGGGAAAAAACGGCCGGGGGGGTCTGGGGGGACGACCGCCCCCGGCCGGAGCGCCTTGGCGCTCTCACGCAGTCTGGTTCTGGCAACGCCCGGCGGACGGGACGCCCGTGGGCGGTCCCATCGGACCGAAGCCGTGCCCGTGGCCGTGCCCGCGCCCTTGCGGGTGGCAGACCTGAGGCAGCGTCCCGTTGACGCTGTTCTCGGAAAGCCACTCTTGGTACGCGGACTCGTTGAGGCCGAGCCACGGCGGGAGCAGCGATGTGTTGTTCCCGACGAGCCGAGCCCAGCGCATCTCGAGCGTCACGTATCCGGGCGCGATGCACGTCGAGTTCGTGGGACCCGTCGTGTCCGTGCCTGTCGTGCCCGCAACGCTTTCCTGGCCCGCTGCCGTGAGCAGCACGGCCGCCGATGCGCCGAGGAGCAAGAACGCTCCGAGCGCCGCCATTGTAGCTATTCGCATCGAGTTGATTCACCTCCTTGTCACCCTCAAGGGCGCCGGAGGGTGTTCTCGGTTTTCTGAGGTCTTTCCCAGATTGGTGACAGATTGCGCTGCGCCCGGCCGCTCGGAAGGAGCCATGATGATATTTAAGCAAATGCTTAAGTATTCGAGCGAGATTGCTTAAGGTGATGCTTAAGGGTCAGTCGGTCGAGTTGGACGCGGTGTTCGCGGCTCTCGCCCATCCCATCCGGCGCGCAATCATCGAGCGCCTGGCGGAGGGTGAGTGCACCGTCGGCGAGCTGGCAGAACCCCACAGGGTGAGCCTGCCCGCCGTCTCGCAGCACCTGCGCGTCCTTGAAGAGGCGGGGCTGCTCGAACAGACCCCCGACGGCCGGGTGCGCATGTGCGCGCTCAAGGTCGCGCCGCTCTCCGCGGCGTTCGGGTGGATCGTCCAATACCGCCTCTTCTGGGAGGACGCCCTCGACCGGGTGGCACGCAAGGTCGAAACAAAGGAGCGTAGAAAATGACGGAAACGAAGCTGAGCACAGGGACAGTGCGACTGAGCCGCGTGATCAAGGCGCCGGCGGAACGCATTTACAACGTGTTCCTCGACCCGGACGCCTTCGCGAAGTGGATCCCGCCCGGGGGCTACACCGGGAAGGTTCACGCGATGGAGCCTAAGGTGGGCGGGACCTACCGGATGAGCTTCACCTCGCTTGACAAGAAGGACCACAGCACGTTCGGCGGCAAATACCTCGAGCTCGTCCCGTTTACGAAGATCCGCTACACGGACGTCTTTGAGACAGACAACCCCGAGATGATAGGCGAGATGGTGACGACGATCACCCTCCGGAAAGTGTCCGGCGGCACGGAGGTCAAGATCGAGCACACGGGAATCCCCAAGCTCATTCCCGCGGAAATGGCCAAGATGGGCTGGCAATCGTCCCTGCAGAACCTGGCGGCGCTCGTGGAGATGCCGGACATCGCCGGCGCCTCGCGCTGAGCGGCCCCGCCGGCCTCCTTCCGCCCCCGTGGGCTTTGACCACGGGGGCTATCCTTTTTCCGAGGCCATGGGTTCGCGGTCGCCCTGGACTTGGGCCGCTGACATTCGAGAACTCTCAAGGCAGGATTAAGTGGGGACGGCGCCTGGAACGGGTCGATGTCTGCCGAAAGCGCCCTCACGGCCTACGTCGACGCACACAACGAAGGCGTGCGCACCGCGGACTACTCGCGCCTGGCGGCGCTTCTGCACGCTGAGGCCGAGATGACGTTCAAGGGCCAGCGTGTCGGACCCTACATTGGCCGCGACGCGATCCTCCGCGCGTTCAAGGAGACCGCACCGGGCGCAGAACTGCGAGTCCTCGAGGTTCAATCCGACCGGACGGGAGCCGAGGCCCGGTATGGTTGGGTCGGCGCGGCCGCGACTGTCGCCGGCGTGCTCCGCATAGAGCCACGCGAGGGCAAGGTGGCGCGGATCGAAGTCCGCGCTTTCAGCGTCGGCTGAACCGACGGAAAGCCCTTCCGCTCGACGATGAATCTTCCCGAGGCGGCCGCCCACCCTCCGCCCCCGTGGTGCGAGCCGCAGCCGCCGTGGCGCGCGGGCGCGTCCTCGCCCGAGGGGAGCTGCCCCGTGAGCACGCCCTCTGCGAAAACGCCGGCGGGCCGTGCGAGGGCAGGAGCATCGGCGGGCGGCCGTTGGAAGCGGCCCCCAAGACTCTCCGGCTATTGGGCTTCCAGAGGAACTGCGGTCCCGGCGTCGGGGGCTCCCGGAGTCCCCACATACCGAAGGGAAATGCACATCAGGAGCACACGGTCCGAGGAGTAGTTGCTGGAATAGGGGGACCAACCGCCGCCCCCGTCGCCCCACCCAACGCCCCTGCCAGGCACAGCCTCGAAGACCGCCGCGCAGGGCCTCCCACGCGTGCCAACCCCGCTCCAGACTTGGACGTCGAACGCATCGCCCGCAACCTGAACCTTGTGGGGCTGAAGGTAGTTCGGGCCGAGGGCGCTCTGGGGGATCCGAATCGCGGCGGTCCACTTCTCCCACATGGTTGCCTCAGGCAGCCGAGGATGGCGCGCGGTTTCCGCGCTGACGGACACCATGTCCTCGATGTGCTCTCGGCCTGTTTCCGTTGAGTCGATGCAGAAGTACCTGTAGGAATCTTCGACCTTGTCTTGCAGGCTTTGGAGCCCCTCGCCGACGAGGGTAGCCGGCCTGACGGGCGAGACCACCCGGGTGCCGCTGACGGGCAAGGAGCCGCTTGAAGCCGGCTTTGGAGCAAACGACGCCGGGCAGAAACGCATCGCCAGCGCAAACAGGGGCTCGCCGGTCTCCGTATCAAACGCCGCGAAGGCAAAGGACTCCGGCCTGGGCCCGATGAACTGATACCGGTAGCTCGTCCC
>DATEUP010000061.1:0-3659 GCA_035283065.1 Thermoplasmatota archaeon | reverse complement strand
CGCGCCTTGGTTTTCCTTGTAGGTCGCTCGAGCGTCGGCTTTTGGCGGCGCACCGTCGATCCGCCTCGGGTTCGAGACGCCCAAGCCAACGCGATCACAAGGACTAAGTGGGCCTTCGGCAAGGCTCCGCTGTGCGAATGTGGGCCGCTTCGCGGGACGCGAAGAAGGAGGGGGGATCACGCCATCCCTCGCACGACTCCAGCGAGCCGACCCCACGCGCGGGTGATTCGCCGGCTTCGGGGAACGCCGGGAAAGGGGCGGCCGATCGGGACCCCTGGGATTACCTGATCGGGGCGGTTGTTGCGGCCTGCATCTCGACCTTGGTCCTGGTGGGCTCTCTCGTGCTTTTCGTTGAGAGGATACCGATATGGCCCTACCAAAGCTACCTTGCTGGCCTGGCCGTCGCCCTTTTCGGGGCCGCGTGCGGCGCCCTCGCCGTCAGGTTCTACGCGAAATGGAGCCTGATGAGAGGGGCGGGAACGGGCGACGCGAATCGGTTGGACGTAATAGGAACTCTCGCCGCCGCCATCTTCCTTGCGACGCAGTCGTACTTGATGGCCCGGGCCCTTGGCCAGCCAGCAGCGGCGGGGACGGGTGGCATGGGTCACTCGCCTTTGGGAACTCTGCTGGTTGTCGGAATCTTCACAAACCCGCCGTATGCGTTTGCCCTGTGTTGGGATGCCGCCGGAACGCGGGTTCAAAGGGAATCTCGGGGACTGGGTTCCCTCATAAACCTCTATGCGGCGCTTTACGTGACGGTGTCTCTCCTTGCCGGCTTCTTGCTGATCGACAGCATAGCTGGGCCATGAGGCACGGAGGTCGGCCCTATGGACGCGAAGCCAAGCCCCTCGCGGGCGCGATTTGCGCTTTGGTACGTGGCGATCCTTGTCGGTGGAACCGTGATACTCGCAGGGTTGCTTGAGGCGGGATGGGGCCCGCTCGGCGACCACCGCCCGCTGTGGGCGCGGGACTTGACCTACTCGCTGTATGTCCAGGGTCCGCCTGGAACCAACTACACGGTCATTGCACCCGTGCTCGTCGCACCCGATGGTGCACCCGCGCCCATGCTACAAGGTGGGAGGTTCTTTCTTGATGGGGTCGGCACGCCGTCGCTCATCGACTCCGATTACGGCCGCGCCCTGGCCTTTGTGGGGCGCGGGCGCGCCGAGTTTTGGGTTACGGTTCCGGCCGCGCCTGGCGCCGCGGAGCCCGAGACTTACGCTGCGCGATACCCCGGAGGCAACTATGGCCTCAACCTGTGGACGACGGCGAACACGACCGCGGAGTTTCCCTCGATCGGGTCGGTTTGGCTGCGGGTAGAAGCACCCAGCTCCGCGGGAGAGTTCCGCGTGACGATGTCAATTGAATACCCTTTCCTTTGCGGCTCCCACTACCTTAACCACCTAGGAACCGGAGCTTCCGAGTGGGTCGAAGTGAATGTGGAAGCGCAGCAGGGGTGTCCCGTAGCCTGAAGGAGATGAAAAGCACGCAGGCCAGGGCGAACGTGTGCGGTTCGCCAGCGTGGGTATCCCCACATGTGGCCGCGCGCTACGGCAGCCGCTGCTGCGAGGGCACGTAGTCGAGGAGGTCGCGGATCATCTCGTCCTCCGAAAGGACCTTGCGCAGCTCCCCCGTCGAGACCCCGAGCGAGATCTCGCGCGTGCGCCCCCCGCGCCCGAACGACTTCAGGCGCGCGGTGATGATCCCCAGCATGTCGAGCTCCGAGATGAAGTCCGTAATGCGCCGCTGCGTGAGCGGCGAGAAGCCCGAGCGCCGGCACAAGTCCCTGTAGGTGTCGTAGACCTCGCCGGTCGTCGAAGCGCCCTCGCCGCGGTTCTCGTTCACGAAGATCGAGAGGAGCACGACCTTGGACTGGAGCGGAAGCGTGCGGACGACCTCCGTCACGCAGTCGAGTTCGATCTTGTTCTTCGCTTTCACGACATAGGGGTCCGAGAGCCGCTCGGCCCCGTCGCGCTCGGCAAGCTCGGCCGAGACTCGGAGGAGGTCGAGAGCGCGCCGCGCGTCGCCGTGCTCCTGGGCGGCAAGGGCGGCGCAAAGCGAGATGACCGACGAGTCGACCATCCCCTCCTCGAGGGCAAGGGCCGCGCGCTGCGTGAGGATGTCCTGGAGCTGCTTCGCGTTGTAGGGGGGGAAGACGAGCCGCTCCTCGCCGAGGCGCGAGCGCACGCGCGCGTCGAGGAACTCCGTGAACTTGAGGTCGTTCGAGATTGCGACGATCGAGAGCGCACCGTTCTTGAGGTCGTCGTTGATCTGCGTCAGGTGGAAGAGGACGTCGTCGCCGGACTTGTAGACGAGCTTGTCGATCTCGTCGAGGACGATGACGGTGACGCCGCCCATCGCCTCGATCTGGTGCTTGAGCTGGTTGTAGACCTTCTCCGTCGGCCACCCCGTGAAGGGGATCCGCTCGTCCCAGTCCGAGATGAAGCGGTTGCCAATGTGGGCAAGCACGCCGTACTGCGTGTCGACGACTTCGCAGTTGATGTAGACGAAGTGGACCTTCGAGAGGTCTTCGGAGGGGACCGAGACGTGGGTGGCCTGGTGCTCGCCGGCGTGCTGGATCGCGTTGCCGAGGTACTTCACGACGGCGGTCTTGCCCGTGCCGGTCTTGCCGAAGATGAGCACGTTCGACGGCCGCCCGCCCTTGAGGGCGGTCGACAGGATCGACGCGAGCGTGTCGATCTGGCCGTCGCGGTGCGGCAGCTTGTCCGGGATGTAGGACGGGCGCAGGATGTCGCGGTCCTTCTTGAAGAGCGAGCGCGAGTGGAGGTAAGGCCGGAAGATGCTGTCGGCCGCTTGGCCTTCGTGTCCAAGCACTTGACGTACCCCTCAGTTTGTGATTTGGATGGTCGTGGAAGCGGTGCGTTTATCGCGGGGCTCAAGCGAAACTTTTCGGGTAAGTCCCGACCATGCCCCGAGGGTAGATAAGTGTTCCCGACGGGGGAAATCGAGTCGGTTCTAGGGGCCGCGGATCGTTGCAGTGGGCCACGAATCGCATCGGAGAAAACAAGACGCCTGCAGGAATGCGGCTCGCGAAGCCCATGGCCTGTCGGGCGCACCCATGCCTTCCTTTTTGCTTCCGGCGCGACAAGATTTCGGGCGCCTCCTCCGGCAAATACAAAGTTTTCACCCGTCGGAAATGGAGAGGGACCCCTTTCCTTCTCCTGGAATTGCAGGGTCCGGAGGCGCCCGGCGAGGGCAGGGCCTACGTTTAAGTGCGGATTGCGGTGTAGCGCGCCTTGCCCGCGACAAGCTGGGCTTCCGCTCGCTTTAAGACCGCTTCATCACACGTGACCTGGAAGGTGAACGGGCCCTGGACCTGAACTTTCACGCAGTTGTCAAAGAGCCAGCTTAATATGGACTCCTTGACCCCGGCTCCGGAACCGGGGTCGAGTTCGATGACTGCCGAAACGAGGCGCTCGATCCGGCGCGTGACGAGGGTGAGCAGCTCGGCGACGCCGTCACCTGTTTTCGCCGAGACCGCGACGTGCGAACCGTCGGCGATAAGGCCGTGGAGTTTGAGTTTTCGGACTTTCCAAGCGAGACCGTCAGCCGACACTTGGTCGCGCTTGTTGAGGACGACGAGGATGGGGGGTTGGCGGTCGCCGGCCTCGAGGATTTCCCGGCACACGCGCATCTTC
>DATEUP010000060.1:0-2828 GCA_035283065.1 Thermoplasmatota archaeon | reverse complement strand
CCTTGTGCTCGGATTCGTAGTCGTCCATGTCGCGGACGGACCTAGAAATGACGAGCGCGGCCTTCGGTACCTCGCCGCGGGCGACTTGGATGACGCGCTCGCGCGCGACCTTCAGCAACCCGTCGACGTCCTCCTTGAGGAGCAGGTCGAAGACGTCGTTGAGCGCCTTTGACTGCCAGTCGAACGCGTCGGTGCGGCGCACCTCGTACCCGCGGTAAATCGTGTCCTCCTTCGGCCACAGGATGCGCCCGACGTAGCGCTTCTTCGCGCCGTGGCTGAAGAAGGGGTTCATGACCTTTTCGAACTCCAGGGACATCCCGCCCTTCGAGTACCGCTCCGCAATCTTCTTCCCGGCCGCCACAGCCCCTTCGAGGTTGGGCTCAGGCGAGCGGAAGAAAACGCTGTCCGTGTCGCTGTAGATGACCTCGAGGGACTCGGCTTCAAGGTCCTTGATCACGCGCTGGATGTTCTGGCGGGCAAACGAGGTGATGCTCTGGCCAATCTTGGGGTCCGTGAAACGGTAGAATGCGGAGGCCATCACGCCGTAGAACGAGTTCATGAGGATCTTCACGGCCTCCTGCAGGCCGTTGTAGAACTGCGCCTCCTCCTTCGACTTCGCCTCGCGGGCGCGCCTCTTGAGGTCGTCGCGCTGGGTCATGAGGCCCTTGAGAATCGCGGGGAGGAGCCCCACGCGGACATCCGGGCCCACATAGGAGGCGCCCGAGAGCGCCTTGATCGTCCCCGACCCGTCGCGCACAAGCGTCGTGAAGCAGACGTTATTCGCGATCATGATCGAGGGGTACATCGACTTGAAGTCAAGCACGCAGACCCAGTTGTACATCCCCGGCTTCACCGCATGGACGTAGCCTCCCTCGATCGGCTTCTCGCGCGTCTCGCGCCGACTCATCGGCACGGCGACCTTTGCGCGGTCGGCGGCGCGGATCAGGATCGAGTCGATGAGCGTCGAGGTGCGCCCGTTAATCGTCTCGTCGACCGGCAGCTTCGCGACGGCGGCAAGGCTCTCGTACTTCTCGACGACACGGATGTGCTGGTGGATGCGCAGGCAGAGGAAAGCGTCGCGCACGCAGTACTTCACGACCTTGTCGGGGTCTCTTCGCCACTCCTCGTCCATTTCCGAGGGGACGACGTCGTCCTTCCCCTCGCCGAGGAGTTCCATTGACACGGCCTGGAGCGTCTCCTGCTTCGGGTGAATCTCCCGCCTCACGTTCCACCAGGTGTCCGTGAGGATTCGGCCCGTAGCGCGCAGGAAGCGGCCCATGAATTCCTTGAGGTCGGAGCCCTGGCGCGACAGCGTGAAGCCCTTAAGGCCGACGGCCTCCGCGCGTTTTTGCAGGTGCGGGATGTCGTAGCCCGCGATGTTGTAGCCCGTGACGACGTCCGGGTCGAGTTCGCGGACGAGTTTGTTGAATTCCTCAAGGATCGCCTTCTCCTCGCCGCGGATCGACCCCTCGTGGAGTTTGCCGTCGCCGGCGTCAAACGCCCAGCCAATGCAGAAGACCGTGCCAAACTTGATCGAGTTCTCGATGTCGAAGCAGAGGGTCGAGAGCGGCATCGTGAAAGGCTGCGCCTCCTCGAGCGACGTCGCCTCGACCTGCGCGAGCGTCTGGTAGGTTTTGTCCGATTTGACGACCTTCCCCTTGACGCGGATGCACGCGCCGAGGTCGAGGTCGAAGATGAAGCGCTGGGTGAAGATGATGTCTGCGGCAAGCGGAAGCGCGCCCGCCTGGCGCACGAGTTCGCGCAGGTCAGGCGTGTCGCCAGGCCGGTGGAGGGTGATCTTCAGGGCGGCGTGGTCGGCCCGCTCGTGGTAGAGGCTCGTCTCCTCGACCTTCACGACCTTGGGGTCGCGCTCAAGGGCGGGCCTGAGCCCGGGCGGCGGGTCGAGGGCGAAGAAGTAGGGCATGAACCCCTCGTAAAATGCTATGAACGAGAGCCCCGCCCTCGACTTACAGTAGAGTTCGACGATCGGGTGGTCCTGACGCTCGTCCATTCGGTAGGACGCCGCAAGGAGCAGGGCCTCTTCGTCGAAGTCGCTGCCGGGCTTTGGCGCTGGCACGCGATCGTGGGCCGGGGCCATCAGTGCGCCAACCTTGTCGCGCGATATAGGGCTTTGCGGGGGCGGCCCGGGACTCCCCTCTACCCGCGAGGTAACTTCGACGCCACGATCTTGATGACGTCGCCGGCCGCAAGTTTGTGGTCGGCCCCCACGACGCGCCGGTGTTTCGCGTCGATCGCGCGGATGAAGTGGTTCCCGAGGTCCGTGTGCACCTTGAACGCGAGGTCGCGGGCCGTTGAGCCCTCAGGGACGAGGTGGGCGTGCGGCAGCACGTTGCCGTCCTTGTCCGTCCACTTGCCCTCGTCCTCGACGGGGTAGACCGGGATGAGCTTCAGCCTCTCGAAGACCGCGTGCTCGAGCACGCGCTGCACGCCCGTCGAGTGCCACTTCGCGAGGAACTCGCGGACCTTCTCGAGCCCCCTGACCTGGGCCGGAGAGAGCTTCTCGGCGTGCACGACCTCGAAAGAGGCGCCGCCAAGCCCGTACTTGACCACACCCGCCTTGTCCGCACGCCTCAGGGCAAGTTCGATCTCGGAGGCGACCGGGAACACTTCGGGCCCGTAGGCGGCCTTCAGGTTCTCGATGGCCTCGGGCCCCACGAGGTCGCACTTGTTTGCCGCCACGAGGATCGGCTTGCCGATCCGCTGGAGGGCGCGCGAGAGCTTGAGGAATTCCGCCGGCTTCCACAGGGACGGCTTGGCGGGCAGCGCGCACTCGCGAAGCGCGCTCGTTACGACGGCCCGCGAGAACC
>DATEUP010000059.1:0-2945 GCA_035283065.1 Thermoplasmatota archaeon | reverse complement strand
TCTTCTTCAGCGTCGAGCTCGAGGCGGCGTCGAGCTTGGGTTGGATGTCCATCTGCGAGATGAGGATGAGCGAGACATTCCAGTTCTGCCCTCCCTCCTCGTTGAAGCGCGTGAGCTGGTAGATGAGGTCGATCTTCTGCTTGCGAAGGAGCACGTCGGCCTCGTCGAGGACAAGCAGGAGGTTCACCGCCTTCATCTTGAGGTGCTTCTGGAGGATGCCGAGCATCTCGGAGACCGAGAAGCCGCGGTCGGGGAACCCCTCGTCGAACTTGCGGATCACGTGGAGGAGCACCGCGCCCTCGCTGTCGCGGCGCCTGCAGTTCACGTGGACGAAGTCGAGCGAGCGGCCCTTGTCGCGGGCGACCCCGCGCGCCTCCTCGCAGAAGCGCTTGGCCGTCACGGTCTTGCCGGAGCCCACGGGCCCCTTGAAGCGCGCGTTCTGGGCGATCCCGTTCATGATGAGGGGGGCGAAGATGGCGGAGACCTTCGAGAAGTGCTCCTCGCGGTGGGGGAGCTCCTTGGGGACGAAGTCGAAGGAGAGCGGCTGGTGGTTCTTGATCACAGAACGGCCAAGGGCGTCCTCCAGCAGGCGGCGCATCATCGGGGGCGACCGCGGGTCGGCAGGATAAAGGCTTTCCGCGAGGGAAATCACGAAACCCTCACGCCATCATGGCAGGAGGGGTTCACGGCCCGATCGGAGTCCCGGTCGTCGTGACGAGCTTCCGGAACGCCTCCATGAGCTTCTTCGTGACCGGCCCGGGCTTGCCATCCCCGATCACCCGGCCGTCGCTCTCGACGACAGGCGCGATCTCCGCGGCGGTCCCGGTGAGGAACACCTCGCCTGCGGCCCAGAGGTCGTACATCGTGAAGGGCCTCTCGCGGATGGGGATCTTGTTCTTGCGGCACAGCTGGAAGACGGTCTCGCGCGTAACGCCGGGGAGGTTCGTCGAGCTGTAGGGGGTCACGACGGTCTTCCCTTGGACGATGAAGATGTTGTCCGCGGTCGCTTCCGAAACATAGCCTTGCATGTCGAGCATGATGACCTCGTCGGCGCCGCGCTGGTTCCCTTCGATGCGCGCGAGGATGTTGTTGAGGTAATTCAGCGACTTGATCGACGGGGAGAGGGACTGCGGGGGGACGCGCCGGTAGGACGCCGTGACGACCTTGAGGCCTTTCTCGTACTTGTCGCCGTAGAGGGCGGGGAAGGGCACCGTGATGACGATGAGGGTCGCGCCCTTCGTGCACTTGCGGGGGTCGATGCCGATGTCGCCGACCCCGCGGGTGACGACGGGGCGGATGTAGCCGTCGCGGATCTTGTTCTTGCGGAGCGTCTTGAGGATCGCCTCGCAGACCGCTTCCTCGGTGCGCCCGACATCGAGCGAGATCGCCTTGGCTGACATGAAGAGGCGCTCGACGTGGCGCCCGAGCTTGAAGACGCGGCCGTTGTACACGCGGATCCCTTCGAAGACGCCGTCGCCGTAGAGGAGGCCGTGGTCGAAGACGCTCACTTTGGCTTGCGACTGCGGGTAGAACTTGCCGTCGATGTAGACCTGGAGTTCCATGGGTGGTCGACCTGATGGCCCCTGGGGGGTCCAGGTAGGGTAGCGCTCGGGGGCCTTTTGAAGGTGCAGTAACGACCCGGCGGGACGGGGCACCGGGCTACCCGGCGATGAGCCATTCCAGAAGCCCCTTCTGGGCGTGGAGCCGGTTTTCCGCCTGGTCGAGCACGACGGACTGCTTGCCGTCGAGGACGCCATCCGTAATCTCGAGCCCGCGGTGCGCCGGAAGACAGTGCATAACGATCGCGTCCTTCTTTGCTTTGGCGACGAGCCTTGCGTTCACCTGGTAGGGCCTGAAGATCTTCTCGCGCTTGGCTCTCTCCGCCTCGTCGCCCATGGAGACCCACACGTCCGTGTAGAGGACATCCGCGTCCTTGGCGGCCAGGCCGGGGCTCTCGAAAACGCCGAACTTCGAGCCCGTTTTCTTCGCGATCCGCTGGGTCTCGCGCGTGAGCGCCGCGTCGGGCCGGTTCGAGGCGGGGCATCCGACGGAGATGTCCGCGCCCACGAGCGCCGCCCCGAGCATGAGCGAGTTGCACACGTTGTTTCCGTCTCCGACATAGGCGATCTTGACGCCTTCGAGGGAGTCCTTGTGCTCGCGGATTGTCTCGAGGTCGGCAAGTGCCTGGCACGGGTGCTCGCGGTTGTCGAGCGCGTTGATGACGGGGACGGAGGAGGCCGCGGCGAGCGCGTGCACGTTCTTCCAGTCGAACGCGCGGTAGACGACGGCGTCGCAATAGCGCGACAGGACCCTGGAGGTGTCGGCGATCGTCTCGCCGCGCCCGAGCTGGATGTCCTTCGGCGAAAGGTAGAGCGCGTGGCCGCCGAGCTGGGCCATCCCGACCTCGAAGGAGACGCGAGTGCGCGTCGAGGGCTTCTCGAAGATCATGGCGAGCGTTCGGCGGGAGAGCGTCGAGCGGACCTGGCCCGCCTTGAAGGCGCGCTTGATGCGGTCGGCGCGGTCGAGGATGTCGCAGATCTCGCGCTCGATGTCGAGCATCGAGAGGAGGTGGCGCACCATTTTCGGGCCTCTGATGTCCGCAAGATCGGCGCACGAGGCTATAGAGAAAACGGTCGGATTTCGAAGAGCGCCTCCAGGCTTTGTGGACAGGGGCACCTCTTGCCCGTAAAGTTCGGGCGCCAGCCGGCACAGCGCGTTTGTCCCGGTCCCCTCGGCTTGCTACACTCCAGGTCGGCATCCGGAATCCCCTGCGCCAGGGGTTGATCGGAACCCGAATGGACCGCCGTTTCGTTCGGGCCAGCGGCCTTCGGCGAATCACTAAGGGGACGGGAGTCGCCGCAGCCCGGCCTTGTCAAAGTCGGAGTCGAAGCTGAGGATCGCAGCGTCGTCCTCGCCGGCCCCGGACTGGACGAAAAGCGCGTCTG
>DATEUP010000058.1:0-12718 GCA_035283065.1 Thermoplasmatota archaeon | reverse complement strand
TCCCCCTTGGCGAACTAGTGCAGCTGCTGGCGCGGTTGCTCCAATTTCCCGCCCCCGGGAGCGATGGGTCGGCGGCGGGTGGCGCCTTGGGCAACTGACAGATCGCCGTTCGCTTCCGCCTCCTGGTTCAGCCCCTGCGGCCTCGGCTCGGATGCTCCCGAGGCGCGCGATTCTAGGCCCTCCAAAACCTTAGATAGGCGGCGATGTTTTCCCGGCCCCATCCCGGGGGATCTCTCTTCATGAAAACCACTCGCCTGTCGTCGGCCGCGCTCGTTGCATCGCTTCTGATTGCCTCTGTTCCCCTCGCCTTCGCCGCCTCGGCCTTGGCTGCCGACGCCCACGTCCTCGACGAGGACGGCGGGCTCCTTGGCGAGGTAATCTCCGAGGCCGGCCGAGGCAACAGCGGCGGCACGCCCACGCAGCCCGACGAGACGCTGCCGTGGGGCATCACGAAGATCAACGCGGACGACGCGTGGTCGACCACGACGGGCTCGACGATCAAGGTCGCCGTCATCGACACGGGCATTCAGTCGGACCACCCGGACCTCAAGGACAACATCAAGGGCGGCGTACGTTTCTACACGCGCGGCTTCACGCTCTATGAGGATTCGAAGTGGGGCGACGACCACGGTCACGGCACCCATGTCGCGGGCACGATCGCCGGGATCGACAACACGATCGGTGTCGTGGGGGTCGCCCCCAGCGTGGAACTCTACGCCGTCAAGGTCCTCGACAAGTCGGGTTCCGGCTCGTGGGCGTCCGTTGCCGCCGGGATCCGGTGGGCCGCGGACAACGGGATGGACGTCGCCTCGATGTCACTCGGTGGCTCCGGCGGCAACTCCGACCTTGCAGGCGCCGTGTCCTACGCGCTCGACGCGGGCGTCGTCCTCGTGGCGGCCGCCGGCAACAGCGGCGACGGCAGCTCGTCAACGACGGAGGTCTCGTACCCGGCCGCCTACAGCGGGGTCATCGCCGTGGGCGCCACGAGCTCCACGAACGCCGTCGCCTCTTGGTCGAGCAGCGCCTCGTATGTCGCGCTCTGCGCCCCCGGTGTCTTGGTCTTTTCGACGTACAAGGGCTCGTCCTACGCGACGTTCTCGGGGACGAGCATGGCGACGCCCCATGTTTCCGGCGTGGCGGCGCTCGTGTTGACGACGGATGCCTCCGCGTCTGCGTACGGCGACGGCGACGCGGTCTGGGAGCCTTCCGAGGTCAAGGCCGTGCTCCAGGGGACGGCGACGGACATCGGCGCAGCCGCGAACTCCTGCGGGGCCGGCCTCGTGGACGCGGCCGCCGCAGTCGCCTGATCCCCGAGACTTAAACGCGCCTTGTAGGGCGGCTACTCCGTGTCGCCGCGCACGACGCGCACCGGCCTGGAACCGAGCGCGCATTCGCGCCCCTCAACGATGGTCGCCCGTACGAGGCGCCGGGCCGAAAAAGAGGCGCCAGCAGTACCTCCTCTTGCACGACCCATAAGCCTCTCCAGACCCCGCGAGCCCAAGGCAAGGAGATATAAGGGCCTTGGCGGAACGTGGTTCGTGGCTCGGATGGGGGCGCGAGCCGGCCCCATAGCACTAATCATGATCCTGCTGCTTGCCTCGGGGCTCGCGCAAGCGAACGTCGGCCGGGACGACACGTTCGCGATCCAAGATTCGACCCGGCTCCAGTACCACGCGATCCTCTCCTACCCCACGCCCGACGCCAAGAAGGAACGCGCGCTCTGGGACGCCGACAACAGCAGCTCGATCGACGCGGCCGAGGCCGCCGCCTACGAGTCCAACGCCTCCTCCTCGCGGCTCGGCGCCCCCACAGCGAACCTTCGGTGGGACGGCAACCCCACGCATTGGATGGAGCTCGGCGCCGCCACGCAGGGGTTCGTGAGCACCACCTACAACGGCCCCTACACGCTCATCCTCGACGGCATCGTCAACCTCACCTCGTCGCAGGGGACGAGCCACACGCTTACGATCACGAACCTCTCCTCGTACGCCTCCTACAGCTTCGCAATCTCCCTTCCCTCAAACTGGACGATCACGAACGTGACCGGCGTTAGCATCACTTCTCAGTCGCAGACTTCCGTCGCCGGCGCTGTGAACGTGAACGGCCTCGCCGTCATCCAACTCGCCGAAATCCCGCCTCCACCCCCACCCCCGATCGAGGACACTACACCGCCGGAGGTCGACGCGGGACCCAACCGCACGGTCCAGGCGGGCGTCCTCGTGTCCTTTTCGGGCTCGGCTGTCGACGACGACCCCGGGTTCCCGATGGGCGCGACCTTCGGGTGGGCCTTCTCCTACAATGACACGCCCCAGCTCTTCACCGGCCAGAACCTCTCCTATACGTTCTGGGCGCTCGGACCCTACACGCTCACCTTCTCGGCCGCCGACCGGTCGGGCAACCAAGCCAACGCCACCGTGCACGTCGTGGTCGAGAGCCCCGACCAGCAGGCGCCCGTTGCGTCCGCCGGCCCCGACATCGAAGTGGTCGCCGGCGAGCTGGCCGCGGTCCACGGAGCGGCCACCGACAACGACCCCTCCTTCAACTCGACGGGGCTCACTTGGTGGAACTTCACGTACAACGGGACGGCCCAGACGGTGAGCGGGAATGACCTGGCCTTCGTGTTCTGGAAGCTGGGCACTTTCGAAGTCGTGTTCTTCGCCAGGGACGGCTGGGGCAACCTCGCCTCCGACGGCCTGGTTGTCGCGGTGCAAAGCCCCGACACGGTCGCCCCGTTCGTCAGCACGGTCACGGATCCTGTCGTCCCGGCCGGTGTGCCGGTTCTGCTGCGCGGGAACGTCTCCGACAACGACCCCTCGTTCCCCGCGGCCGGGCAAATCTGGTGGACCTTCACCTACAACGGCAGCGCGGTGAACCTCACGGGCCTCGAAGCGACCTTCACCTTCTGGGCGCTTGGCGCCTACACTGCGACCCTGACGGCGGTCGACCCCTGGGGCAACCGCAACGCGGCCCCTGCGACCTTCACGGTCGTGAGCCCCGACCAGACGCCGCCGGTCGTCGACGCCGGGACGGACGACCACCTCGTAGCGGGCGCCATCGCCAACTTCACGGGCACCGCCTCCGACGACGACCCGACCTTCGCCGCCAGCGGCGTCCTATGGTGGACGTTCGACTACGGGGGAATCCCCGCCAACCTCTCGGGCGGCAACACGTCGTTCCGCTTCGAGGTTCCAGGCACCTACACAGTCACGTTTTGGGCGCACGACGGGTGGGGCAACAAAGCAAGCGACATGAAGACGGTTGTCGTCGACGCCGCCCCCACGACGGGCAGCCAGCCGTCCGGCTCACGCGCCCCCGACGGAATCCTGTTGACTTCCCTCATCCTCGTGGGCCTTGGCCTTGCTGCCCTCGGCGTAACCGTTGCCTACCGGCGCCGCCAAGCGGTGACTGTTCCGCTTGCACCTGCGGCGGGTTCCGGGGCCGCCTTGCGCCCGACGCCGAGGACCCCCCTCGGCCCCTCCTACGTCCTCGAGGGGCTCCTGGTGCTCTACAAGGACGGCCGCCTGATCTACCACGCCGAGCCGGGCGCCGAATCGAAGCTCGAGAGCCCGGAGGTCCTGGGGTCCATGTTCGCCGCCGTTACCGAGTTCATCCGCGACTCTTTCCGCGAGGCAGGGTCCCTGTCGCGCCTTAGCTACGGCGAGCACACGATCGTGCTCGAACGCAGCCCACACCTCGTGGGGGCCGCGATCAGCTACGGGGCGCCCGACAGCGCGATGCGCGAGAAGCTGCGGGAGACCCTGAAACGCCTCGAGCTCGCCTACGCGGGCGTCGTGGAAGGCTGGAACGGTGATCGCCACGCCTTCCGGGGGATCGAGGCGCTCGTGGCGCCCCTGCTGGCGACGACCGCCGCCCGCACGCGGGCCGAAGTCCGCGAGGCCTCCGCCGACAGGACCGTGAAAGTCCTCTCGGGCACCGAGCACTACCGCGGCTACGTCCGCCTCAAGGTAGCCGTTGCCAACCTCACGAACGAGAAGCTCTCTAACGCAACCCTCACGGTGGGCTTCAACGAGGGACTCCTCGTCCTTGCGCGCGTCGAGCCGACTACCCTCGAGCGCCAAGGCGCCACCGTGCGCCTCGGGGATGTGGCGCCGGGCGAAAGGGTGGGGGCCGTCTACTACCTCGATCCCCAGGTGTGCGGGGAGACCGACATCAGCGGCAAGGCGACGTACCGCGACGCGTCGGGCGCCGAGCGGACGGTCGCCATGAAGACGCGGCAGGCCGAGATCATCTGCCCCATCTTCTTCACGCCGGACCACGCGAACAGCGCGACCCTCAAGCGCCTCGTCGAAACCGCAATCGCCGCGCGCGACGCGAAGATCTACCGCGTGACCGCGCTGCCCGCCTCGGTACCCTTCCAGGACCTCTTCGACCTTGCGGCCCGCGTGGTGTCTGTCCGCGACGTGAAGCTCGTCCGCATGGCGACGGCGGGCCCACCCTTCAGCGGGCGCGCGTGGTTCTACGGCCGCACGAAATACGGCGACGAGCACGTCGTCGTGCGCGTAGCGGCCTCCGAGCGGCGCCGGGCGGTCGAGTTCTTCGTTGCGGCCAATTCGGGGGCGGTCCTTACCGGGTTCCTGGCAGAGCTTGACCGGACGTTCGCCGAGCTTCTCGCCGAAGAGCTGCGAAGCGCGCGCCTCGAGCCGGTGCTTGACGAGACCTTGAAGGCCATGCTTACGCCCGAGGAGTTCTCGCCGTCCGAGAGCCGAGGCGGCGCGGACTGAGCCCATCGCCGTGGCGCAGCCGCCATCAGCCCATGCGCTTCTCCAGGATCGGACGCTCCGGATCGTCGCGCACCACGATGAAACCCGCCCTTGCCAGCATGGGCTCCGGCCCGTTCCACATGTCGTCGACGGTGAGCAACGGGCCCCGCCTCGGGTAGGCCTGGACGACGCGCGCGCCTTTTGCTTTGAGTTCCTGGAGCGCGTGATCAAGGAGCTTGGTCGCCACGCCGTGCCGTCGCATTTCGGGGAGAATGTAGAAACAGGAAATCGCCCAAACCTTGGCGTCCGCGTCGGGTTTCATCCTGCGGGCCAGGTGCCCGAGACGGTCCCGCGGCCCCACTTGGCACCAGCCGACCACTCTGCCGTCCGCGTAGGCAAGGTAGCCGTCGTACTCGCCGCGCGCAAGGAGCCCCTCGCGCTTCGCGCGGTTTTCGGCCGCGGTAACCTTCGACCAGTCGTCACCCGGTTCCTGCCACCAGAACACGCAGAAGCACTCGCCGGGCGGCGTCGAGTGGAGCGAGAAGAAGTCCTGCGTGCCGGCCGGACCGAACGGGCGCACGTCGATCTCCATGGGCGACCGCAGCCCAACCCGCCCCGGCCACCTTAAGGCTTCGCCGCCCGCCCGGCGGTACCATCGCTCAGGCAGAGGGCGCCACGATCCGCCCCTGCAACCAAGAGTAGGCGGCCACGAACTCTCCCCTTGTTGGCCAGCCGTGCGGGAAGTCCTTCTTGCGGACAAAGACCGGCGTGGCTCCGATCCCCTCGAGCTCGAGGCGTAGGATCGCGCCCTCGCCCCACGGCGGGTAGGCAAAGGGGGCGCAGTCGACGACCGGCCCCTGGAGGAAGAAGTCGTCGTCGTAGTAGGGCGCCCTTTCCGAGTCCTTGAGCGGCGCAACGATCGAGGCGCGGGAGACGTCCACCTTCCAGTCGCCTAACGCCTCGATGCGCTCTTTGGGCGAGATGATCCCGCAGGTGTAGGCGATCGCGGAGAGCGCCACCCTGGCCGGCTCGCCGCTTCGGTACTCCGCGCGCTTCTCGTGGTAGTCCGTCGCAAAGAACACGACCTCCCCTTCCGCCTGGACCAGCCTCACGCCGACCTCTGCCTCGAAAGCCCCGTGGCCCCACTCGGTCACGCGCCGGGGGTCGACCAAAAGGCCCGCGCCCGCCCCTTTGAGGTGCGGGTACACCGTCGCCACGCCCGGCTTGTCTTTCCCGCGGATCGTGACTTCGATCAGGCGCGCCTCGAAGTCGGGTGTCCCGAGAGGGAGCGCACGGACACGGGCATGGATCACTCCCTCCTCGCGCAGCACGATCGCGACGCCCTCGTCTACGGTGCCGCGCCTGTAGGTCTCTTTGATCACGCGGGCGAGTTCGCCCGGGTCTTCGAGGACCGCGTCCCAATGGGAGCCGTGCCCGCCATCGAAGCCTGCTTCGATCGGGATCTTCTGCAACGAGACCCGGCACGACCCGTCACGCTATGAACACACCGAAGCGCCAGGCGGCACGAGTGCCCGCTCCCTTCTTTGCAGCCAACTTCGACAATTGAACCGTTCCACTCATGTAGTCCCCCGAATCGAAGGGGACGCGGAAGCACCACGATGCTCGAATCAGACCCCAACGCGGCCCTCCAGCCCTTTGAGCTCGATGTTCGTGAAAAGGCCAAAACCGCCGCGCGCCGGGCACGAGGCGCCGCCCTGGCACAGCGCCTCAGGGGCGCCAAGGCGAGAACGGCCCAAGCGGCGGCAAGCGCGCGCGCCCGGCTTTTGCGCGCGTCCTTGGAAGCTCGCGCCGTGGCCCGCAGCTCGGCCGCGCTTTCGGGCATCTCCAAAGACCTCAAGCGGATTCGCGGGCGCCTCGAAGCCGGCACCGCCGGCCATTCGGCCGCCCTCCAGGGCCTGCGCGCGGACCTCCAGCGGATCGACCGAGAAGTCCGAGCGATACTCGGGCAGTTCGGCGATGTGTTCCCGCAGGAGGTTGGCGCCCTCATGCGCCCGCTGCGCGAGGACCTCGCGCGGCTTGGATCGCGCCTGCGCAGGGCGGAAGAGCAGGGCAAAGCCAAGATGATGCGTTCCTCGACCCTCGCCGGGCTCGCAATCGACTCGAAGCGCGTCGCCCGGCGCCTCCGTGAGGGCCGCGAGTCCCGCCGGCGCCGCGCGTCCCAATGACCGGGTCGGCTCGCGAATCGACAACCAAACGACACGGCCCGAATAGCGACCCGCCAACCTCGGCCCCTAAACACCCCCTTCGGGCCCCCCACCGTGCATCGGATCGAGAGTTGATCGAGTGGAAGAAAATACGCCCCCGGGAAATCGGGTCGCCGGGGCGGCCGAGTGCAAACCGGAGTCTTCGATGCCGCGGGCGCCCGATTTGGCGATCTGGCCCGCGAACGGCGCCGAACGGTCAGCCGAGCCCTCGCGGACGCGCAACGGAGGCTTGGGCGGTTGATCCTGAGCCAAGACCCGAACGGGCTTTCCGGTCAGGTGGACGCTCTCGTGGTCGACGACCTTCAGGGAAGGGCCAAGCTGATGGCCCTGAAGATCCGAGACCTGAGCGGCGAGCTTGGCTCCGCACGAGTCGAGGGCTCTGTGCCGGTGACGCCAGGCCTCTGAAGGGTGAGCAATCCTCGGTGCCTCTACGTCGTTGGCGGCTGCTGCGTCTCGCCGGGCTTGGCCTCGGCCGACGCACCCTCGCCGGGCTGGCCTGGCCGCCCCTCGATCTTGCGCATCCGGCGCACCACCAGAAGGAGCAGCGCGACCAGGAGCGCGGCCATGAGGAGAGCGAGGAACATGTTCGAACCAACGAACGACCCGGGTACCTGGTCGAACTTGAGCTCCACGGTCTTGCCCTGGTCGAGGGTCACGTTCGCCACGCCGACGCTCTGTTCGACCGGCGACCAGTAGGTCGTCGTTGCGAAGTGCCCCGCCACGTTGTAGGTGCCGCCCGGCATGCGGAACGTGGCTGTGCCATCCGCGTTGGTCACCTGGACCTCGTACACGGTCCCCGTAGCCGTCAATACGGTCACGGTGGCGCCTGCAATCGGCGCACCGTCGGCCTTCACGGCCTTGACGGTAAGCGCGAAGACCCTGGCGCTGATCGTGACCGTCTTGTCCGCGTCAAGGACCGTGCCTGCGACCTCTCCGACCGCCAGGCCGCGCCAGCTAGCGGTGGCGTCGTAAGTGCCGCGCGGCAGCCGTTCGGTGAAGCGCCCCGAAGCGCTGGTCACGTTTGAGGCCGACAGGAGGCCGAACACCGCGTCGTCGAGGCGCACGAGCGCAAGCTCGACGGGCGCACCGGCCGCGTCGTTCACCTGGACGCTGAGGTAGAAGACCGCGGCGCCGACCGAGACGTCCGCGCTGGCGCTGACGGTGATGGGGCCGCCCGCGACCTCGACCCCGCGCCAGAGCACCCGTGCCGCGTGAACGCCGCCCGTTACCTGGGCGAGCGCAACCGCGCCCGATTCATCCGTCCGGAAAGGGACCGCCGTGACGGTCCCATTCGCATACGTGAGGTAGACGAAGGCGTATTCGACCGCCGCACCGCGACCGTCGACGACCTTGAGCGCGGGGTAGTAGACAGCCGCGTGGACGACAATCGGGGACCCCTGCGTGACGTTTCCCGTGAGGTTCAGGGAGGAGCGGGAAACCTCCACGCCCGCCCACCCCACGGCCAGCGTGTAGTTACCGGCAAAGGCCGTGAGGTTTGCAAGACCCAAGGCGTCCGTCGTTCCGCTAGCCACGGCGGTACCGCCATCGAGGACCTCGAGCGCCGCGCCCGAAAGCGCAACATCGCGGTCGTCAACGACCTTGACCCAGGCGTAGAGCGGAAGGCTCCCGATGAAGAACGAGCGGGCACTCCAGTCGCCGTAGGGCCCCGTACTGAACTGCGCGAAGTGCGTGAACCAGTTCACGCCGTTGTTGTCCATCGAGTGGACGATCGCCTGGTATTCGCCGGGCGGCTGGCCGCTGTAGTTCCAGCCGAACGCGAAGGTCGTGGCACGCGAGATCGGCGTGCCGCCCGTCCGCGCCATGGACGCGTTGTCGACAAGGACCGCACCCGTGGGCGAGAGGATCGTGATGTTCGCCCGCACGACGTCGTAGCCTCCGTACGGGTCGTCCACCGTCGCCACGAACCGGGCGGTCCTGTTGGCCGCCTGGGGGTCGAGCGACGCGACCGAGGCGCCCGCGCTGTCCTGGACATCGATCGATGCAACGGCAAGCGCATCGGCCGTCCGCAGGACGACCCGCGAGTCGGCGCGCGCGGTGTCGAAGATGATGAGCATGGAGCCCGAGCCGGGATTGAGCGTGAGGACGAACTGGACCGACGAGCCCGCCGCAAACGTGTGCGGCGATACCAGGGTTGCATTGAGTTGCTTGAGCGAGGGGGAGACCGTATGGGATTGGGAGCCGAAGTTCACCGTCTCGACGGATTGGGGGCCCGTCGCATTGATTTCGACAAGTTCGAGCGTCGTCTGCGCGTTCGGGTTGCCGGAGATCGACTCGGCCCAGAACGCGAACGAGTACCCCGTAACGGTCACGGGCCCGGGCAGCACCGGGACAAGCGACCAGTCGAAGACGAGCGCCGAGCCGTTCACGGGGAAGGTGACATTCACGTCATTCCACTCGGTCGTCGTGTCGAAATACGTCCACGTGGAGTCCGCGCCGGGCAGCGTCTTCGAGGTCTCCGTGGCGTTCACGTAGTGCATGAAGAACGTCATGTCCTTCACCGTCGGGGCGGCGGCGGTCGCAGGCGGCGCCGCGGCAACGAGGAAGGCGCCCAGCACGAGCAGGCAGATCGACAAGATCGCGGCCGGGGCTCTTAGCAGGGACGTCGTGCGGGGCATCGCGGGGCACCTTGCCTCCCCTTGGGCGCTTTCCGTTATTTGAAGGAATCTCGATCAACCCTCAACCTCTCTGACGTGGGGAAATCCGACCAACTTCGACAGTCGATCGAGGAGGCTCAAATACCGACGAGCCTGGGTGAGGGGTGGCGACAACCATGCGAAGGACAACCCTTGCAGCAATTGTCGGCCTCGCGGTGGTGGCCTCCGCCGGTTTGACGGCGGCGGCTTACGCGGGGCAGTCGGTCTGGGGAGACGCAAACCCCGGGCAAGGCGCCGCGCACGCCAACATGCCGGCCGCAGGCCTGGAACACAACCAGGCCGGCGCCGAGCACCCCCCGGCGTTCGCGGGCCAGCCCGAGGAACTCCCCCCCGTGGACACCGGACAGCCGGACGACGTCCCCCCTGAGGACGCCGGACAGCCGGACGATGTGCCCCCGGAGGACGCTGGAATGCCCGACGAGCTCCCTGAGCAGGCCAACGAGCACGCTGAGGAGCACTACCCGCCCGCGCACATTCAGGCGTGACCGACTTTCGGGGGGCTCTTGCCCCCCTCTTCCTTTCCTTTTTCCTTAACCGCGGGGATCGCCTCCGATCCGGGCAAGGCGAAGCCCGACCAAGTTTCGAGGAAACGGTCGACCGCCCCATCGGCGAAGGAGCGGGCGTGCGCAACGAGCAGCCGTGTCATCAGCTTCGGGTCCACGAGGCGGATGAACGAGTAGCGCCCCTCGCGCCGGACCACCACGACGCCGGCGGCCTCGAGGCGCGGCATGTGGTAGGAGAGGGTCGGCGGCTTGATGCCCCCGGCGTGCGCGAGGTCCTGGTGCGAAAGCTCGCCCCGCTCAAGGAGCGCGAGGACGACCGAGCGCACCGGCCGCTTTCGCAGGAGCCCCAAGAGCGCGCGGTCGGCGAAGGCGAAGTCGGCCGCGAAGTACCGCTTCAGGTTCCCGTCCTCACTCGTGCGCACAAGCTGCGCCTCCTCGAGCGCGTGAAGGTGGTACTCCGCCGTTCCATAGGGCAAGGACACGCCCCGCTGGATTTCGCGCAGGTGCGCGCCGGGGGTGCGGCGGATGAAGTCGTAGAGCCGCCGGCGGTTTTCGAGCTCGAGCGCTCGGATCCCGTCGGTTCGCTCTGGCGCTCCATGGCTCAAGGCCGCGCCTCCTTGGGGGTCTCAGCCGCGCCGCGCGAAGAGCGCGGCGTAGAGCAGGACCAGGCTGGCAAGCGTCGCCGCCGCCAAACCGACCGGCGCCGTGGCGCCCAGGGAGGCGCCAAGGAACTCCGAGGCAAGGAGAAACGCCCCGCCCGCCGCCTGCGCCGCGAAGGCGGCGGAGAGCACGGCCATCTTCCGGTCTCTTGCGCGCCGCCACGCGAGGGCCGCCACGACCATCAGGAGCCCTCCGAACCCGGCCACGGCCGCCCCCAAGAACGCCTCGAGAATCCCCACGCCTTACCCCCCACCGTGGCCCTCGACCGCGCCTACCCCGTTATATGCCCTGCCCCGTTGGATCCCATCAGCGAGAGCCCCAAGCCTCCACCTTTGAGTTTCGATCTAAAGCGGTTAAATATCGCAAGGGCCCACAAGAAGGATGGAGAAGGGCCCCGACCGAGGTGCTAGAATGAAAAGACGTTTGGCCGCAATCAGCCTCGGGCTGGCGGCCCTGCTCGCGGTTTCGGCGCTCGCCGTTGCCCTACCGCCCGGCGCCGCGGCCCCGCCCTCCGCCGTTCCGGCTTCGCCGCCGGGACCTGGAAGGCTGACGGAGAACAACACCTCCGGCGAGATCGCGGGGACCTTCGTGAGCCTCTTTGCCCCGGCCAACGGGAGCATCATCGAGAACTTCACATCGGAAGGCGTCCGCTTCTTCGACGCGGTCGCCGTCGACGGCTATGCGCTCGAGGAGAAGACGTTTGTCGGGTCGCTGGTCAAAGTCACGGGGACCCGCGCCACAGCCCAGGTGCACGACAACCCGAGCTCGATCCTGCAGATTACGATCGACTCGAACACGACGGCCCTCTTCGAGCTTGCGGAGGGCATCGGCGCGTCCTGGGGGGCCAACGGCACGATCGCGCTCTCCATCAACGGCTCGAACCGGACCGCGTCCGTGTGGACGACCTGCGGGGAGAACGCCACGAGCCTCGACGATGAGAATGGCAGTTTCAGCGTCGCCTCGACGGTCGCCTGCCACGTGTTCTTCCGCTCCCATGTCCTCGACCCCTCACCCGAAGCGCTCATCACGGGCGCGGCCGAGGGCCGGCGGCTTGCCGCCGAGGTTTACGTGGGCGCCAGCGACACCGACGAAATCGACGTGTCGACCTACGGCGAGGCCGACGTGATCGTGACCCACGCGGGCGGCCGAATCGTCGTATCCGTTGCCTCCTCCACGAACGCGCCCACGTCCGTAATCATCCGCTTCGTGACACCGGCCTCCTCCGGGACTCGCACGGTTCTCGTGGACGGGCGCCCGGTCCGGCCCGCGGACAGCCTGGCGGATTCGCTCGATGCGACCGACGACGGGGTCGACGTCGAGTACAGCGTGAGCGCCTACGACGGCACGGGCGTGCTCGTGGTCTCGATCCCGTCTCCAAGCTCGCACGTGATCGAGATCCAATCGGGCGTGGCCGCAGGGCCTGCGCCCGCCGCCCCCTCGCCGCTGCTTGGCGTCGCGGCCGCTCTTGCCCTGGTAGCGGTCGCCGCTGTGGGCCTCTTCAGGCGCCGGTGAACCGGCGCCGGCCCGCGGCCGGTCGCGAAGCCTACCCCACCGCGAGGTCTGCGGTCCGCTGCCCAGCCCAAAGCGCAAAAAGGCGGGCCCGCGCCTCGACGCCCTCACCGGGCTTCGGGATCCGCGCGATGAGGCTCTGGTGGATCCATAGGTCGATCCACTCGATCGGCTTGACCTCGAGTTTCACGATCACGCCCATCCCGCCCTCGTAGTGCGCCTCAGCCGAGGCGAGCACCGTCCCCGCGATGTCAAACTCGTCGGGCTCGCTCGCCTTGCCCCCGGGGTACACGACCGCCCTTACCGCCTCGTCCTGGGGCGGCGGAGTTCCGCGCACGGTCTCGGCCACGGCGGCAATCTCGAGCGGCATCGCCGCACCCCGAAGGTAAGGCGGCCCGTACCAGGCGAAGTCGACCGCCGCAAAG
>DATEUP010000057.1:0-9359 GCA_035283065.1 Thermoplasmatota archaeon | reverse complement strand
CGGGGGGAGGCTCCCCGGCTGCGTAGGGGCGCAACCTTGATGCCGCGGCGCGAAGAGTCGAGTTCGATGCCGCAGAAGATCCTCCTCATCGTGAACGACGCCCCCTATGGCGGCGAGCGCCCGTACAACGCGATGCGCCTTGCGCTGAACCTCCTCAAGGCCAAGCCCGCGCCCGCTTTGCGGATCTTCCTCGTGGGGGATGGGGCGCTTTGCGCGAAGTCGGGCCAAACGACGCCCGACGGCTACTACAACATCGAGCGGATGCTGAAGGGAGTCGCCGTGAAGGGCGCCTCGGTCGGGGTCTGCGGCAGCTGCATGGACGCGAGGGGGCTTCAGGAGTCCGAGCTCCTTAAGGGCGCGCGGCGAAGCAGCCTCGACGAGATGACGGAGTGGACTCTCGAGGCGGACAAGGTGCTCGTCTTCTGACGCAAGGGCGGCCGCCCCCCTCAAATGGCAAACTATATCGCCGCGGCCTCCCGCTCCCGCGCTCGATGGCCGGCCCCCAGAGGACGCGCGCGGCACTTGTCGCCCTCTTCGCCGCGCAAGTATTGCTCACGGCGGTCCCCGCCTCCGGCGCCGGTGCGGGGCTCTCCCAGCGCGAGCCCGTCTACACCGACGACTGGTGGTCCGAGTACCACGCGACGGCCGACGTCTACGACCTCATCAAGGCGGTCGCGGCCGCGAACCCCGACATCGTCTCGCTCTCCTCGATCGGGTCGACCCACGAGTCGCGCCAGCTCCTCGTCGCCAAGGTGTCGGACAACGTGGGGGCCGACGAAGAGGACGAGCCCGACGTCCTCGTGATCGCGGGGACCCACGCGCGCGAGTGGACGACCTACCACGCCGCGGCCTACCTGCTCAACTACCTCACGGGCCACTACCGGCGCACGCCCGAGGGCGCCCTGCTTGTCTCCCCGCCGGGCGTCCTTGACAACGACTCGTTCGCGTCGTGGATTGTCGACAACCGCGAGGTCTACATCCTTGCGATGGTGAACCCCGACGGGATCGAGTACGCGCACACGACGGACAACCTCTGGCGCAAGAACCGCGAGCCGAACCCGGGCGTCGTCGGGCTGGCGTGCACCGGCACGGACATCAACCGCAACTTCGACTGGCACTGGGGCGAGCTCCAGGGCGACTCCCATGTGGCCTGCGCGGACGACTACGCGGGGCCGTTGCGGGCGGACGGGTACGCGGGCATCGTGGGGTGGCGCCCGGGCGAGTCGCTCCCCGGCGCCTTCTCGACAGCCGAGGCGCGCGCCTTGCGCGACTTCGAGCTTGCGCACGACTTCAAGACCGCCCTCTCGCTCCACTCGTACTCGGGGCTCGTGCTCTACCCCTGGGGCCACACGGGCGACCCGTCGCCCGACGATGCGGACTTCGTGGCGATGGCCGATGTCATGGCCAACCAGACCGGGTACACGCCCCAGCAGGGCTACGACCTCTACAAGACCGCGGGCGTGTGGGACGACTGGACCTACGGAGTCGCGGGCGCCTACGCGTTCACGATCGAGATGGGCCACGAATTCCAGCCGCCCGCCGAGGAGATCCTGATGCAGGCGCAGCTCGTCCTTGCCCCCGAGCTCTACCTCGCGGAGGTCGCCGACGACCTGCACCTCCTGGCGCCCGTTGTCGAGGTCCTTGCGGAGCCGTCGCGCGAGGTCGACGCAAACGCCGAGGCCCGCGTCACGGCGAAGGTCGACGCGTTCAACGGGGTCGATGGCGGGAAGGTCTCGCTCGTCTACTCGACGGACGACGGGGCAACCTGGGCCGAACGGCCGATGGCGGCGGGCGCCGACGGCACGACGTACACGGGCGACCTGCCGGCCTTGCGCGCGGGCGGCCAGGCGCTCTACTTCGTGCGGGCGACCGACAACGAGGGGATCACGCGGTCGGGCCCTAAGGCCGCGCCCTACCAGGCCTTCGAAGTCCACGCCAAGAACGGGCTGCTCGACCAGTTGGGTACTCTGGGGCTCCTCGCGGTCCTCGGGGGAGCGGGCCTTGCGGGCGCTTTGCTCTACTTGAGGTTCGGAAGGGCCCGGATCACCGCGGCTTTACCGAGGCTGCCGCGCCTGCCGCGGCTCCCGGCGCTTCCCGGCAAGGGGAGGCGCGCGGCACCCACGGCGGCGGCCCCGAGCGCGTCGCCTGAAGGCGGGGACTTCGAGAGCGCGCTCGACTCGCGACCGGGGCTCCGGCGCTTCCTTGACGAGAGCCGCTGACCCCGCCACGGGAGGC
Source organism: Thermoplasmatota archaeon (assembly GCA_035283065.1). Taxonomy (GTDB): domain Archaea; phylum Thermoplasmatota; class DTKX01; order DTKX01; family DATEUP01; genus DATEUP01. The sequence continues at coordinate 7,124 of DATEUP010000057.1, read as the reverse complement.
CCCGAAGTGCCGGAACGCGTCCACCACGTGGACTTGCCGCTCGTCGATTTCGCCGCGACGATGGACTTCTACACGCGGGTCCTCGGGTGGAAGCTGCGGGGCGTCTCCGGGATGTCCGACCATGGGTGGGTCGAGACCAAGGGGCCGCTCCCCGAGGGCGTGCGCCCCCGGGTTCTCACGATCGAGTTCGACGACAAGTCGTACCTCGCCTTCGTGGTCGGGAAGAAGCCGGACTACTCGGGCGACGAGCCCCACATCGCCGTGCGGATGCGCCACTCGAAGGAGCGGCGCGACCTCATCCAGCGGCTCAAGGACTTCCACATCGAGTACGAGGACAATGTCGGGGAGAACCTGGCGTTCTACGACCCAAGCGGGCTGCGGATTGAGATCTATTGAGGGCGGCAACGTTCAACTACCCGCCACCGGCTCGCCGGCCGTGGCCGAACCGATCTTTGAAGCCATGGAGAGGGCGCTGCGCCTCCGCCACCCCACGCGCAAATTCGACGTGCCCCTTGAGCAGGTCTTCAGCAAGGTCGTGCGCCGCATGCGGTTCTACCGCCTGCCGACTCTCCTCGACGGAGCGTGGGCGGTGGCCACGTACGGGTACACGCGGTCGACGGAGGACATCGATTTCCTTATCCCCGACACGGACACCGCAAGGCGCCTGCTGCTCTTTTCCATGCACGACTGCGAAGCCAAGCAGGTTTCCACCCGTCCGAAGACGGCCAAGGGCCCGACGGGCCTGCGCTTCGAGGTGGCCGGGTGGCCGTTTGCCTTCCAGCAGGACCCCCAATTCAAGCCGCTCGACGGGCGCGCCCGCGCCGCGCAGGTCGGCGGCGAGGGCGTGCGCGTCGTCGCCCCCAAGGACCTGCGCAAGCGCAAGCAGGCGCGGGCGGCGCACCACGACCTCGACGACGTCAAGCGGATCGGATCGGTCGAGTGAAACAGCCGGCGCCGTTCACCCTGTGTCGCTCACGCGTAGCTTTCGGCGCGCTTCTTCAGCGCGCTCGCCGGGTTCGTCTTCTCCCACGTGAAGTCCGGGTCGTCGCGCCCGTAGTGGCCGTAGGCGGCGGTCTTCTTGTAGATCGGGCGAAGGAGGTCGAGGTACTCGATAATCGCGTAGGGCGTGAGGTCGAAGGTGTCGAGCACGGCTTCCTCGATGGCCGCCTCCGGCAGATCGGAGGTGCCGAAGGTTTCCACGAGCACGGAGACGGGTTCGGCGACCCCGATCGCGTAGGCGAGCTGGACTTCGCACTCGTCGGCGAGCTTGGCCGCCACGACGTTCTTCGCGATGTGGCGGGCCATGTACGACGCGGACCGGTCGACTTTCGACGGGTCCTTGCCAGAGAAGGCCCCACCGCCGTGGCTCCCGTAGCCGCCGTACGTGTCGACGATGATCTTGCGGCCCGTGAGCCCCGTGTCGGCCCGCGGGCCGCCCTCGACGAACTTCCCCGTCTCGTTCACGAAGAACTTCGTCTTCTTGTCGATGAGCGCCTCGGGGAAGCACGGGAGGATCACTTCGTCGATCACGTCGCGCTTGATCTTCTCGTAGCTCACAACGTCCCTATGCATCGCCGCCACGACGACGGCCTGGACCCGCGCGGGCTTGCCGCCGCGGTACTCGAAGGTGACCTGGGACTTCCCGTCGGGGTAGAGGTACGGGAGGATGCCCTTGCGCCTCACGTTGCCGAGCCTCTCCGTCACGCGGTGCGCGTAGTAGATCGGCGCGGGCATGAGCGTCGGCGTCTGCACGCAGGCGAACCCGAACATGAGCCCCTGGTCGCCGGCGCCCTGCCTCCTCTTCATCTTGAGGCTCGTGCCCCTCGCGATGTCCCGCGACTGGGGCTTGATCGAGGAAAGGACCGCGACCGACTGCCAGTCGAAGCCCGTGGCGGGGTCGTCGTAGCCGATCTCGCGGATCGTGTTGCGCACGACGGCCACGAAGTCGCAGAAGGCGGTCGTCGTGATCTCGCCGGCGACGATCGCCATCCCGGTGGAGACGAGCGTCTCGACGGCCACGCGGCACCCCGTGTCCTGGCGCATGATGTCGTCGAGGATCGCGTCGGAGATGTGGTCGGCGACCTTGTCCGGGTGGCCGTCGGCGACGGACTCCGAGGTGAAGAGGTGCGGGCGGGAGGTGTAGAGGCGCGGGCGTCCTTTGGGCTTCTTGGCGGCCATTGTGGTCCTATCCCCTGGGCTTGCGGCGTCCTTTGGGCACGCGCGGAGGCGGCTTGACGAGCCGAGGTGGCGAGGCAGGGGATGATGGTTGAAAAGCGTTTTGGGCGAGGCGCGCTCCGCAAGGGCCCCTCCCCAACTCGATAATTTTTCTCGCCGTGTGAATTCTCATGAGAATAGTGGGTGCCTTTGCCGCACGGGAAGGACGCGCGCGCCGCGAGGCGAAATCGCCCCGAGCCAGCGCGCCAAGGGACGCGCGCGCGGCCCCGCAAATCTTCAAATAGGGCAAGCGGTCTGCGTCCCTTCCCGCCCTTGAAAGCGGGCTTGAATCCCTGGGTGATGCGCGATGGTCGAGTCCCTTTACGCAAGGCTCGGGCGCACCTGGCAGAAGCCGAGCGAGGAGAAGCAAGAGCTCGACTGGGCGCGCAAGATCGAGTGGCGCCGCGCCCCCACCTTCGTGCGCGTCGAGCGGCCCCTGCGGATCGACCGCGCGCGGGCCCTCGGGTACCGCGCGAAGCCCGGGTTCCTCGTGGTCCGCGTGCGCGTGCGCCGCGGCTCGCTTCGAAAGCGCCGCTTCAACCACGGCCGAAAGCCCCGCTCGATGGGTGTGAACAAGATCACGGCGGCGAAGTCGATCCAGCGGATCGGCGAAGAGCGCGTGGCGAAGCACTACCCGAACTGCGAGGTCCTCGCGTCGTACTGGGTGGGCGACGACGGCGGCCACTACTACTACGAGGTCATCATGGTCGACCCGTTCCACCCCGCCGTCCAGTCGGACCCCAAGATCAACTGGATCTGCGAGCCCCAGCACGGCAACCGCGTGTTCCGCGGGCTCACCCCGGCGGGCAAGCGCGGCCGCGGCATGGGCAAGAAGGGCAAGGGCTCCGAGCACACGCGGCCGTCGCAAGGCAAGCGCATCTCTCCGCGGCGCGTCCAGCGGACCGCGTACCAGATCCGCAGGCACCGCGGGCAGTAGGCGGCGTCAGGCCAAAGGCCTGCACGCGGCGATCCTATTCTGCAGGACTCGCCATCGGCGGACGTTTTCACGCTTATCGGGCGAGCCGGCTGCTGCACGCGAACAGACGTCCCGGTACGTTTTGGGGTCGGCGACAAGGCGAGCGACAAGGTCGAGTTTTGCCTGGAGCCCCTCGCACCAAAGGGGTTCCAGCATCGCTCGGATCTCCGCCGCGTCCACCTCCGCCACCTCCATCGAGAACATGTCCCCAAGGTCCTGCAACCGGCCCGCCAAGAGTTTCAGCGCGAAGAGCGCGGTGGGCCGGCAGACCCGCACCTCCGTGCGCGTCCGGGTCGAAAGGAGCGTAAGGCGGCCGCGCCACGGGTCCTTGGCGACCCACGATGCGGGGACCTCCAGCTCCGCTTTGCGGTCTCTGACGCCCCCCACAAGGAGGTCCAGCGTGACGGGCGCCTTCTCCCACCTCTCGACAACGAGGCCTCCCGGCTGCTTTGTCCCGAACCTCAACTCCCGACCCACGAACTGTAAGTCAAGGAGGAACTGGCGATGGCCCTCTCGCGACTCGGAGCCGACCACGAAGTCAACGTCGTCGGAATAGCGTGCACGGCCGTGAGCGGCCACAGCATATCCGCCGATCACGACGGCCCCGAGCGTCCAGGGCCATCTATCGAGGAGCTCGGCAACCTGCCGCTCACGCTCGGTGGGGTCTCTTGAGGAAGAGCTTGTCGGCGGCGGCATACGCGGCTCGATTGGCGCGGACGATTTCAAGGGCGGCCTCACGGGAGATGACACGCTCCCCCTCGACCGTCTCAAGGGCAGGCATGCGCCGGACGGGCTCGAGGACGACGCGCACGCCGATGGAGCGCCGGTTCGAGGATGAGATCCGCCTCGAACGGAGGTACGCCCGCCAGGCATCAAGGGATTTGGCAGGGACCACGAGGTGGAAGACGCGCAGGAAGACGGAGGGGCCGACATAGTACCGGTGGGCCGTCCACACTTCGACCGCGGACGACCCGGTCCAGGCCATCGGCAGGCCCGCATCTAGGATTGCCCGACGAGCGCGATTCCACTCCTCGGCGCGCGGGTCCGCCCGCTCGTCGGCCTCGAGGTAACGGTAGCGGCCGCGCCCGATGCGCGCGACGAGGCCGCGGCGCTTGAGCTCGCTCAGGGTCTTGGCGGCCCGGGGGCTGCCGGTGCGCCTTGCAAACTCAGGGACCGTGAAGGGCTTCGTGCCGAAGACGAGGGCCGCTGCGTCCGCGTAGGTGAGCGACATAATTCCTACTACGGCGGAACTATTATTAAAGAATTGTCATTGATCTGCGCGAGCCGCGCCACATCAGGGGGCAATGGACCCCACGCGCGGCCCCCGCGCCCCCTGCGCTTGCCGCGGTCGATGCACGTCTGGCAAGGTTTATTGCGCGCTCTGCGGCCTTGAGCCGCAATGTCGCGCGCCCGCCGGGCCGTCGCCCTCGTCTCGGTATGGATCACGGCGTCCGCGGCCTTCGCTGGCGCCTTTTCCCCCACCGCGCAGGCCGCCCCCACGCCCACGGCCACCTACTCCCTCGACCCGATCCCCGGCCTCGAGTACGTCGCAATCGCCCCCCTCTCGTGGGCCGATTCCCTCCAGCCTCTCGTCCAATGGAAGACCGCCAAGGGCGTCCCGGCGCAGGTCTTCCCCCTCCAGTACATCACCTCGACCTTCGCGGGGCGCGACGACGGGGAGAAGCTCCACGCGTTCCTGCGCGACCTCCACTACAACAAGGCGCCCTCGACGAAGTGGCTCCTGCTTGTGGGCGACGGGGACTGGGACAACCAGACGATCCCCGACCGCGAGGTCTTCACGGACTCCCAGCAGGACGGCGACCTTTTCAACAGCCAGAACTGGTACACGACGGACACGTACTACGGGAACCTCGAGTCGAACTGGGACGAGGACGGCGACGGCATCTTCGGAGAGCTCATCGAGGGGGACTGGACGCCCGAGCTCTACGTGGGGCGCGTGCCCGTGGACAGCGTGGCCCAGCTCGACCTCTGGGTCGCCCGCCAGCTCACCTACGAGACGAACCCGCCGCCGGGGATCTGGGCGCGCCGCGGGATCCTCGCGGGCGCGCTCATGGACCGGCCGAACGTCCTTGACAACATCAACACGAGCGCCGACGAGGGCTACGACCCCTTCACGGACAACGCGTGGAAGGTCGACGAGGAGGTCGCGGCCGAGGCGCCGCCGTGGATGGAGCTCGAGAGGTTTTACGACTACCCCAGGTGGCAGGGCGGCTCCTACTCGCCGGCCACCGACAACCTCGTTGCGGGCTCCCTGAAGAGCGCGCTCGACAACGGCGCGTCGTTCCTGCTGCTTGAGGGCCACGGGTACACTTCGAACCGCGGGGTCGCGCAGTACGACGACCCGACGGGGACGCGAAGCATCTGGAGGAGCGAGGCGGAGGCGCCGGCCCTGCGCTTTGACGAAGTCCTGAACCTCACGAACGGCGACCAGCTGCCGTTCGTCTACGTTTCGGCGTGCTACACGGGCGACTTCACGGACCGCGACGACACGTCCTTCGAGGCCTTCCTCAAGGCCCCGGCGGGCGGCGCCATCGCGGTTGTGGCGGGCAACGGGGAGAATTTCCGGCTCGAGAACGTCTCGGGGCAGCAGGCGTTTGGCAACTGGTGGCTCGCGCGCGAGTTCTTCCACATGCTCTTCCAGGAGGGCTACTCGCAGCCGGGAAAGGTCCTCGGGGACCTCAAGGCGCGGTACAACGCCTATTTCCTCAGGGACGGGCCGACCGACGCGGTCAACCGGAATTATTTCCGCGCCGAGCGGGTGTCGTACAACCTCATGGGGGACCCCGAGTTCTCGCTCATCACGGAGGACCCGGCGAACCTCGACGCGCGCCCGGTCCGGCAGCCTCTCGTGGGGGAAGCGACGGTGGACGTCCTTGTCACGGGCAGGGGTGGGGCGGTCGCGGGAGCTCTCGTGCGCGCGACGGGTTGGGGCGGGAAAGCTGTGGCCACGACGAACGCGACGGGGGTCGCGAGGCTGGCCTTCGCGGTCCAAGACGTGCAGCCCTTCAACCTCACCGTGACGGCGCCAAACCACCGCCCGCTCTACACATCGGCCGTGGCCGCCGTGCCGGAGCGCGACCTCGCCTTCGCGCCCATCGGGCTTACCGTGAGCGGCACGCCGGTTCGAAACGCGACCCTCACGGTCGAAGGGAGCGTGGAGGCGCGCGGGATCACCGCCTTTTCCAATGTCGTGGTCGAGTTCCGCCTTGCCGACCCGGCCGCGGGCCGTGTCCTTTCCGCCTCCGTCCTTCCCAGGGTCGCGCCCGGGGCCCCAGAGCGCGTCTCGACGACCGTGTCCTTCGAGGCGCCGGGGGACTTCCTCGTCTACGCCGTGATCGACCCGGCGGGCGAGCAGGCGGAGGACACGCGCGCGGACAACGTGGCGTTTGCCTCCCTCCACATCAACGCGCCCCCCCAAGTGGAGGCGCTGCCGCGCCTCCAGGTCCCCGAGGGCGGGCTCGTCGAGCGCGCCCTCGCACTCCCGGCCTACGTGAAGGACGGGGAGACCTCCCCGTTCATGCTTGCCTACCGAGTCCTCTCCGTGAGCGACCCCGGCCTTGCGGTGGTCCTCGAAGGGACGAACCTCAGCCTGATGGCGAAGCTTGGCGCGCCGGCAAGGGTCTTCGTCGACATCGAGGTGAGCGACGGCCTCGAGAGCGCACGCGCCACGCTCGAGGTCGAGGTCGTCCGGACGAACCACGCGCCGGCGATCGTGCCCGTGCCCCCCGCCCGGGCCACCGTCGGCGTCCCGTTTTCCCTCAACCTCTCCGCGACCGACCCCGAGGGGGAGGCCGTGACCTGGAGCGACGCCTCCGCGCTCTTCGAAATCACGCCGGCGGGCCGGATCAGCTTCACGCCGCGCGCCCAGGACGCCGGCACCTTCGCGGTCACGGTGACCGCAAGCGACGGGCGC
>DATEUP010000056.1:0-6843 GCA_035283065.1 Thermoplasmatota archaeon | reverse complement strand
GCCGCCTCCTCGGAGGCGGCAAGCCCCTCCTCGATTCCCGCGCCGCTCCAGGGACCGACAAATCCGCCGGCGTCCCCCGTGAGGATCACGCGCAGCGCGGACACCCGTGGCAGCGGCATGTAGCGGATTTGCGCGCCGCGCGCGGCGGCGGCCTTAAGCCCGAGCCCGTCGACGAAGCGTGCAAAGCGCTCGCGGAGCCCGGCCGCCTTGTCCACCGAAGCGCCGAGCCCTACGTTGACCGCCCCGCGGTTGGGCGCGACCCAGGCAAATCCGAAGAGGTCGGAAAAGAAGTGCACCGCCTGCCGCGTCGGGTTGGCCACGCCGAGCGCCTCGGCTTCGTCCGGCGTGACCGGGACGATCGCGCGAAGGGCCGCGTAGCGGCTGTCCCCACGAAGCGGCGAGAGGCCGACGCTTCGGCCGACCACGGAGTTCGTGCCATCGGCGCCCACGACGATCTGTGCTGAGAACGGGCCCCCCGGGGAGCGCACGAAGGCCCCTTCCGGGGAAACCTCGACGCCGGTCACGCGCACGCCCTCGCGCAGGACGGCACCGGCCTCCACCGCTTGCCCCACCAGGTGGGCGTCGAGCGTCGTCCGGCGGAAGAAGTAGGCGCGCAGGCGATTGGAGCCCATGAGGCGGCCGTCGTAGTACACCTCGCTGCCTTGGCCGACCGCTTCGGCGAGGTCGGCAACCTGCGGGCCGGCCATTTCCACGGCGCGTTCGCCAAGCACACCCCCGCAGGGCTTCTCGCGCGGGAAGCGAGCGACATCGAGCAAGAGGACGTCGGCGCCGCCCTCGGCGAGCCGCCTTGCGGTCTGGCTGCCTGCGGGCCCGGCCCCCACGACAATCACGTCCGCCACATTGAGGCCTTGGGCGGCGCGCACGATACCCCTTGCGACCCTATTCGCCTTTACCGTAGGGCGGCCGACGGCTCGGGGCAAAAGCCCACGCGACGCCCCTTGGAGAATCGCGTGAACGGACCCGCCGGCCCTCCCCCAAAGTTGCCTAGCCTGCAGGCCTAGACCGGCGCTTTTTATAGGCGCCGCACGCCTGCGAAAAGTCGTGCTCGGCGTCCTCATCCGCGCGTTCGAGCCGCGCGACCTCCAAGGCGTGATCGACCTCATCCAGCGGCAGTTCGGCGAGGTCTTCCGCTCCGACCTCTACACCTCGATCTCCCAGGCGTGGCGCGAGGCCTTCCTCGTTGTCGACACGGGGCAGGGGATCGGCGGCGTCCTCATCGGCATCCACGACGGCCCGCTCACGGGGCGCATCCTGATCATGACTGTCGCGCCCGAGCTGCGGGGCCGCGGCGTGGGCACGCGCCTCATGCAGGTCTTCCTCCAGCGGTGCTTCGAGCGGTCCTTCCGCACCGTCAGCCTCGAGGTGCGGGCCTCGAACGCCGAGGCGCAAGGGTTCTACCACCGGCACGGCTTCCGCCCGGTGGGGCTCCTACCGCGCTACTACAACGACAGCGAGGACGGCGTGAAGATGGAGCGCATCCTTTGATACCCGCGTGCGCGCTGCGGCCCTGGAATACCTTATATAGCGAGCCAACAAGACTGGGAGTTCATGTCCGGAAGTTCCCCGCCACCCGAAGCGCTCAAGGGCATCAGCCGTGGACTGTTCATCACCGCCGTCGTGCTCGTCGCGGCCGCCGCGTTTTCCGCCGGTTTCGTGACGAAGGGCATGCTTGCGCCCGCGGGCCCCGCGCCGGAGAAGACCTACATCATCGGGACGAACACGCCCTTCCCGCCCTTCGAGACCCTCGACGAGAACGAGACGCCCGAGGGCTTCGACATCGACCTCATCACGACGATCCTCACGCGCGGGGGCAAGCACTTCGAGGTGCGGGACTTCCGGGACTTCGGCGCCCTGCTCTCCTCCGTGCAGACGCACCGCGTGGACATCGCGGCTTCCGCGATCACGTCCTCGGGCACGACCGGCGCGAACCGGAACGCGACCATGTCGTTCTCGGACCCCTACTTCGAGTCGGACCAGGCGATCCTCGTTCGCAAGGGTTACACGGGCGTGACCTGCACGGCAAGCAACTGCGTGGCCGCCGACATCGAAGGCGAGCGCATCGCCACGCAGGCGGGCACGACGAGCGAGTTCTGGGTGGCCGACAACATCGCCACGGGGCCCACACCCGTGACCTTCCCGGACGTCACGCAGGTCCTCGAGGCCCTGCGCACGAGCGGGGTCGACGTCGTGGTCATTGACAAGCCGGCGGGCGAGGGAATCGTCGCGGCGAACCCGACCACCTACGAGCTTGTGGGCGCCGTCCAGACTGACGAGCTCTACTCGTTCGCGGTCCCGAAGGGCGACCCGGACAAGCTGCTCCCCCTCATCAACTCCGAGCTTGCCAAGATGCGGACGGACGGGACGTACAACACGATTTCGGCCAAGTGGTTCTAGACCGGGGGCGCCCCGGCGGCCTGCCGCTCAGGGGAGCGGCGCCAGGAGCGGCGAGCCCGCGGGGAGGTCGGGGCGTTGGTGGACCAGGAAGGCGGAGCGAGGCGACCCGACCAAGGCCTTTCGCGCATGCCCCGCGCGGCCCTGCGAGCCGCCGAGGTCTCGGCGGCCGTCCTCGTCTTGCTTGCGGCGCTCCAGTGGGCCTTCGCCTTCTCGCTCTTCGACGGCGACTTCTGGCGGGCCTTCGCCTTCCCCGCGCAGGGGCTTGGCCTCTTCTGGCGCGGGCTTGCCGCGACCCTTGAGTTCACGCTGATCGTGATCCCGACCGGGCTCTTCTTCGGGTTCTTCTGGGGCTGGTCGCGCGTCTCGAAGTGGCGCTTCCTGTCCTGGCCCTCGGGGGTGCTCGTCGAGTTCCTGCGGGGCGTGCCTCCCCTCATCCTCGTGATCTTCGCGTATTTCTTCGGCACCGCCTTCATCCCGCGCGGCCTCGACCCCTTCGCGGGCGCGATCTTCGTGGCCGCCTTCGCGATCGGCCTCCACACCGCCGCCTACCAGGCCGAGATCTTCCGGGCGGGGTTCCAGTCCGTGCCCCGCGGCCAGATCGAGGCGGGCCAGGCCCTCGGCATGACCTCCTGGCAGGTGATGCGGCAGGTCGTGCTCCCGCAGTCCATGCGCCTTTCGCTCCCGCCGCTTGGCAACGAGTTCTCGAATGTGATCAAGGACACCTCGCTCCTTGCCGCCGTGGGCGCGACCGAGCTCTTTGGGGCCGGCCTCGAATTCAGCGTCCGCGTGCCGCTCTCGGGGCACATCGACTGGCTCTTCCTCTTGTGGACGGCCATCGCCGCGGGTTACTTCCTCGTGAACTTCGCGGTCACGCGCCTCGTGCGCGCCCTCGAGGGCCGGCTCGCCGTCCCGGGGATGGAGGGGGCCGCCGGATGATCCGCGTCGAAGGGCTGCACAAGTGGTTCGGGGAGACCCACGTCCTTCGCGGCGTCGACCTCGAGGTCGCCAAGGGCGAGGTCGTCGTGCTCCTGGGGCCGAGCGGAGCGGGCAAGAGCACCCTGCTTCGCTGCATCAACCTCCTCGTCGAGCCCGACGAGGGCAGCGTGTTCCTCGACGGCGTCCGCGTGAACGACCGCAAGATCCGGCCCGAATGGGTGCGCGCCCAAGTCGGCATGGTCTTCCAATCGTTCAACCTCTTCACGCACCTCACGGCCCTCAGGAACGTGACCGTCGGCCTCACGAAGGTGAAGAAGGTCGGCGCCTCCGAGGCCGAGCGGCGCGGCCGCGCTCTCCTCGACCGGGTGGGGCTCGGCGACAAGCTTGACGCATACCCCGCGCAGCTTTCGGGCGGCCAGCAGCAGCGCGTGTCGATCGCCAGGGCGCTTGCCATGGAGCCGAAGGCCGTGCTCTTCGACGAGCCCACGTCTGCGCTCGACCCGGAGTACACGAGGGAGGTCCTCGAGGTGATGACGTCGCTGGCTCGCGACGGGATGACGATGGTCGTTGTGTCCCACGAGATGGCGTTTGCGCGGACGGTCGCCTCGCGGATCGTCTTCATGGCGGAGGGCGAGATCCTCGAGGAGGGGGCGCCCGCCGCGTTCTTCGAGGCGCCTAAGCACAAGCGCACGCAGGCCTTCGTGAAGACGATCCTGGAGTAGGGGGAACGGGCGTGGAGGCGGCATTCGAGACCCACGCGGCGCGACGCCTGCGGGAGCGGCGCGTCGCCCTCCTCGACGCGGCGGTCGCCCTCGCCATCATCCTCATCGGCGTGGCGGGCGCGAGCTATGTGTTCCTCGAAGGCCGCTCGGTGGACTTCTCGTACTTTACAAGCACGCCTTACACGTTTGACGACCCGGTGCTTCGGCTCTTTGTCGGCGCGCTTGCCGTGGCGTTCTTGGCCACCCTCATCTCCTTCGTCTTGGGGCTCGCAATCGGGTTCCTCACGGGCTGGGAGCGCGCCGCGGGGCCCCACCGGGTATGGGCGCGAAGGCGCGGCCTTGCGGGCGGCGCACGGGCTCGGCACCTCGCATTGGGCGGCCTTCGCTACGGCCTGCGGCGGTTTGCCGACTTCTATGTCGAGCTCGTCCGCGGGACGCCCCTCGTCGTTCAGATGTTCTTCATCTGGGAGGTCGTGCTCTTGACCGCGCCCCCAAGCTGGGACATCCACACGCGGTCCTTGGTCGCCGGCGTTGCCGCGATGACGTTCAATACGGGCGGCTACCAGTCCGAGATTTTCCGTGCGGGGATTTCCGCGGTCGCGAGCGGACAGCTCGAGGCCGCGCGCGCGGTGGGGTTCCACCGCCTCGGCGCGATGTCCCACATCGTGCTGCCCCAGGCGCTGCGGCTCGTCCTGCCGCCCCTTACGAACGAGTTCGTCACGCTCTTCAAGGCGTCGAGCCTCCTCTTCTTCATCGGGGTCGTGGAGGTCACGAGCCTCGCGAAGACCCTCACGAACATCGACCCGAAGATCTTCGAGCTCTTCCTGCTCACGACGGCCCTTTACCTTCTCATTACCGTGCCCGCCTCGCGGGCCTCGGGCCTGCTCGAAAGGCGCTACCGGATCCCCGGCCTCGGCTTGGGGCCGGGCCCCCGGCAGTCGCCGCGGGTCGGGAAGGGAAGTCCCGAGAACTAGAAGGGCAGGCTTATTCGCCCGGCGCCCCCCTTTCGACGCGGGGTCTTCCACGGTCGACGTCCTCTTCTCGCTCTACGGGCGCTTCCCGCGCGACAGGCCGTCGTTCGTCGCCGACTGCTTCCACACGCTGCGGGAGCTCGGGCTCAAGTACGGGACGAAGGCCGTGCCCGGCAAGTACCTCTTCCAGCCGCGGCCGCGCGGGGAAACGACCGTCGTGGAGTCCCAGGCGGCGCGGGGGGCCGCGGAGAAGTTCGAGGAGGTCGTCGCGCGCGTCAAGGCCGCCTACTGGCCCCAGATTTGGATGGAGGTCGAGATCCCGCGCGAGGAGGCAGGCTCAGGCGCCCGTTCGGTCACGGCCGCGCCGGTCACCGTTTCCGTGCGCGAGCTGCCGCAGGTCGACCTGCCTTCGCGCTACGAGGGCTCGGCGTTCTACGAAGCGACGATGTCGACGCCCGTGGGCCCCCTCATCGACGTCGAGCGCGAGGAGGAAGCCGAGCAAGGTCTCCACTGGTTCGCCACACAGGTCTTCCTGCCCTTTTTCATCTCGCGCGAGGCGCTCTTCGGCAAGGCCGACTTCGACGAGTCGGGCGCCCGGGAGGTCACGCCGCGCCACCTCGAGGAGTTGAAGATCCCGGACTTCTATTTCCTCAACATCCTCGGCGCGCCTTTCGTGCGCAAGTTCGGCCTCGAGCCGTTCCAAAACCCCAAGATCAACCCGCCCTCGCTCCAGAGGCGCTGGATGATGCGCACGCCCGAGGGCGCGCTCGTGTTCCGCGCAAAGGTCGAGGCCGACCGGTGGAACGGGCCGAGCGAGCCGCCTACGGACTTCTACGACTGGGAGGGGCGCTTCAGGATCATCGAGAAGATCGAGCCGAAGAAGAAGCCGAGGGGCTTGCCGTAAAGCGCGCTACTCATACCCGCGCTTCTCGTCGTGCTCGTGCCAGTTCCAGTAGTTGTAGGGGCTCTCGGCGGCTTTCTGCGCACCCGACACATCGCGAGCGAGCCCGGCGTAGTACGAGCCGTAGCGCGCTTTGACCTGCTCTTCGATCGGCTTGGCGCGTTGCACGGCCTCGGCGATGTGCCGGGCTTCGATGAGCGGCGCGCCCTCGAAAACCGCGAGGTCGCCCGCGGCTCGGACGAGGCCGCCGAGCTCCCGCAGTCGGAGCGTGAGCCCCTTCTCCTTGCCGTCGAGGTCCTTCGCTCGCCGGCGCGCCTCGCTCACCACGGCCTCGACGGCGCCTGCCGTCGCGTGGGGGATCCGCCGGTCAAATGTGACCTCCTGCGCGACGAACTGCGCAAGGCGCGCGCGGTTCTCCTCGCTGTCCGGCATTACCGTGTCGACAAGCACCTCGTACCCTTCGCCGGCAATCCTCGAGCGCAGGGGCGAGAGGATCGCGGGCAAGTCCTGGATGTTGCAGGCAGCCACGAGCACGAAGTTGCAGGGGACGTCGTCGACGCGGGTCGAGGCGCCCGCCGACTGCGGGTGGCGCCCCGCGATCGGGAAGCGGCGCTCCTGCATCGCCGTGAGGATGTTGCGCTGGAGGCGCCCGAGGGTCGGCAGTTCGTCGATGAAGAGCACGCCCTCGTGGGCATCGTGGATCGCGCCGGCCGTCACCCGCGTATAGGGCTCGCTGCCAAGCTGCGGGTGGCCGCCATACGGGTCGTGGCGAACGTCTCCGAGGAGCTCGGTCTCGGAGGCGCCGGTGGCGAGAACGAAGGGCTTTCGGTTGAGCTGGAGGAGGACCTTGGTCTGGGAGCGCGCTTCGATCACGCGCCGCCTCTCGAGCGTCTTCTCG
>DATEUP010000055.1:0-2389 GCA_035283065.1 Thermoplasmatota archaeon | reverse complement strand
GAGGCGGGCGCCGGCCTCGATGTCCTTCGAGGTGCGCCGCGCATCGACGGCGAACGTCTTCTCGAGGAACTGCTCGAGGTTGAGGTCATCGGCGACGCCCCGCATCGTGTGCATGGCGATATGGTTGTGCGCGTTCACGAGCCCCGGAAGGGCGATGAGGTCGTGGCCGTCGATCGTGACCTCGGCCTTGGAGGCGACCCTGCCAACCTCCTTGAGCCGGTCGCCTTCGACGAGCAGGCTCCCGCGCGTGATGGAACGCCGGTCGTCCTGCGTGACGATGGTGGTGTCCCGGATGAGGATCGACACGGTAAGGCCCCGCCGCCTCTCCAAGGAAGGCCCGGCCCTCCTTTCAAGTTGGCGAAGGGGGCCAAAGGATTGCCGATAGATCAGGATTCTGCTGAGAATTCTGGTTGTTTTCTATTAAATTCTACGATTTATGGATTTTTATTCCAAAATCTATCGCCAAATCTAAGTATTCCTCCAGCCTACGAGGGGCCGTGAAGGTCGCGACGCTCGACGACAGCGACCGGCGCGTGATCGACGCCCTGCGGGGCAACGGGCGGGCGTCCCTCAAGGAAATCGCAGCCAAGACTGGCTTGCGGCCCACGACTGTCTTCAACCGGATCCGGCGCCTCACGGAGGACGGCGTCATCGAGCGCTTCACCGTGCGCGTGAACCCCGTTTCGCTCGGCGAGGACTTCGTGGTCTTCGTGCTAGTCTCCGGGCTCCCCGAGCGCTTCGCGGACGATTGGCTCCTCAAGAACCGGCACGTCGCCGAGGCCTTCGGCGTGACGGGGGAGTACGACCTCCTGCTCAAGCTGCGCTTTTCGGGCAAGCTCGAGTTCAACGACTTCATCCTCGATTTCCGCGAGCGCTACAAGCGCTCGATCACAAGGACCGTCTCGATGATCGAGACCGTGACGCTAAAACGCGATTGAGCCGAGGTGGGGTGCCTTGTCGGAGGGGGAGGGGAAAGGGCCCCCGCGCCGCGAGAAGCGGCGTGGGGGCCTGAGTACCCGGGGGGGCAACGGTCATCTTGGCTGAGGCCCATCGGGTGGGTTGCCGGTGGGGGCCCCTGACGCGCACGGTCGTCCGCCTGCTCCTTTCGGGCGAGGTCCAGGAATCGCCCTTTGAGGGCGCGCTTTCACGCGCGCTTGGCGCGCGCCCGGCGACGTTTCGGCGCGTGGGCCCCGCCCTTGAGCTTCGCGGGGCGCTCCTTGCCGGCGAGACGCCAGCGGCGGCCCGACGCAAGCTTCGCGCTGCCGTCGAGCGCGCGGCCAGGTCCGCCGGGAAACCCGTCTCGGTCGTGGGCGCGCGCGAAGAAGAAGGCGAGGTGCCCGACGCGGGGTTCCAGTGGCTCCCGCCGTCGCTCGGCGCCGCCGGCTCCGAGGCCGCGACACCCACGGCAGGCCGCGACCTCGCGCCCTGCGCGGCCTGCGCGAAGGAGATGCGCGCCAAGGGCCGGCGCCACGGGTACCTGCGGACGGAGTGCGCCGCCTGCGGGCCGCGGTTTTCCCATGCGGTCGGCTTCCCGCTCCTTCGCGCGTCGTTCGGGATGGGCCCTTGGCCCCCCTGCGCGGCCTGCCAACTGGAGGCGAACGCCCCCTCCTCGCGGCGCTTCGGCTCTGCGCGCGTCTCGTGCATCGAATGCGGGCCGACGGCCACGCTCGTGGCCCCGTCGGGGCCCCCGAGCCTCCGCGCGGCGCTTCGCCGCACCGAAGAGCGAATCAACGCCGGCGAGGTCGTGGCGGCCCAGACGCCCTACGGCTTCGTGGCCCTCGCGCGGCCCGACCGCCTCGGGGCGCTTCGAGTCGCCGTGCGAAGCGAGTTTGCGCCGGTCGCCCTGCTTGTCCCTTCGGCGGCCCAGGCCTCGCGCTTTGCTGCGCTTACCGCCCGCGAGGGGCGCGCCCTCTTTTCCCCCGAAGCGCCGGAGCTTGCGCTCGCCCCCCGCCCTTCGCGCGGCGCTTTAGCGCGCGAGCTTTCCGTTTTCGGGCGCGCGCTGCGCGTGCGCGCGCCGGACAGCCCGACCCTCCTTTGGCTTGCAAAGGCCTGCGGGCCCCTCGTCATGGCGCCGGCGGCGCGCGGCGGCCTCGAACTTCCCGGTGCCCTCCGCGAGGGCGGCGCCGTCCCTTCCGCGCATTGGCTCACAGACGGCGCCGGGGCCATCGACCCCGTCGGCCCCGCGCGCGAAACGGTCGTGGAAGGCGCGCGCGTGCTGCTCGCCCACGGACGGGGTTCCCTCCCCGCCGACGTCCCGGTCGGCCACGGCCGGACGGGGCTCGCCTTCGGCGGCGGTCTCGAACTCTTCGGCGCCGCCTGTTGCGGCGGCCGCGCCTACCTCACTGCGGGCGCCGGGCCGTCCGACCGGGGCGCAAGCGCGCAGCGGCTC
>DATEUP010000054.1:0-4487 GCA_035283065.1 Thermoplasmatota archaeon | reverse complement strand
ACCGGGACAGGGCCCGCCGCCGAGGCCCGGCGCTCCGATGGGGCCGCCTCGACCGGGACAGGGCCCGCCGCCGAGGCCCGGCGCTCCGATGGGGCCGCCACGACCGGGCCAAGGGCCGCCTCCGCGTCCGTTTGGGCCCATGGGCCCTCCACGGCCTGGCCAAGGCCAGCCGCCACGTCCGGGCGGCCCGCCGGGGCCACCGCGACCAGGCCAGCGACCGCCCCCGCGACCCGGCGGGCCGATGGGCCCTCCGCGTCCCATGCAGCAACATCCGCCCCGGCCAGGCCAGGTGCCGCCGCCCGCGACCCCCTCACAGATTCCGCCCGCACCCCAATCAATGCCGCCCGCACCCGCGGAAACCACCCCTCCTCCGCCCGAGGGCGCCGCGCCACCGGCCTCCCCGCCCGGCGCGCCGCTCACGGCGCCGGGGTCCGCGTGCCCCAATTGCGGCTCGCAGGTCGAGGTCGGGTGGGTCCTCTGCGCAAGCTGCGGCACGAGCCTTGCGCCCGCCGCGCCGCCGCAAGCGCCGCCGCCGCCGGCGATTTGTCCCTCGTGCGGCGACCCCACCGAGACGGGGTGGGCCGTGTGCCCCAATTGCGGCGCGGCGCTTGCGCCCTCGTGATTTGGCGCCTGGCTCAGGCCGAATCTGACGCAGACCCCCGCGAAGGTTTTTTCCCCTCTCCTTTGATGCGCCCGCCTACTCAAGGAGCCCTCTCCCCTTGCCCTACGCCTCCAACGCGTCGCGCCGCGACGAGCTCCTCGCGGCCATCGGCGCGAAGTCGGTCGAGGACCTCTTCGTCGACATCCCGGGGCAGGTGCGCGCACCCCTGAAGGGCCTGCCGCAGGGCCTCGGCGAGGGCGAGGTGCTGGCTGAAACCCAGGCGATCCTGTCGCGCAACATCACGGCCGACGAAGCCGCCTGCTTCCTCGGCCAGGGGTTCTACAACCGCTACATCCCGCCCGCCGTGCGCTCGATCGTCTCGCGCTCGGAGTTCTACACGGCCTACACGCCCTACCAGGCGGAGATCTCCCAGGGGATGTTGCAGTCCCTTTTCGAGTACCAGTCGATCGTCGGCGAGCTCACGGGGATGGACTCGGTCAACACCTCGATGTACGACGGCGCGACCGCGCTTGGCGAGGCCGCGCGGATGGCCTTCCGCATCAAGGAGGGAGACACCTTCCTCATCCCGCGCGCGGTCCACCCGGACAAGAAGTCGATCCTCAAGAACTACCTCGTGGGCACGCCGGGGAAGGTCGTGGAGGTCCCCTTCGACCCCGGGACGGGCCAGGTCACGGCCTCGGCGCTGCAAACGGCGGCCTCGAAGGGCGAGGTCTTCGGGGCCTACATCGAGTCCCCAAACGCGCTCGGCATCCTCGAGGAAGTTCTCCCAGAGGCCAAGGCCGCCCTCGGCGCGGACGTGCCGCTCATCGTCGGCATCGACCCGCTCGCGCAAGCCGTCCTTGAGCCCCCCGCATCGTTTGGCGCGGACATCGTCGTCGGGGAAGGGCAGGGCATCGGCATCCCGCTGCAGTTCGGGGGCCCGACGACGGGGATCTTCGGCTGCCGGAAGGAGCACACTCGCAAGATGCCCGGCCGGATCATCGGGATGACCCGCGACCGCGACGGCCGCCGCGCCTTCTGCATGACGCTCATGACACGCGAGCAGCACATCCGCCGTTCGAAGGCGATGTCGAACATCTGCACGAACGAGTCGCTGCTGTCGCTCGCGTTTGCCGCGCACGCGGCGTTGCTCGGCCGGGAGGGGCTCAAGAGGCTCGCGGAGACGAACATGGCGAATGCGCGCGCGCTGCTTGAGGCTCTCAAGAGCGTTTCAGGGATCTCCGCCCCGCAATTCAAGGGGCCGTTCTTCAACGAAGTCACGGTCGGTGTGCTCGGCGACGCCGAATGGCTCGCGGACGCCTGCACAGACGAGCGTGTAGTGCCCGGTGTCTCGTTCACGAAGGCTTTGCCCGAACTTGGCGAGTCCCTCACGCTTGCCGCGACGGAGCTTACGACGGCCGAGGACCTCGAGCGCCTCAAGGCCTCCCTCTCGATGCACCTCAAGGTGCAATACAGGAGTGCCAGGCCCAAGGTCTCGGTACCGGGGGGGTCGGCGTGACGGGCCCCGAGACGACCTTCCGCCAGGCGCGCTACAGCGAGCCGCTGCTCAACGAACTCAAGGACTCGAGGTCCGACGCATGGACGGGCAAGCCGCTCCAGACGTTCGACGCGTCGTGGGTCCCCCCCACGCTCGCGCGCAAGGCCCGGATCACGCTGCCCAATGTTTCCGAGCCGCGCATCGTGCGTCACTACACGCGCCTCTCCGAGATGAACTTCGGAATCGATTCGGGCCCCTACCCGCTCGGCTCCTGCACGATGAAGTACAACCCCAAGATCAACGAGGAAGTCGCCGGGAACCCGAAGTTCGCGAGATTGCACCCGGCCGCGCCGGCCCAGCACGCGCAGGGCGTGCTCGAAATGATGCACAAGCTCCAGGTGTGGCTTGCAGCGATCTCGGGGATGCACACGGTCACGATCCAGCCGGCCGCCGGCGCGCAGGGCGAGTGGACCGCGATGCTGGTCACACGGGCCTACCACGCGTCGAGGGGCGAGAGCCACCGCCACGAGGTCGTGGTCCCCGACAGCGCGCATGGCACGAACCCGGCCTCGGCGGCGATGGCGGGCTTTGATGTCGTCGAACTGAAGTCGAAGGACGGCGCCGTGGACCTCGATGCGCTCAAAGCCGCGGTCTCCAAGGAGAAGACGGCGGCTTTCATGATTACGAACCCCTCGACGCTCGGCCTCTTCGAGCGCAACATCGAGGAGGTCGCACGGATCGTGCACGGCGCCGGCGCGCTCCTCTACTACGACGGCGCGAACTTCAACGCGATCCTCGGCAAGACGAACCCGGGCGTCATGGGCTTCGACATGGTCCACTTCAACCTCCACAAGACCTTCTCGACGCCCCACGGCGGCGGCGGGCCGGGGTCCGGCCCCGTGGGCGTCGTTGAGAAGCTCGCGCCGTTCCTGCCCGTGCCGCTCGTGAACGTGAAGGACGGGCGCTACTTCCTCGACTTCGAGCGCCCGCACTCGATCGGCCGCGTGAAGGGCTACTGGGGCAACGGCGGGATGTTCGTGCGCGCCTACACCTACATGCGGCTCTTCGGCGCCGACGGCCTCACGGAGAACACGGAGACGGCGGTTCTAAACGCGAATTACATCCACCACCGGCTGAAGGAAGTCTTCCCGACGGACGTGAACCCGAAGGCGCCTCGGATGCACGAGACTGTGCTCTCGGGCGTGAAGGTCCGCGACACAACGGGCCTGCGCGTCGCCGACATCGCAAAGCGGCTACTCGACTACGGCATCCACGCGCCCACGGTCTACTTCCCCCAGATCGTGGAGGAGTCCATCATGATTGAGCCGACGGAGACCGAGACGAAGGAAGACCTCGACGCGATTTGCGACGCACTCCTCGCTATCGCCAAGGAGGACCCGGCGCTCGTGAAGAGCGCGCCGCACAACACGGCCGTGTCGCGGGTCGATGAGGTCGAGGCGGCGCGCAGGCCGATCCTCACGTGGAAGGACGTGTGAGCGCGGCCCGCCCGGTTTGCTCGTTTTTCTGAGCATTCCACAAATGCTCGACGGATATTCCTCAACGCCATCCGTACAGCACGCGATTGATGTCCTCCTCACGCGTGATGACACCCCAATCCATGGTTTGCCTGCGATTCCGGCGGCGCGCCGCGGTCCGGACGGGGTATTTGACCGCCTTGAGCCGCGCCGCGAGCCGTTCAACATCCGGGCCGACTTCGAGGACCAGGTCGACAAGGTCCTTCTTGCTCACGCGGATTCCTGTGAGGCGGAGGAGGCGGGCTTGAAGATCCACGAGGCGGCGATTCGTTCCCTCGGTTATTCGGACGGTTGGGGCCATCGAGCGGAGTTCGCTTGGCCGCCCCATATACTTCGCCCTACCCAGCATAGAGGTGGGGAGAGGCCCGCAGAAACGGGGAACCGAGTGGCCTCGCTTTCGCAGACCCCTCCTTCCCCGTTAAATACGCGGCCGCCCAACGAGGGGGCCTGGGACAATGATCGACCGCGAAGCCCTCCAATACGCGCGCGTGATCACCCCGATCGGCACCGTGCTCGTGGCTGGCGACTTCAGCGCCGTGCGCCTCGTTCGCTTCCCGAATGAGTCGGAGCCCGACCCCGTGTGGTTCGAGGCGCGCGCCGGCCCCGTGCGCGAGGCCGCGCGTCAACTCGAAGCGTACTTCGCGCGGCGCCGGACGACCTTCGAACTGCCGCTTGATCCTCGAGGCACTCGATTCCAACAGCGGGTCTGGGGGGCCCTCGAGACGATCCCCTACGGCGAAACGGTCTCGTACGGCGAACTTGCAAAGAGGATCGGCCAACCCACGGCGTCTCGGGCCGTCGGCGCCGCCAACGGCGCGAACCCGATCCCGATCATCATCCCTTGCCACCGCGC
>DATEUP010000053.1:0-9793 GCA_035283065.1 Thermoplasmatota archaeon | reverse complement strand
GGGCGCCGCCTCGAGGTCGACTGCCGCGCGGGGTGCGCGCGCCCGCGTAAACCCGAGGATCGTAAGGAAGACGCCCACGCCTGCAACCGCGACGGCGCCGAGCATCGCGTTCAGCTGGTTCGGGCCGATCGTGTTGATCGTCTGGCCGCCAAACCACGTGTCCCAGTTCATGACGGCAAAGAACCCGCCGAGCCCGACCAGGGCAACAGGGAGGCCGATGAGACCGATGAACCCGAAGCGGCCGAGGATCGGCGCGAGGAAGCCAGGCATCCCAAAGGACCGCTTGGGGGAGGGAGCCTTTGCCGGTGGCTCCTCCTCCTCGGGCGGCGCTGCGCGCCTCGCCGGCGGGGGGGCGGCCTTTGCCGCCCGGGCGGCCTTCGGGGGTGGAGTTGCAGCCTTGGGCGCAGGGGGGGCGGCCTTCGCCGGAGGCGGCGAGGGCTTTGCAGGCGGAGCCGCCGGCTTTGCCGGGGGTTTTGCGGCCGGGGCCGAAGGCTTCGCCGGGGGTGCCGCGGCCCTCGCGGCAGGCGCGGCGGGCTTGGCCGGCGCAGCGGGTTTCGGTGGCGGCGGTGGAGCCGGCGCGGGCGCCTCCTCCTCGGGACCGGCAAACACGATCCCGCAACTTGGGCACGCTTTCCAATCCGGCTCGACCGGCGCGCCGCAGTTCGGGCAGACGTACTCTTCTGCCCCGGCGCCGTCAGCCACGCCCCTGCCCCTACGGTTCACGGACTGGACGTTATTTAACGCTTCAGTCGGGTTCTATCGAACGCGCGCGCCTCAGGCCAGGCGCCCCGCTCGCCTCACCCGAGCTTGCGCACGAGCGTGTGGGAGGCCCTCTGGCCCATCCGGCCGACGTCCTGCGTGCGCCATCCGTACGCTTTCATCTGCTCGATCTTGTCGATCGTCTTGGCATCGGAGAGGTAAAGTTCCGCGCGCAGCACCTTGATTTTCTTGATCTTCGCCGTCCGGTCCATGAACTTGAGCAGGCGCTCGACGGTGGCCGCCTCCTCGCTCCAGTCGTTCACCGTGATGACCTGGAGGTCGATCTCGCCGCCCTTGGTCTTCACGAATGCGACTTGGCCGAGCACGGTGCCCTCCTCGTCGTAGAGCTTCACGATCTCCGTGTCGTCGCCCTGGAAGCTCTCCTTGGAGATCTCGTAGGCGGCGCGCTTCCGCTTCTTCATGAAGCGGTTGACGAGCGACTCGACGAGGGGTTCGCTTCGCAGGAGTGGGGGCATGCTTGGCACCGCCGCGGCTTGCCGTAGGATTTTGGCCGCGCTATAAAAGGCATCCGGGTCGCGGAGGCTTTCAGGCGTCCGCCTCGGGCGCTTGCGCCGCCTTGGAGCGTCGGCGCCAGCCGGAGGCGGCGACGAGGAGGACGACGCCGAGGGTGGGGACGGCGACGTCCTTGAATTCGGGGATGAAGTTGTTGTCGTTCGAGGTGTTCTCCTCCGTCTCGCGCCAGCTCCCCGTGCCGTCCGGGTTGTAGCGCCCGTAGGCTCCAAGGCTCGTGCCGGTCGGGGTGAAGATGGAATCAAGCGTCGTGGCCCCGCCTCCCGCCCCGCATGTCGCGCATCGCAGCTGCACGAGCCAGTCGTACGTCTCATCCGAGAAGTTGATCTCGAAATCCATCACAACGACGGCGAAGCCCTCGCTGGTTGTTGTGCCTGCGAAGTCCTTGCTCTGGAAGAACTCGTTCGTTGGCGGGTCCTGCGATTGGTTGATCGCATAGATGCGAATAAACACCTGGGGGCTCGTGAGGTCAATGCCCGTGTCCGCCGAGGTGTCCTTGATCTCGACCGTGTTGTCGTCGGTGCCCGTGAAAATAATCTCGTTCAGCCTCAGGTTCGCCGTCGCGCGGTATTGGGGCGGCATCCATTCGTAGATTCGCACGGAAGATCCCTCGGCCGGGAAGGCGTAGAGGATGTCCGTCACGCCGGTCGAATACACGCCGCGGATGCCCCCCACGGTGGCCCGGAATTCGGCGCCAACGGAAGCCCGCCACCCGATGTCGACGGCAAGGAGCGCGTGGAAGCGCGAACCGGGCGCGAGGACCCAGGGGTTTGCGGGGGAGAGCGTAACTTGGCCGTCCGTGCCGAGGACGCCCTCCGCAAGCGGCCCGTTCGCCAAGTCCGCCGGGTCGAGGACGCCCGCCCGGCCTTCGTCTCCGTAAAGGCGCACGGCCGTCAGGTCCTTCTCTGTAGCGCCCTCAAAGCGGACGCCGATGGCGTGCACCTCGGCCGTGAACTTGTTGGTCGAGGTCGCCGTGAGCTGGAGCGAGAGGACCGGAAGGTCCGTGTCGCCCTGGAACGCGTTCTGCACGGCCGTTGGCGCCTCCACGAGTGACAGGGTGTCGCCTCCCCCCCGGAAGCTCGCCTGGATCGCGTCCGTGAGGTCCGTCTGCGAACCCATGTCCGAAAGCTGGAAGACGTAGCGGACCTGCCCGCAGTTCCCGTTGCACAACTCCGTCGTGCCAACTTGTGCCTCCATCCGGAACGAATCGAAGCCTACGAGGATCGACGTCGGGCGCGAAATGAAGGACTGGGATGACGCCTGCCATGTTACCAGGGTCGTCCCCGTCACGCGCGGCACCCGCCCGTAACCGCCACCCGTGCCCTCAACCTCCATGATCGCGTCGATCCCCATCCCCGTGAAGCGCTTCCAACCGGTTGTCGCGGTCGCGTCGGTGTCGACATACACGGTCGCGACATTTGCCACAGCCGCCTGGCCGCCGCCCCCGCCGCCTCCCCCAGTGCTCGGCTCCTGGGGCCGCGGGTACGAGGGCGCCGGGAGCTGGGACGCGCCCATGATCGAGCCGGCCACTTGGAGCATGAACGAGGCCTGGCGGTTCCCGTTGCTCACGTCCGCCTGGCTCGCCCGGATATCCACATTGGCGTTCCGGTTCGGCTGGTTCGACCCGCCCGGCGTGCCGCCGGCTGCGCCCCCGACATCATTGGGCGTGTCGGGCGTCGGGCTCCCGACGCGGTTCCAGTCGGCAAACGCCCCGTCGATGCGGATGTTCGAAGGTTCCGTCCCCACGTAATTGTAGCTCCACTGCGCAGGCTGGATCACGGAGCCGATCCCGGCGAACCCCGAGGGGACGGTTCCCACTGCAATGTCGGCCGGGCCCCGCACAAAGACGCGCACGACGCTAACCGTTGCGGTGCCCGTCGAGCGGCCGTAGATGTCGATCTGGCGGGCGGGGGCCGACGCGTTGAAGGACTGCGCCTGGATCGAGGAGAACTGAACCGAGCCAAAGCTGCCCGCGCACGCCGAGCCGCCCGCGCTCACGCCCACAAAGGCCCCGTCGATCCGCGCGCGGGTAAGCTGCACGCACCCGCCGTTCGGGCTGTCGCCGGCCACGGTGATCGAGAAGAGCGTCATGTCCGCGTGGTAGGCCTTCGCCGAGAGCGTGAGGACCACGGTCTCGCCCGTGTTCGTGATCGCGCCGGGGCTTGCCGGCCCCTGCCGGACCCACATCACGCCGGGCAGGCTCGTGAAGGCTCCGTCCCCGACGTCCGTGCGGCCCGCCGAGTCTTGTGCGACGGCGAGCAGGTACGGCAGGTCGGTCGGCCGCATGTTGTTGAGGTCGGAAAGGCGCACCGCCGCCTCGACCTTCGCCCCGCCCGAGGCCGCGCGCACGGCGCCAGCTGACGTCCACGACCCCGCGTCGCTGCGGGCGTCGCAGGAACCTTGGCCCGGCGGGTAGGCCTTCAGCACGGAGGTCTGCGGCTTGCCGAGGTACCCGACGATCTCGACCATGAATTCCGCGCCGATCCCGAAGGCGCAGAAACCCGTCGCGGCCGAGTGGTCGCGGTCGATGAGAAAGCGCACGCTCTCGGCCCCCTGGCTGCCGGGACCGTTGAACGGATGGCCGCTGGCTTGCATCGCCGTGTAGAGGAAGAGGTCGCGCTCCGAGGCGCGCGCGGTGAACCCGACGAGGTTGATGTTGGGGTTCTCGCCCATGTCCGACGAATCGTCCGGGAGCAGGGCGAGCCTCTCCCAGTCGGCCCAGTCGTCGAAGTTCCCGTCAATCGTGACCGGCGCGGGCGCGAGGAAGTACGCGTAGAGCGCGGGGAGGAACACGACCATGAACGCGAGCGTGACGGCAAGGACGGCCGACATCCGCTTCGCGAAGCCCCGCCTGCGCTCGCGCTGCGCCTCCGTGTACATGAGGCGGCGGCCGTTCACGAGGCCCTTGCCGTTCGTGAGCCCGGCGCCGTTCGTGAGGCCCTTGCCGTTCGTGAGGCCCTTCGTGTCGAGGAACCCGGCGCTCTCGGCGAGCGCGCTCTCCGTCTTGCGCCCCGTCACGGCGCCGCGCTTCTGGCGCTTGCCGCCTACGAGGTCGCGGCCGTTCACGGAGCCCCGCCCGTTCGTGAGGCCGCGGCCGTTCACGAGGCCGCGCCCGTTCGTGAGCCCCGAGGCGTTCACGAGGCCCGCGCGCGCCTCGGAGGGTGCCGCAGGCGCCGTCGGGCCGCCCGTGGGGCCCGTCTCCAAGCCCGGCTTCTCACGCCGGCTCTTGGGGTCGCGGCGCCCGGCGATGAAGACGGCGCCCGAGACGAGGGACCCGCTGCGGCGCGCCCTCCGCTCGCCCTTGCCGCCCTCGCCTGCCGTCCTTCCACCTCCTTGGCTTGCGCCCGCCATCACTTGAACTCCTCAAACTCCGCGAAGTCGTCGGACGTGGCCGCCTCGTCCGCCTGGACCTTGGCGGAGGCCGCGTCGGCGTCGCGCTCCTTCATCCTGCGCCGGCACTGCGCCGCGTTCTTCAGGGCCTTCTCGTGGCCCGGCTCGATCTCGAGCACCCGCTCGAAGCAGTCGAGCGCCTCGCCGTAGCGCTTGAGCATGAAGAGGGTCGCGCCTTTGTTGAAGTGCGCCTTCGCGTACTCGGGGGAAAGCCGGATCGCCTGGTCGAAGTAGGGCACGGCCTCCTCGAACCGGGAGAGCGCCATGAGCGAGGAGCCGAGGTTGTACCAGGCCTTGTCGTACTTCGAGTCGAGCGCGATCACCCGGTCGAAGCTGCGGATCGCGACCTCGGGGCGGCCTTCCGCGAACTCCGTGGCGCCCCGGCGGTACCACGCCTCGGCGTTCTTGGGGTCGAGCTCGCTGGCGCGCTCAAAGGCCGCGCGCGACTCGACGACCTCGCCTCGCAGGAAGAGGAGGTCCCCGAGCAAGTACCACGCGTCGCTGTTCCTCGCGTCGGTCTCCGTCGCCTTGCGGAAGGACTCCTCGGCCTCGTCGAGGTCGGCCGCGTCGTACTGGAGGCGCCCCAGCTCGTACCACGCGGGGCCGAACGACGCGTCGCACTCGACCGCGCGCCTGTAGCAGCCGCGCGCGTCCTCGGTTTCCTTGAGGTACGCGAGCGCGTCGCCCTTCGCCTTCCAGCCGATCGCCCAGTTCGGCTTCAGGCCCAGGGCCGCGTCGAACTCCGCCGAGGCCTCTGCTTGGAGGTCGGACTGGAACAGGTAGAGCCCGCGGCGAAGGTGGTACTCGTGCTCGAGCCCTTGGTTGCGGAGCATCAGGAGGCACGCGCGCTTGACCTTCTCCGCCTCCGTGTACTCGGGCTTGAGCTCGAGCGCCCGGTCGAAGCACATGATCGACTCCATCGGCCGGTCCATCTGGTAGAGCAGGTTGCCCTTGTTGTACCACGCCTCGCTGTAGTCTGGGTTGAGCTCGAGCGCGCGGTCGTACTCCTTGACGGCGTCGTCGTAGCGCCCGAGGCTTGCCAGGATCGTCGCGAGGTTGTAGCGGCCCTCCGGCGTCTCGCGGAAGTAGAGCGCGTACTTGTAGCACTCGAGGGCCTCGTCGAACCGCTTGAGCTGGAAGAGCGCGCTGCCTTTGTTTCCCCACGCCTTCACGTAGTCGCGCTTGAGCTGCGTGGCCCGCTCGAAGGCCTTCAGCGCGTCCTTGTGCCGCTCGAGGGCCATGTAGACGGTCCCGAGGTTGTTCCACCCGCGCTCGTTCTGGGGGTCGAGCTGCGTGGCCTTCTCGAAGGAGGCAACAGCCTCCTCCTTTCGGCCGAGCTTGAGGAGCAGGTTCCCGTGGTTCGCCCAGGCCCGCTCGTACTTCGGGTCGGCCTTCAGGATCCGGTCGTAGGCCGCGACCGCTTCGTCGAGCCTCGAGAGCTTCGTGAGGATCGAGCCCTTGTTGTTCCAGGCCTTCAGGTAGTCCGGCTCGACCTGCGTGGCCTTGTCGAAGCACGCGAGCGCCTGCTCGAGGTCGCCCTTCGAGGCGAGCGCCGACCCCTTGTTGAACCACGCGGTCGCGTAGTTCATGTCGATCGCGAGCGTCCGGTCGATCGCTTTTATCGCCTCGTCGACGCGGCCTGCGGCGGCCAGCGTGTTGGCGAGGTTGTTCCACGCCTCGAGGTGCCTCGGGTCGGAGGCGACCGCCTTGTTGAAGGCGGCCACGGCGTCGTCCGTCTCGCCGAGCTCGAAGAGGACCGTGCCGAGCGCATTCCACGCGTCCGAGTACGCGGGGTCGAGGTACGTCGCCTCGTCAAAGCACTCGATCGCCTGCTGCTTCTTGCCCGTGCGGTCCAGGAGGACGCCGCGCTTGTACCACGCGGGCGCGTAGTCGGCCTTCAGCTTGTTGACATAGTTGTAGCACTTGAGCGCCTCCTTGTAGTTCTCCTCCTGCGTGAAGATGTTCCCCTGGACGTCCCACGCGACCGCGCTCTCCGGGTCGAGCTTGAGGGCCTTCTCGAGCGCCTCGTGCGCCTCTTTCAGCCTCTGGAGGCGCTGGAGGCACTCGGCCTTCAGCACGAGCGCCTGGACGAGCTTCCCGTCCATCGAGAGGGCCTTCTCGAGGTTCTCGAGCGCCTTCTCGAGCTTGCCCACACGGAAGTACACGTTCCCGACGTTGTAGCGGGCGAGCGCGAAGTCGCTCTTCTGGCGCAGCGCCTCCTGGTAGGACTCCATCGCCTCTTTGAACCGGTCGAGGCGCGCGAGCGCGTTGCCGCGGTTTGCCCAGGTGAAAGGCCGCTCCTGGTCGAGCGCGAGGGCTCGGTCGAACGCGGTAAGGGCCTCCTGCGGCCGGTCGAGGAGGTCGAGGAACTGGCCCTTGAGGTCGAAGGCGTCGGCCACCTGGTTGTTTAGGGAGAGCGCGCGCTCGGCCGCCTCGAGCCCCTCGGCCGGCTTGGCCAACTGCTGGAGGGAGATTGCCTTGTTGACCCACGCGACCGCATAGTCCGGCTTGATCGTGATCGCCTGCTCGAAGGACACGAGCGCGTCGCTGTGGCGCTTGAGCCTCGCCAGCATGTTGCCGCGGTTGTTCCACAGGGACTCGACCTTCGGGTCGCTCTTGATCCCGCGCGTGTAGTACTCGAGCGCCTCCTCGAGCTTGCCCTGGTCGGCCGCGATGTTCCCGCGGATGTTCCAGACATCGGGGTCGCGCGGGTTGATCTTGAGCGCCTCGTCGAAGCACTTCTGCGCCTCCTCGAGCTTCTTGAGCTGGTAGAAGGCCATCCCGCGCGCGACCCACGCCTTCACGAACTCCGGGCGCTTCTTGAACGCGTCGTTCTTCGTGTCGAGGACCTTGTCGAAGATCTTGATCGCGTCGTCGAGCCGCCCGAGCCTCCCAAGCGTCGCTCCCTTGTTGAAGAGCGCCTCGTCGTAGTCGCTCCGGAGCTCAAGGGCCCTGTCAAAGGACTCGAGCGCTTTGTCGAATTGGTTGAGGGAGTAGAACGAATTGCCCCGGTTGTTCCAGGCCTCCTCGAGCTGGCCGTTCAGCTTGAGCGCCTGGTTGAACGCCGTGATCGCCTGCCGGTGCTGCTGGAGCTGGGCGAGCGCAATCCCCTTGTTCAGCCACGCGGCGTCCGAGCCCTTGTTGATGTTGATCGCCGTCGAGAAGGTCGAGAGCGCCTCCTTGTGCATCCCCATCTTCGCGTAGGTCACGCCCTTCTGGATCCACGGGCCCTCGACGTCGGCCCCGGCCATCGACGAGCTCTCCGTGTAGGCGGTGAGGGGCGCGATCTTGTGGGCGGTCCTGATCGCGCGGTCGAACTGGTCGATCGCGGGCTGAAAGTTCCCGCGCTTGAGCTGGAGGTTGCCCGAGCGCACGAAGTTCTCCATCTCCTCGTAGAGCCGGCGCACGGCCTGCTGGCGGATGAACGCGAAGAGGATGTACGGGAGCCCCAGGACGACCATGGTGATCTGGGGGTACGAGTAGGCCGGCGCGCGCGAGGTGAGCGAGGGGACGAGGCTGCCGACGAGGATCGAGAGGGGAGCGAGCGTCATGATCCCGATGCCGGCAAGCCAGATCGCGAAGTAGCCGACCTTCTCGCGCGCGAGCGTGAGCGAGTAGCCGCCGATGACCGCGAGGATGAGGGGGATCTCGATGAAGAGGACGGGGTACGAGTTTATCGGGTAGAGCTTGAGGAAGCCGAGCGCCGGGACCGCCGCCGAGGCGCCGGCAAGGAGGAAGAACATCCAGACCTTCCCGCGGTTCTCGGGCGCGACCTCGCGCATCGAGCCGAGGAGGAGCGCGAAACCGATGAGGAAGATCCCCCCGCCGACAAGCAGGAGGATCGTGTTGTAGAGCTCGAAGTTCGCGAGGAACCAGTTGAACCCGAGGATCTGTGAGTTCATGAGGGCGTAGGCGCCGATGATCATCCCGACGAGGATCACGGAGAAGGAGATCATGAGTTCGCGAAGCTGCGAGCGCCGGTCGCGCCTTGCGCTCGCTTCCACCTTGATCGTCTCGTCCTGCTCCTGGGCGACGATCTCGAAGTACTCCTCCTCCGCGAGCTTCGAGACGTTGATCGTGCGCGCCTCGCTCCGCGTGGCGCCTTGCCGCGAGGGGTCGGCGACGAAGGTGGAGGACGCCTCGGCGGCGGCCTGCGCTCTCCCCTCGAGTTCGGCGCCGCAGTTGCGGCACCGCGTGTCGCTTGGAAGGGCCGGCGTCGAGCACACGGGGCAAAGGCCCTGGTGGGCGCCCTCGGGCAGGAACCCGGCCAAGCTTTGCACCTCCTTTGAAAGTCCCCGGATGCGACCTCAAGGCTCACACGGCGGGCTTTGGGGCGATCGTGAGGCGCTTCTTGAGGTCCGCGACCTCGCCGACAATCGAGCGGCGCAGGGCCGCGCGCGCTTCGGGCGAGGCCCGCACCTCGGGGGACGCCTCCTTCAGGAGGTCGTCGAGGAGGAGTTCGACGAGGAGTTCGCGCCTGCGCGATTCGCTGTCGATGAGGCGCAGCATGTCGTTCACGGCCGAGAGGTGCTCTTGCTCCGCCACGCCCCGGCCCTTTTCCGTGAGCGTGTAGGCGACGTGCCGCCTCGACCACGCGTACTTCTCGATGATCTTCGCGTCGACAAGCTCCTTGAGGACGGCGTACACCGTGGGCTCCGAGACGCCAACGGACTTCGAGACCTTCGACACCAGGTGTTGCGCACGCATCGGTTCGTAGTACAGGTTCGAGACGACCTCGACTGTAACTTCCGGGTTTTTGAACATCGCCAGACCGCCCGCAATGAGCCATACTGACCCAAAGCAACCGGCAACCAGGTGCTGGCCTATTTAAGCGTTCCCCGACCGTGGCCGCCTCGCCTACAATGATCCAAAACACGGGGAAGCCAGATACGCCAAACGAGTCGGCGGCCAGCCCAACCTGGATTCATATAAGCCAGCCCCGCATGGCATCGCGCGTGGCCCCCCCCGAAACCCCCGTCCGCGCTCGTGCCGAAAGCGAAACGGGGACGGGCGGCAGCGACCTGTCGGTTGAGCTTGGGAACATCCCCGAGGGCCACCCGCGGCGCAAGTCGCTCGAGCTGCGCGAGCGGCTCGTGGCGGCCGTCGAGGCGGG
>DATEUP010000052.1:0-5237 GCA_035283065.1 Thermoplasmatota archaeon | reverse complement strand
AAAAGCCCGAGGAAGGGGCCCGTGGTGGCGTCGACGGCCGCCGCCGGCGAATCGCGGCCGCCCGTGGCCGCGGCTGGCGGGCTCAAAGACACCAAAGTCGAGGCGAGGAGCAGGGTGGTCGCGCCAAGGGCGAGGAGTCGTCGTCTTGCCAACATGTTCGAACCTCTGGACGGGTCAGTTCAATTCGCGCCGATCCGGGTGACCCCTAATAAGCGTTACGTAATGGCGCAGACGCTCAGACACGCTCGCGTTTTGCTCTCGCGATCGGCGCGGGGCCGTGGGTGGCAAGGTTTGAGAATTCCCATGGGCGTGCGGCGTCCGCCCGACCGTTAGCCCGTGGAGTGCATAAGCGCCCTCCGGCGGCGGGCCGAGAACGGCCAGCCGGTCGATGGGGTTAAATCTGGAACCCTGAATCCGCGCACAAGTCGCGCTCCGCCCTTTGGGGCGGCGTGCGCCGCTGGATGGGGTTCCACTGACGTTCATCGCGGAGGAGCTCGCGAAAAAACAGAAGGAGATCTCCGTTGCGGAGTTTTTCGAGCGCAACAAGCAGCTCCTGGGGTTCGACAGCCCGACCAAGGCGTTTGTGACCGCCGTGAAGGAAGCGGTCGACAACGCACTCGACGCCTGCGAGGAGGCGGGCATCCTCCCGGATGTCCTTGTGAAGATCGACGAATTCGACAGGGCGAAGGGCCGGTACAAGATGCTCGTCGAAGACAACGGGCCGGGGATCGTCCCGAAGCAGATCCCGCCGATCTTCGCGAAGCTCCTCTACGGCTCGCGCTTCCATGCGATCCGCCAGTCGCGCGGGCAGCAGGGGATCGGGATCAGCGCGGTCGTCATGTACGGCCAGCTCACGACGGGCCGGCCGGCCGTCGTGCGCTCGAAGATCGGAAAGGACCAGGCGGCCTGGGAGCTCGAGCTGCGCATCGACCTCAAGAAGAACGCGCCCGAGGTCCTGCGGGAAGAACCGGTAACCTGGCCTGAGAAGGCCCAGGGGACGCGCATCGAGGTCGTGTTCGACGGCCGCTACATCCGCGGCAAGCAGTCGGCCTACGACTACCTGCGCCTCACGGCCGTCGTGAACCCCCACGCGCGGTTCACCTTCATCGAACCGGACGGCACACGGACGGTCTTCGAGCGCGTGACCGACAAGATGCCCGAGGCGACCAAGGAGATCAAACCGCACCCGAAGGGGATGCAACTTGGCGAACTCATGAAGATGGCAAAAGCCACGAAGGAGCCCCGGGCGAGGAGCTTCTTGGAGAACGAGTTCTCGCGCGTCTCTTCGAGGGTGGCCAAAGAGATCTGCGAAGTCGCCTCGCTCGACGAGGTCGTGCGGCCCGCCGACCTCGACCGCGAGCAGTGCGAGCGGCTCGTCGAGGCGTTCGGAAAGGTCAAGATCATGGCGCCCCAGATGGACTGCCTGTCCCCGATCGGCGAACTCCTGGTCAAGAAGGGCCTCAAACACGCCTCAAGCGCGGAGTTCGTGGTGACCGCCACGCGCGCGCCCACCGTGTACTCGGGCACACCCTTCCAGGTGGAGGCGGGCCTCGTGTACGGCGGCTCGCTCGACCCGGAAGACCAGATCCAAGTCATGCGCTTTGCCAACCGCGTCCCGCTCCTCTACCAGCAGGGCTCTTGCGCGGCCACGGAAGCGATCGAGAAGCTGAACTGGCGGCACTACAAGCTCGACCAGAGGGGCGGGAAGGGGCTCCCCTACGGCCCCGTCGCCGTGATGGTCCACCTCGCGGCAACGAAGGTCCCGTTCACGTCGGAGTCGAAAGAGGCGATCGCCGAGGTTCCTGAGATCCTCGAGGAGATCCAGCTTGCCGTGCGCGACTGCGCCCGCAAGATGCTCACGCACATCCACAAGAGGGGCAAGTTCGAGAGGATGCACGAGAAGGAGACGATCATCCGAAAGGTGATCCCCATGATTGCCGCAAAGTCCGCGGCGATCATCGGCAAGCCCGTCCCCGACATCGAATCGATCATCTCGCGGATCATGAACACCGTGCTCATCGAGGACAAGATCGAGTACGACGACACGAAGAAGACCCACACGGTTTCGCTCGTCGTTTCGAACTACACGCGCACGCGCAAGAAATTCCGCCTCGTGGCGATCCTGCCCGAGGACTGGCCCGCCCTCGCGCCCGACCCCAGGCCCACCGTGGCGGAGGGCAAGATCCTCTCCTGGAACCTCAAGTCGATCAACTCCTCCGAGCAGGCGACTGTGAGATGGCAGTTCAAGGGGCTTTCCAAGGACGACTACGACGAGAACGACTTGTATGTCTACGGGATCGACCCCGAGATCGTCTCGGGCGCGGAGAAGTGGGACGAGGAGGCCTGGAGGGCGGCGACCGGCAAGCTCGCCGATGAGGAGAAGGAGCTCCAGATCAAGGTGTTCGCCGCCGACGGGACCCAGCTTGCCGACGGCCCCGAGGCCGAAGGAGAGGCGCCCGAGGACGAAGCGGAGGGCGAAGCCGCCGAGGAGGGCGAACCCATCGAGGACGAAGACGACGATGCCCCGGCGCCCAAGGCGCGGGGCAAACCGCGGCAGGCGAAGATCGCCGCCGATGAATGGTGAGGGGAGCGAACGCGATGGCCAAGCGAAAGGTCAAGGGCGACGCGCCACTTGAGCGCGGCAGCGTCCCGGCCTCCCAACTCGAGGCGCAGAAGGAGCTTGAACGCATTGCCGGAGAGGTCTACAACGAGCTCATCTCCGGGCGGATCCCCGGGCTCAAGATCCCGTCCCGCACGAAGCAGAACATCGTCTTCCACCCGCGCCTCCATGTCTACAAGTACGGGCCGGCCCAGAGCATGAAGAGCGCGAAGACGAAGTCGGGGGCCTACGGGCTCCTCAAGACGCTCTACATGATCGAGTTCATCAAGACGATGATCCGCGAGAGCAAGTCCTCGACGCTGCGTGAGATGTACTATATCTCCGAGGGGTGGGACCTTGCGAAGTTCGAGACGCAGGACGAGTCGAACTCCGTGGCTGAGGACCTCGAGATTGTCGCCAAGGCCATGCGCGAGGACTTCAAGCTGCGCCCCGAGGAGAACGGGGCTTCGGTCATCGGGAACATCACGATCGTCGAGCGCAACCGCAAGGGGGAGCTGAAGACGATCAACTGCCGGGACGACGTCGGCGACTCGGGCTACGCGCTCCCCTTCAACGTGGAGAAGGAGAAGATCCAGATCAAGGACTTCGACGCGAAGTTCATCTGCGCGATCGAGACCGGCGGGATGTTCGACCGCCTCGTGGAGAACGGCTTCGACGAGAAGTTCGACGCGGTCCTCGTGCACCTCAAGGGCCAGCCCGCGCGATCGACGCGCCGCTTCATCAAGCGCCTGAACGAGGAGGCGAAGTTGCCCGTCGTCTGCTTCACGGACGGCGACCCGTGGTCCTTCCGGATCTTCGCGTCGGTCGCCTACGGCGCGATCAAGACGGCGCACATCTCGGAGTACCTTGCGACCCCGACGGCCCAGTACCTCGGGGTCACGCCGTCGGACATCGTGAACTACGAGCTGCCCTCCGACAAGCTGAACGACCAGGACGTTAAGGCTCTCAAGGCGGAGCTCACCGACCCGCGCTTCAAGGACTCCTTCTGGCACGACGAGATCCAGCTCCAGCTCCAGCTCAACAAGAAAGCGGAGCAGCAGGCGCTTGCCAAGTACGGGCTCGACTTCGTGACGGACCGCTACCTTCCGGAGAAGCTCAGCGAGCTCGGGGTCGTGTGACCTCGAGGCGGCGAGGTCTCGAGGGCCTTCTTGCGCGGGCTGAAGACGAAGACGAGCCTGCCGCCCTGCGGCTCGCTTTGGCTTTCCACCGCGATCTCGGAGCCGATAGCCTTGGACAGCGCGAGCATCCCGGCGATTCCCCCCTTCAGGAAGTTCTCCCAATAGGGCTCGGGGAAGTCCTCGCGCGAAACGGAGATCCGGCCCTCGTCCCGGCGCACCTCGACCTCCGGCGCGCCGAAGTCAAACGAGAGGTCCCAAGCCATCCGCGTCTCCTGGAGCATCTGCTCTGGGGAGGGGAAGTGCTGGTCGTACCCTTGGCCCGTCCCCAGGACCTTCGCGAGGTGCTGCGCCGCGAGCCGCACGCGCCCGGGGTGCTGCGCGTCGAGGACGGCCAGGATGTTCTTGAGAGCCTCGAGCGGGTACCACGACTGGACGAAGACCTCTTCGAGGCCGAGTTCCGCGGCGAGCGCCTTGGCCCTCGACTTGCCCCAGACCTTCGCGTAGTAGTCGAGCGCGGCGGAGAGGATGACGCCACTCACGTGCCTCTGGGGTCCCGAGGCGACCACGAGGGGCCCCACCGGAGGCGTCCGCAGATAAGGCCAACGTAAATGCAATCGGCCGACCGAGGTGATTTCGCGCCCTTATCGCGCGCCTTTCTTCGTTCGGAAAATATACACGAACTGATCCTTGTCGTCGTCGACCCTGCTCTCGATCTCGATCTCGCTTTCAATGGCTTTTGAAAGCGACAGCATCCCGCTGATTCCCCCCTTGAGGAACGACTCCCAGTAGGGGCCTGCAAACCCGCGGCGGGGCACGGCGATGCGGGTCTGGCCGGGGACAAGCTCGACCTCCGGCACTCCGAAGCTGAAGGAGTGCGTCCAGGCCTCCTGGGTCTCCTGGAGCATCTGCTCGGGCGTGTAGAATTTGCGGTCGTAGCGGCGCTCATCGCCAATGAGCTTCGAGGTGTGCTCGCCGGCAAGCTCCATGCGCGTGGGCGTCTCCTGCCAGATCTTGCGCAGGATCATCTCGAGGTTTTCGAGAGGGTACCACGAGCCGACGTAGATGTCGCCAAGGCCCATGGTCTTTCGAAGGTCGGCCTCCGCGAGCTTCCCCCAGACCTTTGCGTAGTAGTCGAGGACACCGGCGAGCACGATGCCGCTCACGCGCGGCTCGTCCGGCGTACCCTGAACCTCCGGGGGCAATAGGCGGCGCTGAGATAAGGTTACGGCAAGGGAGCGCGACCCCCGGCGTTGGTCGAGGGGCACAGGGCTCAGAACTCGAGGAGAGCGACCCCTCGCTCCTTGTGGTGGACGCGTTTCATTCGGGCGTCGTGGATGGGCGTCAATGCGACCTCCGCGGTGAGGCCCACGGTGGCTCGAAAAAGGTGACCGCCCCGGACGTTGCCGGCCAGGTCGGCGACGGCGACGTGGAGGTGCGATATGTAGGGGCCGCCGCTCCCTTCGCCGACGATGAGCCCGCCGAGGTAGACGAGCTCCAAT
>DATEUP010000051.1:0-3103 GCA_035283065.1 Thermoplasmatota archaeon | reverse complement strand
TCCGCCGTTCTCGGCAAAGAGCCCGAGGACCGCCGTGTCAGAGAGGCGCGCCTCGCCCTGGTCCATCTCGCCGAGCGACAGGTGGATCATCGCCGCAAGGTACTGGAGGTCGGCAAGCTTCGGCGAGAAGATCCGGTAGAGGAGGTCCGCGTCTTTCGTCGGAATCGACGCAAAGCCGACCTGGAGCTCCGTCTTCATCCCGTTGAGGCGGCGGTCAAGCGCCTCGAGGGCCTTCTGCGCCTGCCCCTCGGCCGCGAGCTTTCCCACCTCGCGCCTCACGTGGTCGAGGTCGCGAAGCGTGGTCGTGTACGGGAGAAGCGCCTCGAAGGCCCTGAGCTTCGAAGGGCGCACCTTCTCGCCCCGCAGGTAGCGGTCGAGCGCATGGACGTCGTCAAGCTCCTCGCCCGGCGCGCTGTCGGGCACCTGGGGGACCGGCGCGCGCTCCGGCGGCGGCGCGACCGCCTGGTTTGCGGCCGTCGACAGCGACCCGATCATCGAGTCGATGAGCCAGTCGAGCTTGGGCTGCGCGTCGTAGATGTCGCGCCTTGCAAGCATGTACTCGATCTCGAAGCGGCGCACCTTCCGGTGCGCGTCCCGCATCCGCGCGCGCCGGTTCCCTTCTGACTCGTTCGACACCTGGAGCAGGAACACCGAGGGCGAGATGACTTCGAAGTGCTGGGGGATCTTCGGCGCCGTCTTCGTGATCTTGAAGTCGTCCGTCACGAGCGTCGTCTGGTTCCCCTGGGCCGTGAGCTCCGCGCAGAGCGCCATGAGCGAGAGGTCCGTGTCCTGCGGGGCCGCCGAGACCCCGATGAGCCTCTGGAGGGCGATGATCTTCTCGGCGGCGACGTTGTGGACCTTGAAGTGCCGCTCGACGAGTTCGACCATCGTCGCCTTCGTCCCGTAGTTCGGCACCGTGCGGATCTCCTCGCACACCCGGACTCCCGTGTGGAGGCCCGCCCCGCTCTCCTTCGACCAGTTGATGAGGTCCTCGAGCGCGCCCTCGAATCGCGTCCGCGAGACGGAGATGAAGAAGTTCGAATCGATCACGAAAGCCCTTGGCACGCGCGCACCGCCTTGGGGCGCAACCTAGTGCTCGCCCACCATCATCTTGGCAAGGTCAAGGAATGCCCTTTCGACGTTCTTCCCGGTTTTCGCGGACGACAGGAGGCTCTTCGCCTTGTGCTTCAAGGCGAGGTCCTGCACGTCGGCAAGGGAGAACTTGATCTGGTCGATGAGGTCGGTCTTGTTGAGCAGGATGAGGAGCGGGACGTCGCCCACGACCTCCGTGAGGCTCTGGATCCAGTCCTCGATGCTCTGGAGCGTCGTCACGCGCGTCACGTCGGCGACCACGATCGCGCCCTTCGCGCCGCGGTAGTACGCCTGCTTCACGTGCTTGAAGGTCTGCTGGCCCGCAATGTCCCAGATGATGAGAGAGACCTCGAAGTACCGCTTCTTCTCCTCGTCGAAAAACTCGACCTCCTTCTTCGAGACCTTCGAGCCGATCGTCGAGATGTACTCGTCCTCAAAGGTCTCGTACACAAACGCGCGGATGAGCGAGGTCTTGCCGACCGCCGGGTTGCCAAGCAGGCAGATCTTCTTCGAGAGCTTCGTGATCTGGTCGGCGGGCGCCGGCGTGGCCGCCGGGGGGGCGGGGTCTGCCGCGCCCTTGGGTTCGGCGGCCGCCTCGCCTTCTTTCCCGCCGACTTTGACCTTCTTGAAGCGGACCTTCGTCGCTTCCTCGCCCGCCATCCAACCACCCCAATGCGGTTCGCCGCGCACTCGCGACGACTTTGCAGGCCCACGGGGGCCTATAAAGTGTGGGTCGCCAAGCCGGCGGCACGAGAGCAAAGTATGGAATGGACGGCGCGTTGCCAAGTGAGAACCGTGCACGGCCGGGCTTTCACCCCGTTGGAGGCGCACGTAAATGCTTCGGGGTTAACACGGTTCCACTCCCCGGGCAGGCGCCTTGTAGGGGGGAGCCCCCTCTCCCGGGGGCAACCCGAAATCGCACTTAACTGAGTGTGAAGTCATTATTATGTCCGAATCTCTTGTTCCAGGAAAGCCCTTAAATAGATTCCTTGCGAGACCTGAACGGTAGGAAGGGAGCGCGGGACGCGCCCCTCCGTTTGCGTAACTGAAGCTGGTGAAACGCCTTGGAAATGTGGAAGCGCGTGACCCTGACGTCGAAGGTCTTCGACGCGCTCGCCTCCGAGGAGCGCATCTCGATCCTCAAGCTTCTCGACCAGCGGCAGATGACCGGCACGGACATCGCGAACAAGCTCGGGCGGAGCAAGAGCTCGATCTTCAAGCAGCTCCAGAAGCTCCAGGAAGCCGACCTCGTGAAGCGCGTCGACGAGGGCCGCAAGTGGATCTACTACTACCCGACCGACAAGGCGAAGCGGATCCTCCACCCGGAGGACGTTGTCATTACCCTCTTGTAAAGCCCATGGACCGGCCCGCTTAAGCCGGGTCGCTAGCTTTTTTTTGAAGGGACGTCCGTCCCCGACCCATTGGCGCCCAAACGGTGGCACATCCTCTCGGCCCTCCTGCTCCTGTTCGCCCTCGCCATGATCTTCGTTGTGGTTGGCACTTTCGCGGTCAAGGAGTGGAGCACGCTCAATAACTCGGGCCAAACCGAGTTCTTTCCCATGCACGCCGGCCAGTCCTACCGGGTTGTTGTCACGGGCGGGTGCGGCGGCCCCGATGTTCCCGTCAACATCCGGGTGGTTGACGCCTCCGGAAGCGCAGCCTTCGCGGCCAACGGGTCGATGATTACGATCAAGCGGAGCTGCGAAAAGACGGCCACGTTCGCGGAATTCTGGGTGCCGGCGGGGGGCGAGTACCGGATTTCTTGGTTCGTGCCACCGCCTGGTCTCCCGTTTCTCATGACCGTCACCCTCCGCGGCGGGCTGCTCCCGCCGCTCACTGCTTGGGGCCTCTGCGGCGCCTCTTGGGTCCTGGCGATCGCCGTTGGGATCGCGTCGGCCAAAAGGGCTCAAGGGGCGCCAGCGGTGGCGGCAGAGCAGCCGAGCCTCGCGGAGGCGGCGGTGCCCCTCAAAGTCGCGCGCGTTGCGGAGGCCGGCCCCGCGTCCCCTCCCCC
>DATEUP010000050.1:0-3182 GCA_035283065.1 Thermoplasmatota archaeon | reverse complement strand
GGTGCGGCGGCGGGCCCGCATGGGGCGCCTTCGAGCCGGGCGCGCGCGAGAGCGCGAGGACCGCCTGCGCCTGCGCGTCGGTCATGTCCACGGCCCCGAGGAATTCTCCGTCGTCGGCGGCCGCGATCTCCGCGTGGCTGTAGAACCCCGCGCGCACGCAGGCCTCGGCCTGCCTGCGCGTGAGGGGGAGCTCGAGCTGGAGCCTCAGGATGTACGGCTCAAGCCGGCCGGGGTCCCTTTGCCGACGCGCCAAGGGCGAGGCCAACGGCCGGCCATCCCTTAAGGCCCGCGCCCGCCAACCTACCTAGACCTCGGTCTCCCCGGCCGCGACGTCCTCGGCGAGCTTGCCGATCTGCGCCTGTGCCTGGACCTTGGCCTTCAGCGTCTCGTCGAGCACCTGCTCAAGCTCGATGCCCGGCATGTGGGTCTCGAGGTCCGTCGCGAGCTGGTGGTTGAGCTCGGCAAGCAGGCCCGTGACCGCGCGCACTTCCGAGGAGGCCGCGAAGAGTTCGACGATGTTTTCCTTCTCGCGCACCGCGGTGCGGATCACGATCTTGTAGCCCTTCACCTTCGTCTCGCCGTAGAACCAGACCTCGGCCGAGTAGGGGTTGTAGGACTTGAACTCGCGCACCTCCTTCACGTCGTGTGCAAGCACGGCGGACTTGGCAAGCTCGAACATCTTCTCGTACTTCGTGCCGGGGGGCACGCGCGGGTGGTACACCTTCGAGTCGCGCGTCTGGAGCTCGGACTCCACGAGCCGCTTGAGCAGGGCCGAGCTTGCCACCTCCTTCGTGAAGAAGAGCGGGCACACGACCTCCGCCTTGAGCGGGCGCATGGAGACCGTGTTGGTCTTGCCGTCCGGCATGCGGAACTGGACGACGCCATCGACGATCGACTCCGTGCAGATCTGGGGGTCGAGGTAGTAGACGAGCTTCGCCGCGGCGCCGGGCTTCACGTCCCCGAGGAGCACGCGCGAGGCGCTTGCCCGGTAGTTGGCGGGCTCGATCCTCTGGAGGCGCAGGACGTCCTCGTTGAAGTCGAGCACGACCTGCATGCGGCCGGCCGGGATGTTCATCCCGTTCTTGATCTCGACGGAGATCTTCACGAACCCCTGGAAGAACTCCGACGAGGGGTTGACCTCGACCTTGCCGGTGACGACGGTCGGAATCGATGAGGGCTTGGGCGCGTCGGCCTGCTGCTTCTTGGCGACGTCGGCGGCCGTGAGCCACGGGACCGCGGCCTTTGCGGGCGCCGCGGGCGCGGCGGGGGCGGCGGGTGCCGCGGCGGGTGCCGGCGCGGGCGAAGGCGAGGGCGCGGGCGCGACAGGCACCGGTGTCGGCGTGGGCACAGGCGCCGGCGTGACAGGCCTCGGCGCCACCGCTGGTGCAGGCGCCGGCGCGGGCACAACAGGCTTCGGTGCCGCCGCTGGCCCAGGCGCCGGCGCGGGCGCAACGGGCTTTGGCGCCGCCACTGGCGCAGGCGGCACCGCAGGCGCAACGGGCCTAGGTGCGGGCGTGGGCGCCGGGGGCGGCGCGGGCTGCGCCTGCGGAACTGCCGGAGCGGGTGGAGGCGCCGGCGCGGGGGCTGGCGCGGGGGCTGGCGCCGGGGCGGCGGTGGCCGGAGGGGCTTCTTCCTTCTTCTTGCCGAACAGCTTCCCGAAAAACCCCATCCCAGGACCCCCTGCGGCGTTCGTACCCCACGGGGGCAAGCCCCCCAGGGCGCGCGCGGCGCGGGATTACCCGAGGGGGCATAAGGCTCTTGCGCGTGGCTCCCAGGCCTGGGTCACTCTTCCTCGCCGGAACGCGCCCCGGGGAACTCCTCAGCCACGGCGGCCAAGGCCGCCTCGCGCGGAAGCCGGGGGAGCTTGACGCGCGCGGCAAGCTTGACCACGTCGCTGCGCGCCGAGCGCTCGAGCCGGATGCGGCCCTCAAACGCCTCCTGCTTGTCGAAGCGGATGTGAAGGGTCATCGACTCGTCCAGGTGCCTCCCGAGCCTCGCGCCGACCTCCCCTGCCACCGCCGCCTTGACCCGCGACATGGCCGCTCCGGCGGCTTCGGCGTCCCTCTCGACTGCGGCGAGCTGCAAGAGGGGCTGGCCGAAGTGGCCCCCGATTTCCCTCCGTTCGACCTTCGCCCCGGGTGCAAAGAGCCTCAAGGCCTTCTCCACGGCCTCCTGCGACTCCGTCGCGTGGACGAATGCCTCCACACGGACCTCCCGGTAGCCAAGTGCGCCCACAGGCGAGCGAACATCCCGCGGACGGATAGCGTTTCGCCGGGCTTCAGGGCCTCTTCAGCGGGTACGGCGGGCCAAGCATCACGGGGCCATCCCGCGTCACGGACACGAGGCGCTCGCGCTTCGCGCTGTAGAACTCCGTGTGCGCGACCGAGGGGTTCACGTTCAGGATCTGGTCGAAGAGGAACCACGTTTGGTGGCTTTCCTGCCGCAGGTGCGCAGGCACAAGGTCGAGGTTCGGGGCCTGCACGGCCTTCGGGCCGCTCGTGACCCGCGTCACCGTGCCGTAGGCCTGCACGCCTTCTGCCGTCGCGCCGCTTCTCCACGGGTTGTAGAGGTAGATGACCAGCGGGTAGCGAACGCTCTTCGTGTCCATGGGGAAGTCGACGCCCCACAAGGCCGCCCCGCGGATCGTGCAGTGGCGGACGTACTGGGCAATGTCGTCCGCGTTACGGACGTGAAGCATAAGCCCGAAGTCTTCCGTCACGCCTTCCGGCAAACCGCTCAAGGTATATCAAGAGTCGGAGGAGCGGGGATTGCCTCACTTGCCAGCCTCGGAGGCTGGCCTTTCGGTCCGGCGCCCGGGCCCGAAGGTCCTTAGGAGCGCGAGGTCGTAGACGAGCTTCATCACGCCGGCGGCCGCGAAAGGGCCGCCGATCGTCAGGACCGCCACGACGGGGCCGATCACGAAAGGCCCGCCGGCTTGCGCGATGTTCCGCGCCGTGTTCGTAAGTCCCGCGGCGGCCGTCCGCTCGGAGGGCGCCACGACGGTCACGACGAACTCCTGTCGCGGGGCGACGTCCATCTGCGCGATCGACATGCGCGCGAGGAAAAGCGCGGCCCCGGCCTCGAAGCTCGGCGCGGCCGCCATGGCGACGAGCAGGATGTTCGACGGCACATGCGTGAACACCATGGTGCGTACGAGCCCGAGGCGCCGCGTGAGCCGGGCC
>DATEUP010000049.1:0-3046 GCA_035283065.1 Thermoplasmatota archaeon | reverse complement strand
TCGCGAATACGGCTGCAGCCGCGCCGAACACCACGGCCGCGGCGATGCGCTGGTCGGCAAGCGCCGCCTCCGCGCGGTCCTCCGCTCGTCGCAGGGACGCCATGAGGGATGCCGCGTCCAATGCCTCGAGCCCTCCGCGGGCACACCGCGCTCCTCGGCAAAGAATTCCAAGGGCGACGTCGCCGACAACGCCACGGTGGCGCGCCGCGCATGGCTGGCTGCGCCCCGGCTGGTTTTCAGCGCCCCTCCTTTCCGATAGGGTCTCACCAGGCCCGAGGGTTTTCGATCATTGGGGGTGAGCGCGACGGGCTCGTTGGACTCAGCCTTTAATACGGGCGGCTTCCTGGGCCGCTCCATCGTCTGCCCTCGGCGGCACGCGACGTAAGGAACAACGCGCATGATCTCGCCAAGCT
Organism: Thermoplasmatota archaeon; assembly: GCA_035283065.1. Classification (GTDB taxonomy): domain Archaea; phylum Thermoplasmatota; class DTKX01; order DTKX01; family DATEUP01; genus DATEUP01. The sequence continues at coordinate 2,633 of DATEUP010000049.1, read as the reverse complement.
CTCCGCGCCTGGGCCGCGGAACCGCTTCCGTCGTCACCTTGGCCGAAGCGGACGCGACGATGGAGGCCATGCCGGCCTTCCAGTGGCCCGACATGCTGAAGGCTCCATGGATGCGGTTAGTCGCGCCGGTCGCGGTCGCCGCTCCCCCAACAAGCATCATCGTCCCCACGTACAACGAGGCGGCGAGCATCCCCGAACTCCTCCTGCGCCTCCGGCGCGTCGTGCGCGACTGCGAGTTGATCGTCGTCGATGACGGGTCCCGCGATGGAACCGCAGAGGTCGCCGAGGGGCTGGGGGCGCGCGTCCTGCACAGGGGCCGGAAGTTGGGGCTTGCAAGCGCCATCCTCGACGGCTTCGAGATTTCCTCAGGCTCCGTTCTGGGCGTGCTTGACGCCGACCTGTCCCACCCCCCGGAGATGGTGCCCGAACTCATCGAGATCGCAGGCGGCGGGCGGATCGCGATCGCGAGCCGCTACGTGCGCGGTGGCAGCTCGGTGGACTGGCCGCTAAGGCGCCGGTTGATGTCGCGGGTGGGCGCCCGCGTTGCGCGGGGGGCGCTCGACATCCGCGTGAGGGACTGCATGAGCGGCTTCTTCTTCCTGCCCCGCGCCGTCTTCGAACGCACACGATTTCGGACACAGGGGTTCAAGCTGCTGCTCAACATCCTTGTCGATAACCCGGAGAGGGAAGTCGTCGAAATCCCCTACGAGTTTTGCGAACGTGTCCACGGTCGCTCCAAGCTGGGGCCCCGCGAGGTCCTCAACTACTGCCGGACGCTTCGGGCCCTTCGCGCGTGAAGCCCGCCTCGCGCAGCGCCCCGGCGATTTCTTATGCGCAGCGCCTTGATCGGCGCTGCCGGTGCGGCCGGGCGAGGTCGGGTGCGCGTGGGGGAAACGGACGTCGACGCGGACGGGCCACCCCCCGGGGGCGGGCCGTTCTCGCTGGGCCGGCTCGTGGGGCGGTGCCCCGGCCGGGGTGCCTTTCTGCGCGCGGCCGCCGGCGACAGCCGCCTTGCAAGCTGGCTTGTCATTGCGCTGGCCGTCCGGTTCGTCCTCCTGCCGTGGTTTAGCGACCCCTACAACTTCCGCGTCTTCGGGCTCACAGCGTCGCTCGTGCAAAGCGGGCAAAACCCGTGGGTGGTGATCGCCTCCGACCCGGCGCTTGCGGCCGTGAACCCGTGGGGTTACCCTCCCCTCTACCTCACGCCCGTGCTCGCGGCGAGCGTCTTCTCCCTTGGAAACGGGTTTCTCTTCGGCGTCCTCATACGGCTCCCCCTTATCGCGGCCTCCTTGGCGACGTCCATCTTCGTGCACCGCAGCGCGCTTGGGCTCGGGGTCGCGCCGGGCGGCGCACGCCGGGCCGCGGCGGCCTACGCGCTAAACCCGTTCGTGATACTCGTGGACACCGTGTGGGGCACTAACGACCCGCTGCCCGTCGCCTGCGCGGCCGGCGCGCTCCTTTTTCTGCTTCGCAAGCCCGAACGACCCGACCTTGCGGCCCTTTTGCTCGGCTTCGGCGTCGCCTTCAAGCTGTACCCGATCGTCCTTCTGCCGGCGGCGATTGCCCATTGCAGCGGCTTGCGCGCCCGCATCCGCTTCCTCGCCTTTGCGGCCGTTCCAGGAGCGGTAACCGCGGGGCCGCTCCTCCTGGCTTCCCCCGGGCAATTCCTCAACATCCTCGGGGTCTTCGTCGTGGGGGGCTCGCCGGCGGCATCGCACATGACCGTGGGATACCTCGTCGAGGCGGCCGGCGCGGCCCCCGGTAGCTTGACGCTCGCGCTTTCCGTGGCCTATCTTGTCGGGATCGGTTTTGCGGCTTTCCTTCACGCAAAGGGGCGCATCTCGCTCGTCCAAGCCTTTGCGATTTCCACGCTCGGACTTTTCCTGGCGGCCCCTCGCCTCCTCGAGAACTATTTCCTTTGGCCTCTCGCGCCCGTCGCCGTCGCGGCGTCGGCGGGCGCCTTCAAAGGTTGGACCCAACGCGCGGCCTCCTGGATCTGGATCCCCGTCGCAGCATCCGCTTTTATCTACAACGGCGCGCGCGGCATCACCGGTCCCTTCTACTGGGGCCTCATCGCGGGCGCCCCCTCCGAGCGGCCCTACTTGTGGTTCCCCAGCAACACGCGCCTTTGGCTTACGGCCGCCGCCCTCTGTGCGGTCGCCGGTGCCCTGGCGGGTCTTCTCCGCAAGGCCGACGGGCCGGACCCGGTCGGCCATTGGACGGCTCAGGCGGGCGCCAGCTTCGGCTCCCTTGCATCGCCCGCGGCGGCGCGCGCATTTCTCGCGGCCTCGATGGCCGCGCTCGTCCTTGGCAGCGCCCTGGTCGCTGCTGCCGACCGGCCGCTCGGACCGGAGGACTTTGGGGCGTACAGCTTCTCCGAGGGCCAGCAGGTCTACACGGAACGATTCGACAGCGGGCTCCTCGACCAAACGTGGACGTACGGCGGCGCCGGGCTGTACGAGCTTGCGCCCGCCGCAGCTGGAACGCTTTCGCTCGATACGCGCCTGCCTGGCGGGAACGCGTTCATTACGCGCAAAGTCCCCGACACGGCCATACACTTGCGCGTCTCCGCGTCAGTGGAGCGCGTGGACGGGACTCCGGGGCTCCTTCTCATCGCACGCGTCCCCGCCGGG
>DATEUP010000048.1:0-3111 GCA_035283065.1 Thermoplasmatota archaeon | reverse complement strand
GAGACGGAGCCGCTTTCGGGGCGGCCCCGCGCCGCGGACGCACGCCCGGCCCTTTTCAAGGCCGGGGAAAGGGAGGAGCGTGAAAGGGGCTACTGGTTGGGCATCTGGACGCCCATCTTGGCCGCGCGCTTCTGGATCTCGTCTTCCGAAAGCTCGCGGTAGCCCTGTTTGTCGATGATCGCCACGGAGAGGCCGTTGCCGGAGGCCGCGTCGCGCTTCATCGCCGCGGAGATCCCGCGGATCGCGAGGTTCGCGCCGTCGTCGGTCGAGAGGCCCTTCTTGAAGTGGTCCTCGAGGACACCGTAGACGTAGGGCGAGCCCGAGCCCGTCGTGATGTACTCGTCCCCGATGCAGCCGCCGGCCGCGTCGATCGAGTACGTGTGGCCGCCCTCTTCATCGACCCCGCCGATGATGAGCTGGACCCAGTAGGGGTAGTACGAGCGCCCGCCGACGATGTTCGCCATGAGGGTCGAGCAGCCCTTCACCGTGAGGGGCCGCCCGCGCTTGAGCTTGTAGAGCTCGGCCTCCGCCTTGATGTAGCGGGCAAGGAGCTGCGCGTCGCCGACGAGCCCGGCGACCGTTAGCCCGAGGTTCTCGTCGATCCGGAAGAGCTTTTGGGTCGCCTTGTGCGCGATCAGCGTTCCGGCGGTCGCGCGGTGTTCGGTTGCCATGACGACGCCGTCTTTGCAGACGATCGACACGGTTGTCGTGCCGGTTTTGATCTCGGGTGGGGCGGTTTGCTCCATGGGGAAAGACTCCTCGAGGCGGCCCAAGCGGGGCGCCGAGGTATAATGACTAGATAGCGCCAGCCGCGCGCGAGTATTTAACCTCTTGGCGCTGGCGCGGAGCGCCTGGCGAGGTTTCCGCGTCAGCGGCCCCGGCCGCGCCCCCGCGGAGGCCGCTTGGCCGTCTCCTTCGGTGCCTTGCGCCGTCGGCGGCGCCGCTTCGCGGGTGGCTCCTCGACCTCGACCTTGCGCTTTCTGCGCCGGATCGTGAAGACGGCCGCCCCCGCGAGGCCGAAGCCGGCCGCCCCAAAGGCGGCCCACGACACGGGCCCGCCGCTCGTGAGCTGCCCAAGCGCCCCACCCCCCCCGGTGTCCGGCGAAGGCCCGATCGACTCCAGCCGCACCTGCGCCCATTTGTCCTCAAGGTCCGGCACTCCGTTCCCGTTCACCGTGTTCACCGTCACCCACAGCGTTACGACGCCGGAGGGCGACGCGGGGGCGAGCCAGGTGATGCTCCAGTTCGTGAGGGCCGTGCCGTTGAGGCGGTGCGACGCCTGGTTGCCGTAAGCCTGCGCGACCGCATCGAGGGCCGCAGGGACGCTGAAGGCCCCTTGGCTCACCTCCGCGTTGAAGCCGGCTTTCCATTGGCCTGTCATGTTGATAGGGGTCGAGACAAGTCGAATTTCGAGCGGGTACACGCCGCCGAGGTCGTAGCGCGGCGGGAAGCCCTGGACATCGACAAGCACGGAGGTGTTCGCGGGGCTCGAGTGGCACACGCAGCCGTAGGCCTTCTTGTCCCAGGCGCCGGACAGCGAGGCGTCGCCGCCCGGGGGAGGCAGCAAGGCGGCAAGGGCCAGGGCCGCGCCGAGGAGGGCGGCGAGGCGGAGGTAGAGCGGCCGACGCGCGGTCGTTCGGCGGCCCCCGTTGCCACGTGGTCGCAGACGCCCAAGATAAGCACGTCGGCACAGTATTGACACTTAGGCTCGACTAAAACGGCCCGCCGACTGGCATGGACGCCGCCGCCGCGTCAGGGGACTTCGAGGGGCCCGCGGGCCCCACCCATAGTTTTGTGTCGGACGCGGCCATTCGAGACCCCGTGGTCTTCTACAAGTACGAGTACGAGTGCGAGGTCTGCCGCCACAAGTGGCTCTCGACCCACATGGTCCTCGAGCCCGCGTCGTGCCCAAGGTGCGGGAACAAGGACGCGGAGAAAGTCAACTGGCGCGAGTTGCACGCACACGAGAGGCGGCACGCGCCCACGACGGAGAAGGGGAAGCGGGGGCGGCTCTGAACGTTAGGGGCGGCGCGCCGTGGGCGTCAGCCGGTGCGCCTCGCCCGAGGTCCCTGATGCTCGGAGAGCTTGCTGCGCGCGCCGCCGTTGCTCGACGCCCGCCCCTCTCCAACGGAATCCGTATCCGAGCAGCAGATGCCCCGGGATGAGCAAGAGGAGGTGGCCGACGGTCAACCCGCCCGCGATCTCGGAAAAAATCAGGGCCAAGGCCAGAAAGACGATGACGGCCCCCACCGCAAGCGCAGCCTCGCCGTTCGTGACGAGCCGTTCGGCATCCGCGAGCTGCTTGGGCCAGTCGGCGGCCAGGACGGGCTGGGCGACCGCTTCTTGGGGTAGCGAAGGGGAAAAGAGCCCCCAAAGGCTGGCCAACGCCAGTCCGTAGTTCTGCCTCGCAAGTTCCGGCCGTTCGCGGACCTCATCGACATACCCAAAGGCGGGGTAGGCGGTCGCCTTGACATGGACGCCGCCCCCCGTGGCGACGAGCACGAACTCAATGATCTTGGGGGCGCCCGGCGCCCAGCCCTTGGCGGTGAGCTTGCGCCCGTGGGCGACCTTGATGAAGTTCGGCGGCCGCGCTTCCTTGACGCGGCCGTCTTCAGCTGCGATCCACCTGTGAATGATGCTAGCGGCTTCTGCCTTGGTCTTGTGGGGCAAAAGCCGTTCGAAACGGAAGGTTGGTGGCGCCACCCTCTCACTCCCCCCGCTTGGCCAACTCGACCCAGAGGCCCTCGAGGCGCGCGCACCGCTCGTCGTCCGCTAGGCGGATGGCCACAACCCAATTGGGCTCCCCAGCCAGGACGCCCCAAGGTCCTTGCGGCCGCCGCGAGGCCTTCAAGGCCTTGCGGGGATCAGCCGAGAGGATCCTGCAGTCCCTGCCGTGAGGCCATTCAACGACCGCCGGGTAGGTGCTCGCCGCCGACCGGCCTTCGAGGAGCCATTCGACCGCGAACCTGAGGGGGTCCTCACCCTCGGCCGTTGCCAATTTCACCTGATCGGTCGCCATCCCCCATCCCCTCAGATCGCCTGGCTAGTTGTCCTTGCGCTCGAGGCGTTTTCGCGCCACGCGCTTCGTGGGCCGGCCCCTCAGCGCTCGGA
>DATEUP010000047.1:0-4676 GCA_035283065.1 Thermoplasmatota archaeon | reverse complement strand
AAGGCTCAAAGTCCCCCGCATCACGGGGGTGACCTCCCCGGCCACCCGCACTTGGGTCGGCCTGCCTCGCTCCATGGCCACGGCCACCTCGATCCGGCTCGGGCGGTGGACCTCCGCGCCCTGCTTGATCACAAACCACTGCTTGTCCGGCAGCCGCCCGTTGAATCCAAGGTACGCCCCACAAGCACCCGCCGCGCTGCCGGTCCCGGGATCCTCGGGGATCCCCTGGAGCGGGAAGAAGCCGCGCGCGTGGATGTCGCCCTCCGTCGCATCGAGGAACGCGAACACGTACACGCCTGGGTCGTGCGAAACGCTTTTGGCGATTTTCCCGAGTGCCCGCAGGTCGGGATTCAGCTCTCGCACAATGTCGGTCGATGCGAGAGGCACCTGAAGCGACGCCGCCCCCGTGGAACAAACCTGCGGCACGAGGCCTGTGCCCTTGATTTCACGCGGCTTGACGCCGAGCGCCTTGGCAAGCCCGTCGACCTTGGCGAAGCGCCGGCCGAGCTTCCCCTTCCCTTGCGTCATCGCGACGCGAACCACTTTGCCACCCGTCACGTCGAGCTTGATGGGCGTAAGCCCCAGCCCGTCCTGCTGATGCACGGTCACGACGCCTTCCTGCTTGGGGATCATCCCCTCCTCAGCCGCGACGAAGGCCGACCCAATCGTTGGGTGCCCCGCAAACGGGATTTCCCCGCCTGGCGTGAAAATGCGCGTGCGGTAGTCGGCACCGGCAAGCGTAGCCGGCTCAAGGAAGGTGGTCTCCGAGATGTTCATCTCGCGCGCGACCGCGAGCATCTCGGCGTCGGTGAGGCCTTGGGGCCGCGGGAACACGGCAAGCGCGTTGCCCTCGAGGGGGCGCGAAGCGAACACACCGACGCGCCAGAAGGGGAAGGAGCGCATCGAACGAGGATTGGCGAGCCTCGCTATCTAGCCTTCGACACGAGCTTTCTCGGCTTCGGCGAGGGGCTGCGCGACGCGCGTTGTGAGCCGTGAGGCATTACGGTCTTGCTTCCACGGCGGCCTTGAGCCGTTGCAGGCGGTCGCCTTCGTATTTTTCCCAAGTTTTGGCGACAAGACCGCCTTTGAGCTTCGCCCCGAAGCCCGCCCCCTCGATTGTCGCGCGCATGGAGATGTCGGTCGCGCCTCCCGAATCCACGAGATCGAACGCGTAAACGTACCTCGTCTTACCTTCAATCGCCGCAACAACAAGCCGCCGGGGCGGCTCGAAGGCCCGCACCTCGACATCGTAGGTCTCGCTCGTGCCGAGAACCTTTCTCGTTTCGCGGATCCGTGAACCGACCGCCATGGGGCCCGGTGTCGTCAGCGAAGATTTCTGGACGCCTTGGATCCAGGTCGGCGCGTTTGCCGGGTCGGTCATGAAGGCCCAGACCCGCGGAGGGGGCCGCCCGATCATCGCCCGTGTCTGGAACTCACGACGGGTGGCCACGACGACCCTAACCCCCATGAACGCCACGTTTCCTTAACGGTTGCCCCGCCCTGCATAGTCGGGGGGAACCGTTATACCCTACCGCCTGGCTCCGCCGCTGTGCGCTTCCCCAGCACGGTGCGGGGTGTCCTCGCCGTTGCTGCCGTGGCCCTCGTTGTCCTCTCGGCGCTGCCCCTTGGCGGCGCGCGCCCCACCGACTCGTCTGCTACAACGCCCGTTAGCTTTTCCGACCCTCCGGACGTCGTCCTTGCGCCCCCGTCCCTGCTCCCCCGCCCGCCCATCGTCGACAACCACGTGTACCACCGTTACCCGGACCTCACGGCTGAACTCCAGGACCTCGCCGCGAACAACCCCGACACTGCGAAGCTCACCTCGATCGGCCGCTCGGTTCAAGGCCGCGAGCTCTGGCAGATGGAGATCACGGACTTCGCCGTCGAGGATGCCGGCAAGTCGACCGTGTACATCGACGGCGGCCACCACGGCAACGAGCAGCTCGGCATGGAGCTCGCCGTCCTGCTTATCCATGAGGCCATCGAGGGCCGGCTCTCCTCGCCGGACATCCTTGCGCGCTACCATTTCTTCATCGTGCCCATGATTAACCCCGACGGGAACATGAACGACCAACGCACGAACGCCAACGGCGTCGACCTCAACCGCAACTACGGCTTCGAGTGGACGGACGAGAGCAACCACGGCAGCGGGCCCGAGTCCGAGCCCGAAGCCCACGCGAACGCGGAGAGCATGCGCGATGTCGACAGCCGGTTCGGGATCGACCTCTACCTCTCCGGGCACACGGGGACGAACGTGCTCATCTACTCGTGGGCCTGGACGATGGACACGGCCCCCGACGACGAGCTCCTAGGGCGCGTCGGCGCGTCGGCAAACAACCTGACGGGCGTCGAGTACGGGCAGACCTCGCACCTGCTCTACATCGCGACCGGCTCCTCGAAAGACCTCGGGTACGGCGAGCTCGGGGCGCCGTCCTTCACGTACGAAGTCGACGACCAGCAGAACCGCTTCGGCACCTACACGACGACGATCGCCGAACGGCTCTCGCAGGAGGTCGATGTCTGCCTCCTGCTCATCGAGGAGGTCGAGCGGATGCGCGCGGACATCCGGCCGGTCTCGTGGACGTCGCGCGAAACGCCCTCCGGCCCCGTGGTCGCCGTCACCCTCGAGAACCAGGGATGGGGGCGCGCCGAAAATGCCACGGCCACGCTGGCTTTCACGGCCGGCGGCGGCACGGTGCGCGACGCCACGAAGACCTTCTCGATGGCCGGCGAAAACCGGACAACCCTCGAGTTCCCCGTCGAAAGCGGGGGCGGTCGATTCAACCTCTCTCTTTCGCTCAACTACCGCGAACTCCTCGTGAACAACTCGACGGTGAACGCGTCCGTGTTCTACGGCGTGCTCACGGTGGCACCCACGGGGTTCGCCGCGATCCTCCAAAGCGGCGGAGGCCTCGTCCTTGTTGTCGCCCTCGTCGTTGTCGCCGCCGTGGTCCTCGAGGACCGGTTCGGCCCCGGGCGGCTGCGCGCCTCCCTGGGGCGGCTCGGCGCGGCGGCACGGCCGGTCAAGAACGCAGCCGCCAGGCTGCGGCTACGCCGGGCCCCGCCATAGCCCGGGAGGACTCCCGGTTTACGGGCCGTCCATCCGCGCGAGCAGCGCCTGCGCCCGGCGGCGGCAACCACCCTGCCCAATCCCCCCCGCTGGCGCTCGACCCGCTCTACAGTAAGTACTCTCACGACCACACGGCCTTGCCCGCGCCCCGGACGTCATCCCCCCGGGGTCCCTGTGGACGAGCGTGGAACCGGCGAAGGCCCTGCAATCGAGGAACTCTATGCGCGCGCCGCGGAATTCCACGGCCACGTTTGTCCGGGCACGGTCCTCGGCACGCGAATGGCCGTCCTCGGGATGGGGCTCCTCGGGCTCACGCCCGGTCTTCCGGAAGACGCGCTCACCACCTACGTCGAAACCGCGCGCTGCGCGACCGACGCGATCGAGTCGACCACCCGCTGCACCACCGGGCGCCACTCCCTGCGAGTCCTCAACTTCGGCAAGATGGCCGCCACGTTCGCGAGGGAGGGCGAGGTGGAGGCCGTGCGCGTCGTGGCCCTCGAGTCCTCACGTCTCGCTGCCGACCGCCTGCACCCCGAGGTCGCGACGTCCCGCGCACGCCAGGTTGCCGCTTACCGGGAGTTGCCCGACAGCGACCTCTTCCGGGTCGAGCGCGTGCGCCTAAAGGAGCCGCCGCAAGACCCCCACAAGGCGCCGCGCACGCGGGGCGTTTGCCCGCGCTGCGCGGAGTCCTTCGAGGAGCGCCGAGGCGTCCGCGTCCCCGAGGGGCTCCTGTGCGCCTCCTGCGCCGGGGGCGCTTACTTCGAAAAAGCCGCCGAACCGCTGGGCTCCCGCGCGGGGAAGGGGAAGGGCTCGCTGGTCAAGACCCTCTGAACCGCCGGCGGCGGCGAGGCGCGCGCAAAGGCCGCCTATGCCATCGGCAGCACCGTCGGCGAGATCGACTTCGGCTCGAGGCCGCGCGCCCTGAAGTCGTCAAGCACCGCGGCGGCCACGACGCGCGCGGCGGCCTCGAAGAACGCGGGGGCCCCCTTTTCCTCACATCGCTTGGCGAAGCGGCCGACCCAACGGCCCGCGTGGTCGGTGAGGAACTTGGCGTGCGCGTCGCCCGCCACCTGCGCATCGGCCTCGGCGCCCGACCTGAGGGCTTCGGCCTCCAACCACGAGACTACGCAGAGGAACTCGAGCTCCCCGCCGACGTGGTCGACCCGGTCGACCGTCGCCGACTGCCACGACAGGTTGAACGCGCGGTAGAATCCCGAAATGTCGGCAAGCTCGTTGGCCTGCTCGAAGGGCGTTGAGGTCGTGTAGTCCGTCTCGAAGGGCGAGACGAGCCTTGCGCCGCGGAAGCAGACCTCATAGCCTTCCGCGAACGCGGCCGCGTCCGGGAAGGCCTCGGCGATCCGCGACACCCGCGCCAGGTCCTCCGGGCGCGCCCGGCGCAGCGGGCCGGCAAGCGCCTGGACCTGCGCGGCCGTATCGCCCGAGGCGAGCACCGCGTGCGCGCGGGGGTCGCCGGGCAGGAACGCCCACCGCAAGAGGCCGTAGACGCGCGCAAGGGCAAGCGCGCTCTCGGGCTTTTGCGCCACGCCCACTACTTCTTCCCCCCCGTGAGCTTCGCCTGCTGCTCCTTCTCGTACTTTCGCACCTC
>DATEUP010000046.1:0-2243 GCA_035283065.1 Thermoplasmatota archaeon | reverse complement strand
GAGCCGCTTCTCGAACGAGTTGATCTGGTCGAAGCGGGCCGACCACACGGACTCGGGCACGAGGTCGTGGACGCGGACGACGAGCACCTCCTCGTAGTGCGAGCGGTTGAAGATGCCGATCTGGCCCTTGGGCGGGACCTTCTGGACCACGCGCCATAGGAATTCGTGCGCGAGTTCCTCCTTCGAGGGCACCTTGAAGGGAGTCACCGTGACGCCCTGGGGGTTGACCTCGCGCAGGACCGACTTGGTCGCGCCGTCCTTGCCCGAGGTATCCATCCCCTGGAAGATGACGAGGAGCGCCTGCTTGCCCTCCGCATAGAGCCGCTCCTGCATGCGCGCGATGTGCTCGAGCTTGTGGCCGAGTTTCTCCTGGATCTCCTCGGCGGCCTTGTAGGGGCGCGTGTCGCCGGGGTCGATGCCCTTGAGGTCGACCTTCGAGCCCGGTTTCACCCGGAACTGCGTGTGCTTCAGCGAATTCCCCTCCTGAGGCCGGCCTTGCCGGGCTGCTTGCGCTCGAGCTCGGAAAGGCGGCGCGCGCAGGCCTCTGCATCGGCAAGCCTTGCGATGAACCCATCGACGCCGAGCTCGCGGTAGAACCAAATCGTCTCGAAGTCCGAGGGCTCGTCGAGGAGCACGAGGACGGTTCCGCCGGCGCGCTCAAAGGCGTGCGTGACCTCGAAGAGGGCCTGGGCGAGGGGCTCCGAACCCTGGAAGGCGGGTTCGGCGGGCAAAGCGGCCTCGCCCCCAGGCCCTGCGCGGGGCGCGGGGTGCTCCCCGCGCAGGAGCGCGTTGTAGAAACGGCTCGCGCGGAGGAGGATGCCGTCGCGGCCCTCTGCGACCTCGACGTTGTAGAGGAGCGTAGAAGGGTTGCGAAGCTCGGCAAAGAGCAAGGTCCCGGGCGCGCCCTCGCTTCCGAGCCCGACGGCTTCAAACGCGCGGCGCAGGACCGCCGCGTCCTCGGACGACTTGAGGAACGGCGCGACCACGTGGAGGTTCGTCGCGCCCTCTTGCGCGCATGCCTTCGCGACGACCTCGAGCTCCTCGATGGTCGGGCCCAGCAAGGCGCGCAACTCGGAGTCGGCGAGGGGGGAAGGCGCGCCCGTGCGCTCGCGCAGGGCCTCGTACGACACGGGCGGCATGTCGCTAAGCTCGACGAGGACCGGCCGGGGAAAGACCGAGGCGGCCGCGTCGGCAAGCTGCGCGGCGAGCCACGCGCGCTCGGTCGCCGTGGGCGCCCACTTGGCGAAGTCGATCGTGAGGCCCGCGTGCGGGATGTGGGCGGCCTCCCCCGCGCGGGCGCCCGGCGGCAGTTCGACGAAGAGGCTCGTCGCGATCACGGGCAGGAGCCGGGGGCCTCCTCGGGGCGCCGGGCGGGGCGGCGCAGCGGGAGGAGGGGCGGGCGGAGGGGGCGCCTTGCGGGGCGCTTCGGCGGCCGAGGGTGGGAGCGGCGGCGCGACCGCCCTGCGCGGCGGCGCAGGGGAGGGCGCCGGCAGGGCGACCTCGGTTTCCCGCGCCTCGACGGCCGCGATGTAGCGCTCCGCGGCCTCCGCTTCGCTCGGCGGCGGCGTTGGCTCGCCCACCGGCACGATTTGGAGGACGAACACGACGCCGCCCTGGATCGCCCACTCGACCCCGACGGGTCCGCCCACGAGCTTCTCGATCTCGACGGCCGCGCGGTGGAGTTCCTCGACCTGGAGGCGCGAGAGCTTCGGCTTGCCCGCTTTGTCCGCTGGCACCTGGCGGCGCACCATGGCCGCTTGGGGCCCCTGCGCGTACTCCCACGGCTGCTCGGATTCCTCGGAGGCCACGGCCGAGGCTCGGGCGCGCTCGACGAGGTAGCGGCTCGGCCCGAACTTGCCCTCCGTAAGGGCCTCGTGGAAGCCCCAGACCGCTTCGATGAGCATCGAGCCGGTTGCGCCCGGCGCGTGGGAGAAGAGCAGGCCCGAGACCTCGCAGGCCACCGTCTCGGAGACGAGGACCGAGGGCGCGGCGTCCTCGAAGGGGATCCTGTAGTGGCGGACCGCCTCGAGGTTTGACGCGTCGAAGGACGACGCCCAGCAGGTCTTGAGCTTCCCCTCGACATCGGATAGCCGCGTCACCGCGACCGCGCGCTCAAGCGGCGCGGACGAGAGCCGCTCGTCGACGGGGCAGGCGCGCACCGTCACGGCCTTGCCGACCGTGCGGTTGCCAAGCCCGAGCGCCTTGCAGCCGCTCTCGATGTCGAGCATGATGTGCCGGGGGAC
>DATEUP010000045.1:0-7531 GCA_035283065.1 Thermoplasmatota archaeon | reverse complement strand
GACCCCGTCCTTGGAGACGTGTGCCTCACGGACCCGATCGCCGGGGGCGCAAGCTTCTACGACACGCGCGTGAATCTCACGAAGGAGGCCTTGGGCCTCACTCGGCCGGCGTGTCGGCCTGCTGGCGCACCTCAATCCCGTTCGGGACCGCCGTGAGGAATTCGTGGATCTTGACCGCCGCGTTCTTGCCCGCGGCCACCGCGTCGATCAGGTCGCCGGGCCCCGTCGTCGCCTCGCCCGAGGCAAAGACGCCGTCGAGGCGCGTCCTGTACGAGCCCTCCTCGACGGCAAGGGTGTTCCAGCGCGTGATGCCAATGATCTCCGGCTCGGCAAACGCGTCGATCTCCGGCGTTTGCGAGATCGCGATCACGACGCCGTCGACATCGAACCTCTCCGTCTGGCCCTCGACCGGGACGGGCCGCCTGCGCCCGGAGGCGTCCGGCTCCCCAAGCGCCATGACCTGGAGCTCCATCGCCCCCACCCGCCCGGCCCCGTTGTCAATGAACCGGTTCGGGTTTCGCAGGCACAGGTACTTCACGCCTTCCTCCTGCGACTGCTGGACCTCTTCCTTGATCGCCGGCATCTCCTCGAAGGAGCGACGGTAGATCAGGGTCACGTCTTTGCCGAGGCGCGCCAGCACACGGACACAGTCCATCGCGACGTTCCCCGCGCCCACCACGGCGACTCGCTTGCCCATCTCCGCCCACTTCTCCACGTTGAAGTCGAGGTTGAGCTCGCGCAAGAACGGCGTGGCGTGGTAGACGCCCGCGAGGTCCTCGCCCTCGATCCCCATCCGCCGCGGCTTGAACGCGCCGATCGCCATGAGCACGGCGTCGAAGTTCGACTGGATCTCCTCGACCGTGATGTCGCGCCCGACGCGCACGCCCGTCTTCACCTCGACGCCGAGGCGTACGACGCGCCCGACGTCCTGCGCGAGGGCCTCGTTGGGCAGGCGGTAGGGGGGGATCCCGTAGCGCAGCGCGCCGCCAAGCTCGGGCATCTCCTCGAAGATCGTCACCTCGTGGCCCCGCAAGCGCAGGTAGAACGCGGCGGTAAGGCCGGAGGGCCCGCCGCCCACGACAGCCACGCGCTTGCCGGTCGGAGCCTCGATTTCGGGCAGGAAGTCGCTGTGGTCGGAGGCGAAGCGCTTGAGCCACGCGATTGCGATGGGCTCGCCCTTGATCCCGAGGACGCAAACGGACTCGCAGGGGTGCGAGCACACGCGCCCGCAGGAGGCCGCGAACGGGTTGTCCTCCAAGATGATGCGCATCGCGCCGAGCAGGTCCATGTCCTTGATCTTCATGAGGTACTCGGGGGCGCGCTGGCGCGTCGGGCAGGCGGTCTGGCAAGGCTTGTGGCGGCAGTTCAGGCAGCGCGCGGCCTCACGCTGGGCCTCCTCGGGCGTGTAACCGAGGTCGACCTCGTCGAAGTTCTTCACGCGAAGCGCGGGCGCAAGGTGCGCCATGGGCACGCGGGTGCCGCGGTCCCTGCTGGACAAGCGCGAGGCACCCTCGAAGCGCGGGAACAAACGCCACGACTTAAGCGTTTGGCGCGCGCCCCGGGGCAAAGCGCCGAAGGACGCCTTCGCGGCCCGCGCCTTCCGGTCGGCCGCATAGAGAGTACGTGCTGAAAGGCCATATGGGGGCGGGCCTTCGCGGCCGCTGGTTACTCGCAGGACGCAACGGCCTCTAAGATGCGCTCGTGGGTCCGTTGGATCGACTCGCCGGGCGCCCCCGTGTTGTAGATCACGCACTTGGCCACCCGCATCTCCTCCCGGAAAAAGCGCTCCTGGCGCTCGTCGTCGCGGACGAGCAGGTAGGGGTTGTACCACGGCTCAAAGCCGTAGGTCCCCCACTTTTCCTTGGGGCCGGCGCCGGGGCGGATGAGCGTCCGCCCCTCTTTCAGCGTCTTGATCGCCTCGTCGGGCGAGAGCCACTGCTCGGCGGGCGACTCGTTGTTTCGTCGCAGGAGCACGAGGAGCTTGAGGGGCGCGGAGTCCGAGACCTTGTTCGGGCCTTTCATCCACTCGCGGGGCAGGAGCGCGCGGGAGTTGCCAAAGGACCAATAGCAAACTTTCCGCCCCTCGTCGAAGACGCACTTGCGCTCGCCCTTCGCGATCTTCGCCTTGCACTCGTCGTTCTCGCAGTCCGCGTACTTGTCGATCGCGTTCTCGACCATGCAGCGGTCGAAGAGCGGGCGCAGCCAGGGCTCGGCCTCCTCGTTCTCCGTTCGCACGTAGAGCATCCGCTCCGGCTGCGTGACCACGAGGTTCGGGTGCTCGTCGGGCGCGCGGCGCGGCGGGTGGCGGATGTAGACCCAGTCGTCGCCGAGGACGCGCCCCTGCGGGTGGAGGAACAGGCGGTTCACCTGCGTCGTCTTGCCCGTCCCCGTCGGCGCGATCATCACGACGCCCTTGCCGTCCACATCCGCGCAAGCGCCGTGGATCGAGTGCGTGTTGTAGTGGCGCTCGAGCGCCGCGGCCGCCATGCCAAGGGCCCAGGACTTGCACTGGCCGTAGTACTCCGTGTTGACGAAGACCGACGTGTTGTTGTCGGGGCAGTAGTACGCGAAGGGCTTGTGGTTCGCCACGCCCGTCACGGAGTAGATGAACGCCTGCGCGAGCGTCGTGTGGTTGTTGGGCGCCGGCCACCAGTTCCCCACCCAGAACTGGAACTGGTGGAGGGAATTCCCGACGTAGCGCACGATGATCCCGTTGATGTTGGCGTCCCATGTGTACGTCTCGTCGTATCGCAGGTTCGGCCTTACGTAGGCCTCGAAGACCTCGTTGTACTTGGCAAGCGAGATCTTCTTGTCCGAGTCTACGCGCGCCTTCACTTCCGTCTGGTAATTGTCGATCCAGTGGGGCTCTTGCATCATCGGGGATACACCGGTGCCGGCCCCAAGAGACCGGCTGGCGCCCGAAACGAGGCTCAGGATAGTTATAGGTTCGGGGGCCGCGGCCTTTGGGGTGCCCTGGGGCCGCCAGGCGAAGGTTCAAGGGGGCGCGCGGCCGACTCCACGGCGCGTGAATGTCGACGGGGCCGCCGCGGTGGAGCCGGCGCAGGGCACGGGCATCGGCGAGGTCGAAGAGGCCGTGCGTTCCGCGGTGCAGGCGGGGGGCGGCAGGCTCCCCTACGCGGATTTCCTGCGCCTGTGCCTTTACCACCCCGCGAGGGGTTACTATGCCGGGTTTGGGCCGGGAACTGAAGAGGGTGCCCGCTCGCCCGCCTCCGACTACTTCACGTCGGCCGACCTGCACCCGGCCTTTGGCCACCTCCTTGCGCGGGAGGCCGCCTTGCACCTCGAGCGCCTCCTGCGGGAGGGGCACGAGCGCGTCTGGGTCGTCGAGGTCGGCGGGGGCCGCGGCCTCCTTGCCCGCGACGTGCTCCAGGCCCTTTCCCTGGAATTCCCGAAGGTCTTCGAGAGGCTCCGCTACCTGCTCGTGGAGCCCCACGCGGGTTGGGCGCGCGTGCAGCGGGCCAACCTGCTGCCCGAGTTTTCCGGGGCCGTTTCGTGGGTGCGGGCGGCAGGACCCGGGCTGCCGCTCCGGGCCGTGCGCGGCGTCATCCTCTCGAACGAGCTCTTCGACGCCCAGCCGTTCCACGTGCTCGAGGGGCATGGCGCGGGGGTTCGCGAGGTCTTCATTACGGTCGGCGAAGGCGGCGGCCTTGCCGAGACACCGGGCCCGCCTTCGCGTGCCGATCTCGCGCGCAGGCTCGAGGCGGAGGGTGTGCGGCTTGCGGAGGCGCAGCGCGGCGAGGTGTCGCTCGACGCGGGCGCGCTTGCCCTCGACATGGCGCGCGCGCTCCTTAAGGGCGCGGTCCTTGCCGCCGACTACGGGGACGAGGCGCAAGCCCTCTACGACGCCCGCAGGCGCCCCGAGGGGACGATGCGCTGCTTCTTCCGCCACCGGCTGAACACCGAGCCCCTCGCGCGGCTCGGCGCCCAGGACATCACGGCGCACGTGGACTTCACGGCCCTTGCACGCGCCTTCGAGGAGGGCGGGCTCGCCGTGCGCCCTGTCGAGCGGCAGGCCGACTTCCTCCGGAGGCACGGGCTCGGAGAAATCCTCGGCAAGCTCGAGCGCGAGCAGACCCGCCTTGAACGCGAGGTCTACGTGCGGCACCGCCGTGCGCTCGAGGCCCTGCAGGACCCGCGCGGGCTTGGCGCCAACCTAATCCTTACCGCGGTGAAGTAGGCGGCTCAAGGGGCGCCAGGCGGCTGGGGGCCCCGGGGGCCCTTCTGGCCCCGATCGACAGCCGCCGGGCCCTCTTGGGGCCCCCTTGAATGGGCCGATTCGGCGGAAGTCCCTGTGTCGAGCCCTTCGGCGAAGGCGCCCGCCGCCCGTGACCGCCCGCGGACGAGGAACCCAACGCCCACACCCGCCGCAACGCCCACGAGGAGCAAGAGGAGGCCGCTGAGGTCTGCGGAGGGCGTGGTCGTCACCGAAGCGGCGCGCCTGGACACCGTCACGGACGTCGTGTTCTGGTTTCCCAGCAAGTCCGTGGCGATCACGGTAATCTCCGTGTTCGTGCCAGCGAGCACGTCGACAGCCACCGCGAAGCCGCCTCCCGTGTTCACGGCCACAAGCTCGCCGTTCACGGTGACATGGGCCCCGGCTTCCGACACGCCGCTCACCTGAATCCGCGCGTCCTCGACGACGGCGCCTTCGGGCGGCGAGTTGACGACCAGGGTTGGTGCCGTCGTGTCGCGAACGACTCCGAGGGTCCGCGTCGTCCCGAGGTTCCCGGCGTGGTCGCGGAAGGAAACCGAGACCGTGTTCGTCCCCTCGTGGAGGCTCACGTTGAACAGGTTCGGTCCGGCCGCGACCGCGCGGGTCTCGGACTCGACGGTCGCAACGCCGTCCTCGCTCATCGAGAGTTCCACGAGAACGAAGCTGCCCCGCGTGTAGACGATCGTCTCGATCGTGACGAGCTCCGCGTCGGCCTCGCGAAGGGCCGCAACCGCGGAGGGGGGCGCGCTGTCCTTAAGCACGCGGACCGTGGCGGACCTCACGTTACCGACGACGTCGGTCGCCGAAAACACGAAGGTATTGAGGCCCTCGATGACCGGGAGCGACAGGAAGAAGGCGCCCGCGCCGTCGAATGTCTTGAGGTCGCCGTTCACGGTGAGCGTGATGACGCGCGTCGTGAAGTCGCCGACCGTGCCGTTCACGGAGACCGCGCCCGTCCGCGTCACCGGCGTGCCGTCGTCCGCGCGGCCCGGCGTCGTGACGAGCACGTAGACCGTCGGCAAGTCCCCGTCGTACCAGACTGCGCCGAACCAGCTCGCCGTGTTGCCCGCCGCATCCGTCGACGTGATGGTGACAGGGTTGAGGGCCGGAAGCAGCGCGAGCGTGAACGAAAAGCCGTCGCCTGTGCGCCCGGCAAGGGCGCTGTTCACCCTCACGACGGCCCCCGATTCGCTAAGCCCGCCGAACTGCGTCGTGGGCTCCTTCGTGTAGACCACGGCCTCTTGGAAAACCACGATCGACGGCGGCACGGAGTCCACCGTAATTGTCGCCTGCCGCGTCACCTGGTTTCCTGCAAGGTCTGTCGCCGTGACCGTGATGTTGTTGAGCCCCTCGACAAGCGGGATCGCGAGGATGTCAAAGGAGCCATCCGAGGCCGCTTGCACGCTCCCTGATGCGCCGCCGGCGGTCCGGTAGGTGATGGTCGCTAGCCCCTCGGTGGTGCCCGAGAGGTCGAGGAGTGTGCTTGGGGCAAAAACCGGCAGCGTCGGCAGGCTGAGCGCCGGGGGCGTGGTGTCCACGACGAGGGGGCCCCGCGAGGCAAAGGCGGCGTTTCCCGTGCGGTCGACGACCCGGAGGTAGACCGTGTAGGTCCCGTCGGCCATGCCAGGGACCTGGACCGACCAGTTGAGCTGGCCCGCCCCGCTTTGTGCGACGGGGCCCCAGGAGGCGTTGTCGAAGCTCCACTCGAGGGTGTTGACGCCCGACCCGTACTCGCTTGCCGAGCCGTCGGCCGCCAAGCTCGACCAGTTCTGGATCCAGTTGGGCGAGGGGTTCGCGATGGCGACCGTTGGGGGGCTGTCGTCAATGCAGACGATGGCCAGCGGGCTCATCGGGTCGGTCACGAGGAACGGCGAGGGGGCGCAGGCGAAGGTCCTGCCGCCTTCGGCGACCTCGGGCGTGAGGTCGCGGTTGTCCACCTGCGGGGCGTTGAAGTAGAAGCCCCACCACACAATTTCGCGGGGCGACCAGTTCTGTGGGTCGAGCCACAGGCTCACGTTGCCGGTCGCCTCGCGCAGCGAGACGAGGTCGCCGACAATCGCGACGCTGTTTTGCCAGGTCGCTCCGAGCACATTGAGGAAAGCGAAGTGCTCGACGCTCGCGCCCGTCTGCGTCACCTGGACTCCCGAAAGCGTCCGGTCCGTCGTCGTGTAGATCCGGATGTGCGCGTTCGACTCGCTCTGGTACTGCGTGTCGGCCGCGTCCATCGAAATCGTCGAGTTGCGGACAACCCAGGTCGCCTCGTTTGCGACAACCCCCGTATCCGGGAAGCCGCCGCCGTCGTTGCTGTCGACCGTGACATTCTCCATGGCTCCCATAATCCCGGCGCCGATGAGGCCGTAGAGCCGGAAGGCGCGGTTCGAGTTCGTCACGGACACGTTCCAGATGCTGAGCGCGCCGCCGAAGCGGTCGGCCGCCGAGCCCTGGCCGATCTCCACGGCCGTGCTCCCAGCCCCCACATGCGTGTTGTCGTGGAGGAGATAGGTCGTGCTCGAAGACGAAGACCCGAAAGCGATTCCGTCGTCGCCGTCCGTGAAGTTGTTGTGGTGGATGTCGTAGGTCACCTGGCCCGCGTGGAGCGCGTTGTCGATGACGACCCCCGTCGTGCGCTCGCTGCCCATTCCGAAGCCCGCGCCGAGTTGGAACCGGTTGTAGGCGATCTCGATCTTCACGTTGCTCGAGACCGTCGGCAGTTCGTAGGAGACCTGGCCGCGGCGCCCGACGTAATTCGTGCTGAAATCCATGATCGTGCGGATGTGGATGAACCAGTCGCGCTCGTTGAAGCCCGTGACCGTGTACTCCCAGCGCACGCGCGTGAAGGTCACGCTTGAGTTTGTCACGTAGGTCCCCGAGACGCCCCCGCCCGCGTCGCGCGACACGTTGAAGAGCGACACGTCGCTGAGGTCGGCCGCCCCGCGCAGGTAGAGGAGCCAGTTCGGGCTGCGGATCGTCGAGTTTCGCACCTCGAGGTACCCCTGGTTGTCGAGTGTGCGGTTGTTTGGGAGGATGAGCAGGATGTTGTCAAGGTGCAGTTCGCCGCCCGGCAGGATGTAGAGGTTGCCCGTCGAGCCGTTGGCTTGGACGGTGATCGTATCGCTCGTGTAGGACTCGTTGCCCGAGACGACCCAGTCGCCGGAGATCGTGATCGCAGCCGACGCGGGGCCTGAGAGGGCGGCAAGGCCGGCCAAGCCCAGAAGTCCAGCCGCTGTCCAGAATACGAGTCGGCGCCTAGGCAAGTCGGAAACCCCCGAAGGCGGGCCGGCCCGGCCGCCCGAGGGG
>DATEUP010000044.1:0-16611 GCA_035283065.1 Thermoplasmatota archaeon | reverse complement strand
CAGAGGTTGCACCCCCTCTTCCAATTCGACCGACTCATGTTGCTCCATGCCTACACCTCGCCGCTTGCGCCGTGGCGGGCTTTCGCCCAGGATCGCCCCACCCTACCGCCGCGCCGACATCGCCCGGCGTGGCCAGCGCCTCGCTTTGGAGGGGCTTGCCATGTAGCGACCGAGCAAACAACGGCGATCCCGGGCGTTCGGCAACCGAGCCAGACGTGCGGCGCCGATGTAAGGGCCGTTATACCCGCGCTTGCCACGGCATGGCGGCGGGCGGGCTCGATGGTTGACAGAGGCCGAGGCCCAAAGACGGGCCCCGGAAAGCCGACGCCAGAGCGCCGGGAATGGGGACGGGCAACGGCGCGGCGCGCGCTCCAATGGCATGGTTTCTGTAATACCCGCGCTGGCGGCATCGTAAACGCTTTTATAGGCGCGCCCGGATCGGCGCAAAGTAAGGACGGTCCTCCATGGCCCTCTGGCAAGGCAAATCGCAAAGGAAGTCCACGGGCGGCCGGAGGCGGTACGCGCGCGGCAAGCGGAAGTTCGAAATCGCCCGCGAAGTCACGCCGACGATCGTCGCCAAGGAGCACGAGGGCGAGACGCTGCGCACCCGCGGCGGGGCCTCCAAGACGCGCGTCCTTAGGGCCCTCAAGGTCAACATCGTCGACCCCAAGACGGGCAAGGCGAAGGCGGCGGAGGTCACAACGGTGGTCGAGAACCCCGCGAACCCGAACTACGTACAGCGCAACTTCGTCACGAAGGGCGCAATCATCGACACGTCGGCCGGCCGTGCCCGCGTCACATCGCGCCCCGGACAGGACGGCGTCGTGAACGCCGTGCTCGTCGAGTAGGGAGGCCCCGGGCGTGCCCGTAGAGGGCGAGGGGAGGCACGCGCCATGGTGGGCCGGTCCGAAGGGTTCCTGGTGCTCTACCCGATCTACTTCGACTCCCGCAGGACGCGCGCGCAGGGCCGCCGTGTGAAGGCGGCGCAGGCCGTCGCCGCCCCGACAGCCAAGGCCGTCTTCGAAGCGGCCAAGGCCGCGGGGCTTTCGCCCGTCCTCGAAGACGAACACCACCACCCCTCGTCCTGGTTCGAGCGCTCGGGGCGCATCCTGCTGCCCGCCTCGTCCGTGGGCTCCAAAGGCGAGGCGATCGCGAAGGTCGCCGCCAAGCTCCCGGCCGCGCACGCCGCAGCCGGCCAAGCGCCCTCCACGAAGGCCCACAAGCCCCACAAGGGCAAATTCTCCCACAAGAAGCGCGCCCGCAGGCGCCGCTAGCGGATGAGCCGGTCCTGAGGAGTCAGCGACTCTTCGACGAGCTTCGAGCCCGTCGACACGACGTCCACGGAGTGCACCGCAGCGCCGACGGACTCGATCGTCTCGAGCACCTGGTCGTAGTTGATCGACGGGCCTTCGAGGGTCACCTTGATGCTCTCGGTCTCCTGGTCGACTTCGTAGACCGAGCAGTTCACGCCCGAGACGCCCTCGACGACGGAGAGGCGCTTCGACACCTCGACGATCGACGGGTGGTGGGGCTTGAGGACGTCCAGGACGAGCCGCTTAATCTCCGTCAAGGTCTCCACCGCCGGCTTCAAAGGCAGGGAAAACGACTAAGGAGGGCGGGTTTAAAGGTTTGCGCGGGGGCCTGCGCCGCCCTCACCCTTTCATGACGCCCACCGGGCGCAGCCTCACGACCTTCCGCGAGACGCCTACACTCGCCATGACATCGACGACCATCGAGACGTCCTTGTAGGCAAGGGGCGCCTCCTCCGCAATCACGCGCTGGGACTGGCCCCTCACGTAGATCCCGCGCTCGCCAAGCTCCCTCACGACCTCCCGCGGGTCGAACTCGCGGGCCGCCGAGGTCCGCGACCGGATGCGGCCCGCCCCGTGGCACGTCGAACCGAAGGTCTCCTCCATCGCGCGGTCCGTGCCCACGAGCAGGTAGGACGCGCGGCCCATGTCCCCGGGGATGAGCACCGGCTGGCCGACGGCGGCGAGGTCGTCTGGCAGGTCGGCCGAGTGGGGCCCGAACGCACGCGTCGCCCCCTTCCGGTGGACCATTACGCGCCTTTGCTCCCCGTCGAACCGGTGGGTCTCCTCCTTGGCGATGTTGTGCGAGACGTCCCAAATCAGGCGCACAGCCCGGCCTGCCTCCTCGCTCCCGAACACGCTCGAGAAGGCGTCGCGCACGCGCGCAGTGATCACGGAGCGGTTCGTCCAGGCGAAGTTCGCGCCGCAGGCCATCGCCTTGAGGTAGCGCTGCGCCTCCTCGGAGGGCGTGGGCGCGCACGCGAGCTGGCGGTCGGGGAGTTCGATGCCGTACTTGGCGACGCAGGCCTCCATGAGAGCGAGGTAGTCGTCGCAGATCTGGTGGCCAAACCCGCGCGAACCCGTGTGGATCATCACGCAGAGCTCGCGCTCGACGGTGAGCCCGAAGGTGCGGGCCGTCTCGGGCTCGAAGACTTCCTCGGCCACCTGGAACTCCAGGAAGTGGTTCCCGGCCCCGAGGGTCCCCACCTGGCCCGCGCCGCGCTGGAATGCGAAGTCCGACACGGCGGACGGGTCAGCGCCTTCGAGCCTCCCGCGCCCTTCCATCCGCGCAAGGTCGGCCTCCGTGACGAGGCCCCGGGACAGGAGCCACGGTGCGCCCTTCTCCGCGACCTCGCGCAACTCGTCCTTCGTCACGCCCGCCCCGCGCTTCCCCACGCCTGCCGGGACGAGCTCGAAGAGCCGGTCGACAAGCGGGCGGACCTTGTCCTTCACGTCGTCGAAGCCGAGGCCCGTGGCAAGCAGGCGCACGCCGCAGTTGATGTCGTAGCCCACGCCGCCCGGCGAGACGACGCCCTCCTCGATGTCGGTGGCCGCGACACCCCCGATGGGAAACCCGTACCCGTAGTGGATGTCGGGCATGGCGATCGACGCGCCGAGGATTCCCGGGAGGTGCGCGACGTTGGCGACCTGGTTGAGCACCCGGTCCTTCACGAGGTTCTCGAGCTGGTCGCTCTTCATGAACACGAGGCCGTCGACCCGCATGCCGGGGATGCGCTCCTTCGGGATGCGCAGCCGGTTTTCGTCGACCACGACGACGTCGTTCCGGGTGACCTGCGCGCTTTGCATAAGGAGAGCTTCTCCTGCGCGCAACGGGGCGCCCGGGATAAAACCTTGCAGCGGGGTCCCGCGCGCCGACCGGGGCCCCTTCAGACGTCCAGCAGGACCTCGACGCGGTGCGCCGCGGGGTCTACGACAAGGCCGTGGTGCGTGACGGCTTTGACTTCCACGCCCTGCTCGTGGCGCAGCGCGTCGAAGGTCTCGCCCGTGAGCTCGAGCGTGACCTTCGCGCGCTCTCCGCGGTAGACGCTTGCAAGCGCGCTCCCCGCGATGAACCCCTCGGCGTCGAAAGCCACGACGAGCCGCTGGAGGGCGCGGGCAAACGCGAGCGCGAGGTCCCCCGCCTCTTCGGAGACCCAGAGCCTGGCCGTTCCCACGGCCACGGGGCCCGGCGACATGATGTAGTACAGGCCCGCCGCCGCCGAAGCGATCGCGGAGGGCAAGCTCTCGCCTTCCGCGATGACGCCGACGTCTCCCGTGGTCTCCTTGACCTGGAAGCGCCCGCCGCTCCAGCCCGTTCGCCACGCCTCATCCATTGCGACCCCTCGCCTGTCGGCCCTTGGGGTAGGGGATGCGCAGCTCCCCCATGGTCGTCGTCCGCTCCGCGACCGCGTTGTGGCGGTGGATCGACTCCTCCGATTCGCTCCTCACCGTGAGGTGCGCGTCGTCCGGCATGTCGTGGTAACGCTCGATGAGCGTCGTGAGGATCGCCCGCACGACGTCCTCCACGAACTTGGGGTTCTTGTGGGCGGCGAGCACGAGCGCGCCCTCGTCCCCGCGCTTCAACACGCCGAAGGTAGGCGCGGAGAGCGAACCTTCGACGATCCCGATCAGATCGTCGGCCTCGATCGGGTGGCCCTCGGGGACCTCGACGAGGAGGGTCGCCGTGTTGCGCTGGTTGTGCGTGATCGTGGGCACCTTCGAAAGGGCCCTTGCAAGCGCCCGGTCGTTGCTTTCCTTGGCCATGAGCTCGCGCGCCGTCTCCATCGCGCAGGGGCACGCGCTCATCCCGACGACCTGCACGCCCACCATCTTCCGGACCTTCGGACGGCGCCCGTTCCGTTGGGCCTCGGCGCGCGCGAGGAGCTTGAAGGGCTCGAGCGACCGGCGCCCCGAAGCGTTCTTGCGCTCGAGGAAGTAGTCGGCCGACGCGTGGACCTCGGCGACCTTCGCGTAGGGGTGGCGTTCGAGCAGGTCGCGCGCAAGGCGGCCGCAGAGCCCCTCGAGGGAACCGGCGGGGTTGTGCACGGCCTCCTCGACGAGCGCGTTGATCGCCTCGGCGTTGCGCGACAAGTGCGAACCGCGCTGGTGTGCCGGAAGGTCGACAAAGAGGTCGAGCAGGACGTTGAGGGAGACCGCCTTGCCGCTGCGCCGCACGAGGACGGGCTTCTTAACGCCCGTAATTCCCACGCGCGAGAGCCGGAATTTCGCCTCGCTCTCCATGTTCTGGACGTCGCGGGCCACCGAGGTTCGCTCTCCCCGGGCCGCTCGATCCCGCTATCCCTACAAAAAGGTGCCACCGCGGGCGGCCCCTCCGGGGCGTCAGTTCTTGACGAGGACCGCTTCTTCGCGGGCCACCTTGAGGATGAGCTCGGACATGTCGCTCTTGCGCGAGGGGGCGCCGCCGGCAGCCTTGCCCTTCTGGTAGGCGATCCCCTGCTCGAGCGTCGCGCGCTCCTCCCGGTAGAAGATGCCGATCTCCATCCCGTTTCCCTCGATCGCGAGCTTGATCGCGCCGGCCTTGTCCTTCGGGTTGTGCTCCTTTGCAAGGTCGCGCACGCCGGCCTTCGTGTCTTCGAAGATGTTGTGGAAGGTCACGCAAGGCGAGATGACCTGGAGCACGGCGAACCCCTTGTGCTGCATCGCCTGGATGATGAGGTCGGCAAGCTCCTTGGGCTTGCCGGAGTAGCCGCGCGCGACGAAGGTCGCCCCCGACACGATGGCAAGCGCGATCGGGTTGATCGGCTGGTCGACAAGCTCGTAGGGCGTGGAGCCCGTGACGAGCTTGAGCTTCGAAGTCGGGGAGGCCTGGCCCTTCGTGAGCCCGTAAATCTCGTTGTCCATGATGATGCAGCACACGTCGGGGTTGCGCCGCGCCGCGTGCGGCAGGTGCCCCATCCCGATCGCGAAGAAGTCCCCGTCGCCGCCGACCGCGATGACCTCGAGCTCGGGTCGCGCTTCCTTGACGCCCGTCGCGATCGGGAGCGCGCGGCCGTGCACCGTGTGGAAGCCGTAGGCGTTCACGAAGTGGGGCGCCCGCGAGGAGCAGCCGATGCCCGAGACCATCACGAGGTTCTCCGGCGCGATCTGCTGGGCGGCAAGCGCTCGGTGGAGCGCGTTGAGGACGCCGAAGTCGCCGCACCCCGGGCACCAGATCGGGTGGAGCTCAGTCTTGTAGTCCTTGGCGCTTAGCGTTACGGCGGCGGGCGTGCTCATCGGATCACCTTCTCAAGTCGGGCAACAACTTCGTGAGCGGTAAACACCTGGCCGTCGGCCTTCGAGACGCTGTGGATCGTGCGCGGGACCTCGCGGCGCAGGAGGCCCGCGAACTGGCCCGTGAAGTTCAGCTCGACGACAAAGACCTCCCCCGCCGCCTGAACGGCTCGCAGGAAGCGCCCTCGCGGGAGGGGGTTGAGCAGCCGCGGCACGGCGATGCCGATGTCCGCGCCCTTGTCCGCCATGCGCCGCACGGCCTCGAGCGCCGGGCCGCGGGCCGAGCCCCACGCCACGACGAGGTTTTCGCTCGCCTCCGGCCCCCACCACTCGACGTACTTGTCGGCGTCCTCGGCAAGGAGCTCGAGCTTCCGGTAGCGCTTGGCCATCATGCGCATGTGCATCTCGGGCGTGTAGCAGGGCGCGCCCGTTTCGTCGTGCTCGATCCCCTCTGCGACATATTGGCCGGCCTTGGTTCCCGGGAGCGCGATCGGCGAGACGCCGTCGTCCGAGAGCTTGTAGCGCGAGTAGGATTCGCCGCCGCCTGCGCCACGCCACACCTTGCGGTTCTCCGTCTTGAAGCCCTCGAGGGTCTTCGGGGGGATCACGCCCCAGCGCTGAGAGAGCGAGAGGTCCATCGCCATCACGACGGGCATCTGGTAGCGCTCGGCCAGGTTGAAGGCTTCGACCGTCATCTCGAAGGCCGTTTCCGGCGTCGTCGCAGCAAGGACGATACGCGGCGCGTCGCCGTGGCCGGAGAAGACCATCGCGTTGAGGTCGCCCTGCTCGTTCTTCGTCGGCATCCCCGTCGAGGGCCCTGCGCGCTGGGAATTCACGATGACGACGGGGATCTCCGCGGCGGTTGCAAGGCCGAGCTCCTCGGCCATGAGGGAGAACCCCGGGCCCGAGGTCGCGGTCATCGACTTGACGCCCGAGTACGAGGCGCCAAGGCAGAGCCCGAGCGCCGCGATCTCGTCCTCGGCCTGGATGAAGGTCCCCCGCACTCGCGGCAGCTCGCGCGCGATCGCCTCGAGGATCGGCGAGGCCGGAGTGATCGGGTACCCGGCGAAGAAACGGCAGCCGGCCGCCACGGCGCCGAGCACGACCGCGTCGTTGCCGGTCATCAGGTACCCCGTCACATTTTCGGGCTCGCCGGACTTGAGGTCGGGGACCGGCGGGTGCGGGATCTCGAGGTAGGCCTTGCGCGCCGCGCGAAGGACCTGGAGGTTCTGCTCGACGACCTTCTCGCCCTTCCTTGCAAAGACCTCCGCGATCGAGGCTTCGATCGTCGTGTCGGGCATCCCGATCGCGGCCGCAAGCGCCCCGAGGGCCGCGACATTCTTGCCCTTCGGGCTGCCGAGCTCGACGGCGAGCTCGCCCATCGGGATCGGGACATCGAAGTACTGCTTGGGGCCCGGCGCCTCATCCATCGGAGGGTTCGTCGGGGCGTCGCGGATCAGGAAGCCGCCCTCGCGCAGCGCGTGGAAGTGTTCGTCGACGCCCTCCTGGTTGAAGGCGAGGAGGACGTCGATCGCGTCGCCGGCCGAAAGGACCTCGGGGATCATCGTCCGGACCTGGTACCAGCAGTGGCCTCCGCGCACCTCGGCGGGGTAGGTCTCGTAGGTGAAGACGCGCCGCCGCATCTTGTGGAGCGTCTTCAGCAGAATGTCGCCCGCCGTGATAACGCCCTCGCCGGACTCCCCGGCGATTCGCAGGCGGATGTCGTCGCCCGAGACGAGCTTCGAGACCTCGGCGACTTGCTTGCGCTGGATCTCGGGCAGGGACATGCTCGTAGCTCCAGGCAACCCAGCGTTTGGCTAAGTGTGACCGGGGCCGCGAGTTGAATCCAGCCGATTTAATGATTATGTAGCGCGGCTTGGGAAATCACGGCGCGGTCAGAGGCCAAAGCGGAGATCGTAGCGAATGCCTCAAAAGGGCGACCTGGGCGCCTCGCGGTGTCAACCACTTTGGAAAAACGGCCGCAGCCGGGCGCGTCCTGCGAACTTGGGTGCTTGCCCCTGCGTCGGCACCATCAGCCCCGTCTCGATGCCGGCCCAAAGGAGGGCACCGTCGTTGTCGGGCGCCGTCGCGTTCGTCTCCGTCCCGTTGTCGTAGCGACCGTTCCGGTCCGCGTCCTTGTCCCTGAGGTCGCTTTGACCGTCGCCGTCCGCGTCGCGCGGAACGCCACCCACCCCGTCCCGTCTGGCAGGGTGCGTCGGCCTGAGCCCCGTGCCTGAGGTCCACGGCCGCGTGCGGGCTGCGCGCCAAAGTCCCTCAGCCGCACCGGAAGGCTCCGAACTCGCGGCAAAGCCGATGATCCTATCCCATCGGGCCTCTCATTCTCGTCAAGGCCTCCTCCGGACTCACGAATTGGACACGGTGGCGTATGGGCATTTGCCTCAGCTTCTTGTCAAGGGTCACAAAGAGGTCTCCTCGTCCTTCGAGGAACGCGCACACGTGCGGGACGTCGCTCCGGTCGCGCACGAGGGCCTTCACCTCCGCCTCGAGGTGCGCCCATTCGAATTCGAAGAGGACGCGCTTTGCGGGCATCCGGGCGAGCAAGCGGTAGCCATCGCGACCGGCGCCGCGGCCGAACTCGTCTTCGAAAGCGCCGTGGACCTCGCGGAGTAGCAGGTCGGTCACAATGACCTCGGCCTCTCCGTCCGAGGCGAGGCCCACGAGTTTCGACACAGCGCTGGACGGGTACGCCGTCGCCGCGACCAGTACGTTCGTGTCGAGTAGGAGCCGGATCACCGGCTGGCCTCCCGGTTGCGCACCCGGCGGACGAGCCTTACGATCCGCTCCTCCTCCCGACGGGTCAGGCGCCCTGAACGACCGTACCTGGCCTGCAGGTCGTCCAGCAGCAGCCGGGCCCCCATGCGGCGAACAGCTTCCTCGACGAACTCCTCGCGGTCCCGGTACTCGCCGGCGGCGATCCGGCGGTCGATGACCTCGGCAAGGTCGGGCGGGATCCGGCGAGGCGCGCGAGTAGCCATCGCGCTTTCTCACGGGAGCCGCCGTATATCCGCTTTGCGACAGGCGGACCGCTCCTGCAGGCTCTGCAACGAAGACGGCGACCCGGAGGAATTGGGGTCGCCCACGACCCAAGGCCGACGAGTTCGCTTCTTCTCCGGCCCGGAGGTTTGTCTCACGCGTTCCGGACGACACGTCGCCGCGAGCGCCAAGCTAATCAGTTCGATCAAGAAGCCCAGGGAGGCCTGTCAGGACTGGTTCCCTCGGCCTCTGGGTGCCGGGAATCCTTGATAGCGCCAACTAGCCTTATCACGCCGTAAGCCGCGATGACTACGACCGGAATGAACGACAAGGCGTCTGCTATTCCCTGGGGCACCCCCGCATCATCTCCCAAAGTGCCCACGAAATCGCCAAAGAACCCGCCCCTACCGCCGAATCAGCGGCGCGCGGGGCCCAGCCAGGCGTCGGCCTTGCCGATTTTGCTCAAGTCCGCTAGAATCCCGACAATCGGCGGCCCCTCGGGTCGGCGCCGATTGATAGTTCGTGGGGCCGGGGGACGGGCAGCCCGGCGTCTTCCGCACCGCGCGCTTCCCGATTACCTCGGACCAGCTCGGCGCGGGACTTTAGCGACGAAATGGTGCGGACGAGGCCATTGGACGCAGGCTTTCCGGTAGGTAGCGCTCGGCCGAGCTCCGCAAAACGGTCCTTGTCACGGCGCTTGCGAGGGGCCCGTCTCCTTCCCCTTCTGAATCCGGATGACAAACGCGCGGCCCTGGGTCCGGACTTCGAGCAGGACATGGCCGTTGCGCGGGCACCACCGCTCGAAGTCCGAGGGGGCTTGCGGGTCGTCGGCGAGGACTTCGAGGACCTCGCCCTCCTCGAGGTCGAAGAGCGCGTCGCGCACGTGGAACAAGGGCAGCGGACACTGAAGCCCCGACGTGTCGAGGGTGTGCGCGGGCTCAGGCACCTTTGCGCACCTCCACCTCGAGGGCGCCGCTGGCAAGCCCCTTCGTCCCCCTCACGCTGTGGCCGCCGCGCGCCGCGAACGCCTTGAGGTCGATGAGGAGCGTGGGGTCGTCCGTGAGCACCCGCACGGAAGCCCCGCGCGCGAGCGGGACAAGCGCGCGGTGCACGCGGACGACCGCGTCCGAGCAGGAAAGGCCCCGCACGTCGACCTCAACGGCCTTCACAAGAACGCCTCCCCTGAATCCTCACGGGACTTCGCAAAGCCGCGTGACCGAAGCGAGGGCGCCCGTAAGCCCCGCCGCGTCCCCCACGGGCTCGCTCCTCCGGCCGCGAACGCGGAAGGCGACCGCGTCGCCTTCATTTCTTTCCTTGTGAGGCGCGCCGCCAAGGGTGAACGCGCCGAGGGGCAGGGCAAGCGCGAGGGCCGCGCGGGTGAGCTTCGCCGCGGGCAGGGCGCCCTTGGGATCCGGGCCCTCGATCACGACCACCCCCGCGGTGACCGAGAGCAGGGCGCCGACAAGCGGGGCGTCGGCGGGCATCGAGTGGGGAAGTGCGGCAGGAGCCTCTTCGGCGAGCCGGCGGCCCTCCTCGATGAGCCTTGCGTCTCCGAGGCATTCCCCAACCCGCTGGAGAAAGAGCGAGGCGCGCGCGGTGTGCGCGGGCGACTTCAGCGAGGCGAGTGCGCCGGGCGCGCGGGCGGTGTCGCGCAGGCTGAAAAGGCCGGCTCCCTCGGGGTCGCCAAACGCGGGGAGAAGCGCACGAGCCATGGCAGCCGCGCGTTCGAGCCAGGCCGCCCTGCCCGTGGCACAGTAGACCTCCAAGGCTGCCCGCCCGAGCTCCGTGTGGTCCGGGAGCCACCGTCCTCCCCGCCAGGCGCCCTCCGCCCGGTAGTGGAAGGCGCGGTCGCCCTGGAGGGCCCCCGCCTCGAAGAGCTCGTCGAGCGCGATTTGCGCGCGCGCAACGAGCCGCGGCTCCTCAAGGCAGAGTCCGGCTCGCGCGAAGGCTGAGGCCGCCGAGGCGCAGGCTTCGACGCAAACCGTCGGGTCGACCGGCGGGGCGCCGTGGATCGCGCGCCGGTGCGCCATCTTCGCGTAGTACTCCTCGTCGGCCGCCTGCGATGGGCTCCACAGGTGCCCTTCGCTCGTGGAAAGGCCCCGGTCCACGTATGCGGCCGTCTCGAGCGCCACGCGCCGGTGCTCCGCGCCCCCGGTGGCCGCAAACGCCGAGGCGTAGGCCGACAGGAGCGCCGCGTTGACATCGAGGCGCTTTTCAAACGAGGGTTCCTGCCACCGCTCCCCCGCGCACTCCCGGAAGAACCCGCCTTCCACGGCGTCGAACGCCTCGGTCTTCGGGAGCGCCGAAAGGCTAAGGAGCGCAGCCTTGCCGGCAAAGGGCGTCCCCACGCGGCGCCCGACGGCAAGTGCCGTCTCGAGGGCCTCGCCGCTCGGCTCCTTAGGGGCCGTGCCGAACCCGTGGTTCCTCCAGTCGTAAGGCGCAAGGAGCGCCTCCGCAAGCGCCTTCAGGTCGGGCGCAACCGGCCGACCTGTCCTTGCCAAGGCGGGGCCGCGGTCCGGGCCACCCCTCGGGTGCGCCGACTGCTCAAGGAGCCGGAGGAACGCCTCCGGGCCGATCGCTCCCTCGACACTTGCGCGCACGGCGCCCGTCTCATCGAGCACCGCCGTCACGGGGGTGCGGCGCCCACCCAGGTGGAGGGCGACCTCCGGGTCGCGGTCGCCGTCGGCGATCAGCGCGACAAAACCCGCGGCCGCCGCCGCGATGACTTCACCGTCCGCGTCGCCCTCCTCGCGCTGCCTGCGCGCCTCCCTTGACCCGAAGCCCTCGAGCCGCACGAGCACCGGCCGTCCGCTGCCTCCCGCCTCGGCCATCGTGTCGAGGCCCCAGGGGCGCCACTCGATGGCGGGTGGCCGGGCCTTCCCGTTCACGGCCCTCCGATGGAGAGGCCGCCTAAAAGGAACCCGGCGCGCCGCCTGCCCGCAGAAGGCCTTTGCGCGCGGCCGCGCGCGCAAGGAGGCTTGCGCGCAAGGCCCCGTCGCCTCGCGCCGCGAAAACGCGGAAGGCCAACCTTATTGGCGCGTGAGTGCGATCCGCCCGAAAGCATGGCGGGCGCACTGAACGCAGGGCTCATCGGAGACCTTGCGGTGATCATGCTCGCCTCGGCGGTAGCCATCGTCGTTTTCCGCAAGCTCCGACAGCCCGTCGTCCTCGGCTACCTGCTCGCCGGGATGGCCGTAGGGCCGGGCTCCGGGCTCCTGCCCCTCGGCATCACCCGCGAGTCGATCCTGTCGTTTGCCGACCTCGGCGTCGTCTTCCTCCTGCTCTTCATCGGCATGGAGTTCGACCTGCGCCAGCTGCGCTCGATCGGCGCGCCCGCCATCCTCATCGGCACCTTCGAGGTCGCCGCAATGCTCGGCATCGGGTTCGCCGTGGGCATCGCCCTCGGCTGGGGCGAGGTGAACGCCGTGTACCTCGGCGCCCTCATGGCGATATCGAGCACGGCCGTCACGGTGAAGATCCTCACAGACCTCAAGCTCCTCGAGGACAAGGCGACCCGGCTTGTCATCGGGATCCTCGTCATCGAGGACTTCGCGGCCGTCATCATCCTCTCATCGCTTTCGGGCACGGGCTCGGCCGCGGGCCTCGGGCCCATCGAGGTCATCTTCGTGATCGGCCAGGTCGTTGTCTTCTTCTTCGCGACGATCTTCATCGGCACGCAGACCGTCCCCTGGGCCTTCCGCCGCCTCGAGAACCTGGGCTCCGACGAGGTCCTCACGATCGCCGCGCTTGGCCTCTGCTTCGGGATTGCGCTTGTCGCCGTCGTCCTCGGCTTCTCCCCCGCGATGGGCGCGTTCCTCGCGGGCGTCGTGATCGGCGAGTCGGGCGTCCTCGATTCGATCCGCCCGCGATTCGAGCCGCTGCGCGACCTCTTCGCGGCGATCTTCTTCGTGTCCGTTGGGATGCTCATCATCCCCGCGGAGTTCGTCCAGCTCCTCGTCCCCATCCTCATCGTCACGGCCGTCCTCGTCCTTGGCAAGATGGCCTCCGCCGGGGGCGTCACCTTCCTCCTCGGGTACGGCGGGCGCGATTCCCTTGCGGTGGGCACGCGGCTTGCAAGGCCCGGGGAGTTCTCGTTCATCATCGGGAACGTGGGGCTTGCCAAGCAGTCCATGGCGCCCTTCCTCTACCCGGTCATCGCGGGCGTCACCCTCATCACCACGTTCATCGGGCCCACACTCGTGCGGCAAACGCCGAAGCTCTACCGGTTTCTTGCTGGCCACATCCCCCCCTCGCTCGACCAGGGCGGCGCGGCCTATACGGCGTGGGTCTCGCGGGCCCGCACCTCCTCGAGGCGCGACCCCGTCGTCCGAAAGAAATTCCGCGAGAACGGCGAGCGGATCTTCCTCACGACCGTCCTCATCATCCTCGTGTCGTGGTTCACCGTCGCCTTCCGCGCGCCGGTCGAGAGCCTGTCGCGCTCGGCCGGGATCGACCCCGTCGTGGCCGACAGCGCGCTTGTCGGCGTCGCGCTCGCGCTCGTCGCCTACCCGTCCTTCGTGATCTTCCGGCTCGCCCGCGAATTCGTCGACCTCACGGCCGTCGCCGCCACGGAAGGGGGCGCTCAGGGGCGCTCGAACGGCCGGACCGCGGTTTCCCGGATCGTGAGCTTCTTCGTCCTCGTCGGGGTCCTTGCGCTGCTTGCCGTCGGCCTCTTCCCCCTCATCGTGATCGCAAGCTCCACGAACCTCGTGTACCTCCTTGCGATGCTCGCAGTCGCCTTCGGCGCGGCCGGCTACCGGATCTCAAGGTCCGCGCGCGCTCTCCAGGAGCGGTTCGAGACCGTCTTTGGGGATGCCCAGCGCGCCGCGCCCGAACTCGAGGAGGGCGCGCCCGCCGTCCAACGTCTCTCGAACCTCCCACGCTACCTCTGGGCTTTTGGCGAGAGCGAGACGATCGCGGAGTACGTCGTTCCCGAGAACTCGCCCCTCGCCGGCGCGGCCCTCTCGGACCTTAGGATCCGCGGGCGCACGGGCGCGCGCGTCGTCGCCGTCCAGCACGGGTCCCACCTCCAGACGGCCCCCCCGCCGACGACGCGAATCCACGAAGGCGACCTCATCGTCCTTGCCGGGACCCTTGCCGACCTCGAGCGGTTCGAGGTCCTCCTGGGGCGAGGCGAGCGCATGGAGATCCAGGAGGTCTCCCCCGGCTGAGGGGGCTTCCGTTCGTGGCGCGCCGGGCCGAAGACTTTTAGACCCCGAAGGGCGCCTCAAGGGCCCTTAAGAGGCCGGCACGATGACACGCGTCCGTATCTTGGTCGCCGACGACGCCGACTTCATGTATGAAATGCTCGAGAACCTCATCGACCGCACGCGCTTTGAGGTCGTGGGGTACGCCGCCGACGGCGAGGAAGCGGTCAAGAAGTTCAAGGAGCTCACGCCCGACCTCGTGACCATGGACATCCTCATGCCCCGCATGAACGGGATCAAGTCGATCAAGGAGATCCGGCGCATCAACCCGCGGGCCCGGGTCCTCGTGATCTCCGCCCTCTCGGACCCCGACCTCGTTAAGGAGGCCATGGGTGCAGGCGCCGCCGACTACATCACGAAGCCCTTCTCCGTGAGCGACCTCAAGGTCCGGATCTCCAAGGTCATGGAAGCGCGCACCTGAGCGGCGCCCAAGGCCCCGTCTTTAGAGCGCGCGCACGGCGTTGATCAGGTCTTCGCTCGTGAAGGGTTTCGGCAGGAGCGCCTTGGCGCCCGCTGCAAGGCACTCGTCCGTCAGCTTGCGGTCCGCTTCGAGGCCCGACACGAGGAGGACCTTCGCCTTCGGGTCCTTGAGCAGGAGTTCGCGGGTCACGTCGACGCCGTTGGCGTCAGGGAGCAGCAGGTCGAGGATCACGACGTCCGGCTGCCAGGCCCCATAGCCGTCGAGAAGCTCCCGCCCCGTGCCCGCCTCGCCGACGACTTCGTAGTTGGCGCGCCTCAGGAATTCGCGCAGGAGCTCCCGCATGATCGGGTAGTCGTCGACGATCACGGCCTTCGGCACGGCGGGGCCCCGGGCTTGCCAAACGGGCTTTCGCTAAATAAGGATCGGCCGCGGGGGCAGGCCTGAGAAAAATTGCCGCGGCACAATAAATAAAGAAAAGCATCATATATGGTGCGCCCAATAAATATCGAAGGAAACGGATGCTCTCGAAGGCCGTGGAACTCAAGCGCGACCACCTGCGGATGGTCGAGATCCTCGGGGAGGCCGGGATCCCGAAGAACACCGCGCGTGTCCTTACCTTCATCGCGGTCGCCGGGCGCACGCACTCCGCGCAGATCCAGGGCGGGACGGGGATGCGCCAGCCCGAGGTCTCGATCGCCCTCAAGGAGCTCTACGAACGGCGGTGGATCCTGCGCCAGTCCGTCCAGCGGGAAGGGAAGGGCCGGCCGATCTACGTGTACCGGCTCAAGCGCGACGTCCTCGAGATCGTCGAGGCGGTCGAGAAGGAGCAGGAGCGGCGGGTCCGCCAGATCCTCAAGGACAAGGAAGACCTGCGCGCGATCGCGGAAAAACTCGACCGGAAGGAGTAGGGGCCGGGGGCCCTCCCTAGGGTTTGCGAAGGAGCTTCACCGTGCCGTCCTTCTGGCCGACGACGACGAGGTGCGCAAGCCCCACGAAGAGCCCGTTCTCGACGACCCCCGCGATCGTGTTTACGTCCTCCTCAAGCTGCTCGGCGTCCGGGATCCCCCGGAACTGGCAGTCGATGATGTAGTTCCCGTTGTCCGACACGAAGGGCGAGCCGTCCTTCTCGCGCAGCCGCGCCTTCGACCGGAGCCGCTCGAGGTGCCCGCGCGTGGTCATCCACCCGAAGCGCAGGACCTCGACGGGCAGCGGCGTCTTCACGCCGAGCTTGGGCACGACCTTCGACGCGTCGCAGATGATCACCTCGCGCCGGCTCGCCTGCGCCACGATCTTCTCCCGCAGGAGCGCGCCGCCGCGCCCCTTGATGAGCGTGAGGTTCGGGTCGACCTCGTCGGCGCCGTCGATCGTAATGTCGACGCCCGGGTGCTCCTCGAGCGTGGTGATCGGGATTCCAAGGGCCCGGGCCTCGCGCTCGGTCGCGAGCGAAGTGGGGATCCCGAGGATGTCGAGGGACTCGGCTTTCCGGCGCCGCCCGAGGGCGCGCACGGCGTGGACCGCCGTCGACCCGGTCCCGAGGCCGACGACTTGGCCGTCCTTCACGAGGGTCGCCGCGTGCTCGCCGGCGACCTGCTTGGGGTCGTGTTCCTCGCTGCGGCCTTCCGGTGCGCTGTGGGGCATCGCGGCCTCGGAAAGTCCCCGAGGGGCAAGAAGGTTCGCTCGGCCCCGGACCCTGCCTACTCAAGCTCGAAGTCCGAGGCCTCGTAGGCGCCCTCGCGCTTCGAAGGGGGCTTCAAGGCGAGCCGCTGCCGCTTGCGCGCGATCGCCTCGAGGTCGCCCGAGGCGTCCTTGAGCGCGGCAAAGGACTCGCCGGCACCCTTCGAAGGCGCGTCCATGAGGGCAGCGGCGCCCGTCTCGTCCTCGGCCTCTTCGGCGCCCCCGAGGAGCCTTGCGCGCATCGCGGGGGGCGTGAGTGCGCGCACCTCGTCGTCCGTGAGGGCCTCGAGGGCCAGGGGCGCCTGAGCCTGGGGCAGGGGCGAGGGCCGGCCCGGCAGGGGGAGCGGCCCCGGCCCCCATTCAACTTCGGGCAAGTCCGCGCCGTCTGGCGGGGCGTCCGGCGCGAAAAACAGGGCGAAAAACGCCGGGCTCTCGGCCTCACCCCACGAGGCGAGCCTGCGCATGGCAAACCGGCCGAGCGGCTCGCTCGGCTCATCGGCAACGAGGAAGAGAGGCGCGCCTCCGAGGGCCAACCGCAGCTCGCCCGTCGAGGCCGCCAGCGAGGCCAGCGTGAGGCCTTCGACCTTGGCCGCCGCTTCGGGGGCAAGCAAGGACAAGTCAAGGAAAACTCCCGCACGCCTGCCGGCAGGGGACGGGCCTGCAAGCGACGCCCAGGGCACGGGCGTGCCATAGGTCCTGGCGGCGGCCTCGGCGGCTTCGACGATCCGCAGGCCCTCCTCGGCCTTCTTGAGGAGCGGCTGCTGGCGGCCAAGGG
>DATEUP010000043.1:0-2935 GCA_035283065.1 Thermoplasmatota archaeon | reverse complement strand
CCCCAAGTCGAGGAGGGCCCACGGGGTCACGCCGGCGCCCCCTGTCAGCCGCGCCTGGGGGCCATGAAGTGGATCGAGTGGCCAAGCGCGGCCTCTGCAGCTTCCATGATGCCCTCGGGCATCGTCGGGTGCGGGTGCACGGTGAGCGCGAGGTCGTCGGCGGTCGCGCCGAGTTCCATCGCGAGAGCAAGCTCCGAGATGAGGTCGGAAGCCCCGGCGCCCACGAGGTGCGCGCCCACGAGCGCCTTCGATGCCTTTTCGAACAGGAGCTTCACAAACCCGTCGGTCGCGTTCATCGCGACGGCCTTGCCGATCGCGCCGAAGGGCACCTTGCCGATGAAGACCTCCAAGCCCTGCGCCTTGGCCTGCTCCTCCGTGAGCCCGACCATCGCAATCTCGGGGTCCGTGAACACGGCGCCCGGCATCGCGCGGAAGTCCGAGGCCGAGGGCAGCCCCGCGATGACCTCCGCCGCCACGATCCCCTGCTTCGAGGCCCGGTGCGCGAGGTAGGGCGGCCCCGTGCAGTCGCCGACCGCGAAGAGGCCGGGCACGCTTGTCGCCTGGCGGTCGTCCGTGAGGACCCAGCCGCCCTTCTCCGCGCGCTTCACGCCGAGCGATTCGAGGCCGAAGCCCTCGACGTTTGGGCGAAGGCCCACGGAGACGAGCACCTTGTCGACCTCGACCACCTTCGTCTCGCCTTCTTCGGTCGTGAAAGTCACCTTAGCGCCTCCGGCCGTCTTCTCCACATTCTTGGCGGTCGCCTTCGTGAAGAACTCGACGCCGCGGGCGCGCAGGGCCTTCTTTACGACCCTCGTGCAGTCGACATCGACTCCAGGCAGCACTTCCTCCAGCATCTCGACAACCGTAATCTTGGTCCCGAACTTCGCGAGGAACGACGCAATCTCGAGCCCGATGATGCCGCCGCCGATCACGACCATCGACTTCGGGATCGCCGTGAGTTCGAGGGCTTCTTTGGAGGAGATGACCGTCTCTAGGTCGAACCGCGCGAAGGGCAGGTCGATCGGGCGCGCGCCCGTCGCGACGATGACCGACCGCGTGTTGAGGTCCTTCACCCCGTCGCCGGTCTTCACGCGAACGAGCGTCGGCGACACGATCTCGGCCTCGCCCATGAGCGCCTCGCCGCCGTTGCCCTTGAGGAGGGTCGCCACGCCCCCCGTGAGCTTCGCCACGACCGTCCCCTTCCACGCCTGGAGCTTCTCGACATCGAGCGCCACGCCCTGCGCGCGGATCCCCATCTCCTCGCTGTGGCCCGCGGCCTCGAAGGTGTGCGCCGCGTGGATGAGCGCCTTCGAGGGGATGCAGCCGTAGTTGAGGCACACCCCGCCGAGGCGGTCCCTCTCGACGACGACGACCTTCTGCTTGAGCTGGGCCAGGCGGATGCCGGCGACGTAGCCACCCGGCCCCCCGCCGATCACGACGCAGTCATAGCTCGCCGTGTTCTCTCCCTCCAGAAGCCTTGCCACCTGCGAGCCGAAGCACTCCACGCTCCCTCGACCGCCCCTAAAGCAAGAAGTGGTTCGGGTCCTCGAGGTACTTGATTACGTCGGCGAGGAACACGGCGCCCACATAGCCGTCGACCACGCGGTGGTCGAGCGAGATCGAGAGGTTCATCATGTCGCGGATGACCACCTTGTCGTCGCGCACGACCGCCCGCTTCTCGATCTTGTTCACCCCCAGGATCGCGACCTCCGGGTAGTTCACGATCGGCGTCGACATGACTCCGCCGAGCTTTCCGACCGAGGTGATCGTGAAGGTCGAGCCCTGGATGTCCGCGAGCGTGAGCTTGTTCGTGCGCGCCTTTTCCGCGAGCGCCTCGACCTCGCGCGCGAGCTCGAGGATCGATTTCCGGTCGGCATCGCGGATCACGGGCACGATGAGCCCTTGGTCCGTGTTCGTTGCGATCCCGAGGTTGTAATAGCGCTTCACGACGATTTCCTGGCGCGCCTCGTCGAGGCTCGCGTTCAGCAACGGGTGGTCCTTCATCGCGTGCGTGACGGCCTTCAGGATGAATGGGAGGAACGTGAGCTTCACGCCCCTCGCTTCCGCCACCGTCTTCGCGCGCTCGCGGAGCGCGACGATCTCGCTCATGTCGGCCTCCTCCACATACGTGAAGTGGGCCGCGTGGCTCCGCGCCTCGTGCATGTGCTCGGCGATCCGCTTGCGAAGCCCCCTTAGCGGGATGCGTTCCTCGCGCTCGCCGGGCGGTATCGCGGTGAGTGCGACAGCTGCCGGCGCCGCGCGGGGCCCCGGGGGAAGCTCAGGCGGGGCGATGCGCGTGGGGGCCACTTGGGCCGCTCCCGACTTGGCCGCCTTGACATCCGCCTCCGTCACCCGGCCGCCCGGGCCCGTGCCTGGAAGGGCTTCGATGTTGACGCCGGACTCGCGCGCGAGCTTGCGGACCGCTGGGGTTGCCTGAGCCTTCCCCGCCGGCGCAGCCGGGGCCGCGCCCATCCCGACGCCGCGCTCGAGTTGCGGTGGGGCGGCCGCGTGGGCGGCGGGCGCGCTGGGGGCGACAGGCGCACTCTCGCCCGCCTCGCCGATCACGAGGAGAACCGACCCGACCTTGATGACCTCGCCTTCTTTGCCGAACCGCTTGAGAATCCGGCCGGCCCGCGGCGAGGGGATCGCCGCGTTCACCTTGTCGGTCATGATCTCGACGAGCGGCTGGTCCTCCTTGACCACGTCGCCCTCCTTCACAAGCCACTTGAGGATCTCGCCCTCGTGGACGCCTTCGCCAATGTCCGGCAGCTTGAACTCGAACGCCATTCGCTTCGCCTCCTCAGAACGACATCACGTGCTCGATCGCGCGGTACACGCGGTCGGGGTTTGGCATGTAGAGGTCCTCGAGCGCGTAGGGGAAGGGCGTGTCGAAGCCCGTGACCCGCATGATCGGCGCCTTCATCGAGAGCATCGC
>DATEUP010000042.1:0-28240 GCA_035283065.1 Thermoplasmatota archaeon | reverse complement strand
CCCCGCCGCTCCCCGGCGGCGGCGCCAACGTCGTGCCCGCGCTCCTTTCGGGCTCGCTTGCCGTCTTGTGCGGCGTCGGCCTCGTCTACTTCTACACGCAGCGGCGGATCGCGACCGGCCAGTTCGTGGTGTGCGGCAAGTGCGACAAACCGACGCTCGCGTCGTCGAAGAAGTGCAACAACTGCGGCGTCGAATTCGAAACGAGCGTCGCCAAGTGCAGCAAGTGCGGCTCATGGATCGCCCCGGATTCCGCCGCCTGCCCGCAGTGCCGCACGGTCTTCGTCCACGCGCGCGAGCGCGCGCCGCGCGAGGACGGCGGGATCGCGGTGCCCGAGCCCTCGCGCGGCGTGGCCGCGGACTTCGACATCCCCGAGGCCGTG
This sequence comes from Thermoplasmatota archaeon, assembly GCA_035283065.1. GTDB lineage: Archaea > Thermoplasmatota > DTKX01 > DTKX01 > DATEUP01 > DATEUP01. The sequence goes on along the minus strand of DATEUP010000042.1, from coordinate 27,860 downwards.
CCCCTCACGGGGCGCAAAGGCGGGGCCGCACGCCTCGAAGACCTCGAATTCAAGCTCCCGGGGACGACCGACACGATGGACCTCGGAGAGAAGGGCACGGCGCCGACCTTCACGCAGTACTCGCCCGCCCCGGTCACCCGCCCCGCCCAAGGCGCGCCGCCGTCAAGCCGGCCCCTCGAGCGCATGGAACTCCCCCGCGTCGACGAGGACGCCTCCGCGGTGCGGGAGGTGTCGCCCCTTGAGGGCGGAGAGCCGACCGCCAAAGAGCCCGTGTCGCTGGGGACGGGAAACATCGACCTTTCCAGGACAACGGCGGCTGCCACTTCGACCAAAACCGAGGCGGCCCCGGATGAGGAAATCCCTGAGGCCGTGCTGCGCGAACTGCTCATGAAGGCGGCGCCCGAGCTCTCCGGCGAGATGCTGCCTGGCGACATCAAGAAGGAACTCCAGGAGATCGCGCGCAGCGAGGCGCCGGTCTCCTCGGAGAAACGGGGCGCCACCGCGGCCCCGCGCTCGGAAAGGCCCGCGCCCCTGCCTCCCGAGGAGCGGACGGCGGAGGCACCCGAAAAATCGAAGAAGAGCGCCTTTGACGTTTTCTCGACGCCCACAAAGAGCATCCCATCCGGGTACGAGAAGAAGGGCGCGCCCCCCAAGGAAGCCGCAGGGAAAGCCGCGCCCGTTTGCCCGAATTGCGGCGGCAACTGGGTTGTCCAGCGCGACGGGAAGAACTCCTGCCGCGTCTGCGGGACGCGCTGGTGACCGACCGACCAAGTCAGTCGATCCGGACCTGGACGAGAGAGACCGTGACGGAAAGCGAGCGCACGCCCGAGAGCCGCAGGGTCGTGCTCTGAGGCGCTGCGGGCGGGAAGAAGGACACGTTGAACGAGGAAGCGTCGATCGACGAGGCGTTCATCGCTTGGGTGAAGTACGAGGACCACGCCCCGAGGTACGCCGACGAGACGTTGATGGACACGTTCGTCGAGGAGGGCCACGCGAAGCTGATCGTCTGGGCGAGCGTGAGCCTCGAGGACACCGAACGGCTGTCGACGCCCGTGACGACGGTCTGGGTCCCCTCCATTGAGACGAGCGTGAGGAAGGCCTCGACGCCCTGCGTGCCGTTCACGAACCGGAACGCCGGCGGCATTCGGACGGTCTGCCCGTCCTGCTGGGCAACAATCACCGCTCCGGATTCATAGGCCATGTCTTGGTGGACGTAATAGCGGTTCGGCATCGAATAGGCGAGCGACCCTGCGGCCGACAGGTTCACCTGGCCCGAACTGTCCGTGAGGTTCAAGGAAAACCGGAGGTGGCCGCCCTCCAAATACTGGTACGTGAGTTGCCCGGAGTTCTCCGCGCCGAACAAGGGCACGCCGCCCACGCCGAGCGGGAACGAGGTCCCGAGGGTCTGGTTCGTGTTCCCCGAAAGCGTCTGGAGCTCGATGGCGCTCTTGAACTGGCCAAACGCGTTGACCACGTCCCTCGAATGCGCCGTCTCCGTGTCGTAGCCCCACGCCGGGACCCAGAATGTCACGATCATCCCGAGGAGCACGGAAATGAGGACGACGCCGAGGGAGGCGGCGACTACGCCCGACACTCCCTCGCGGTCGCGCCGCAGCGTAAGAAACGCCGAAGAGCCCCGCGCCGTAGGCTTCACCTCAGGTTGGCTCAGTCGATGACCGGGACCGTTTCGGCCTCTAGGGCAAAACTGCCCGTTGTGGTGATCGCGAGGCCGCTGGTTACGCCCGTGGCACCGATGTGGCCGGCACTCGTGACCCTCACGCCGGCCGTCGAGCCCTGCTGGTTGGAGTCGACGATGTTGATGCGGACGATGAAGTACTCCGTCGTGCCGGCAGCAATCGTCTTGAGGGGACTTCCCGAAAAGGTGACATCGCCCGCCGAGAAGCTGATGACACCGTATTGGACGTCGATCCCGTCGACCTCGCTGTTCTTGTTCTCATCCCACCAGAGGGCGACGTTCACGATGGAGTTCGAAACATTTCCGTTCAGGTGGACCCTGAAAGAATTCAGGTTCACGTTTTCGACGCCCGCCGTGAGCGTGACCAGCAGCATTTTCGTGATCACGTTCTCGTGGACATGCTCTTCCGGGTTGATGTTCGTCCCGACCGCCGCAAGCGTGCCGCGGTCAAGGACGGTCACCGGGGGCGTCTGGGAAATGAGCGCGGGCGGATTCGTAATGCCGGCCTGCGAGTTTGGTGGAATGATGCTCGAGGAATACACGCCGCGAACGGTCGTGTTACTCGCGTTCACCCTCGTCTCGAGGCTGAAGCCTGCAGCCCCCGCCGTGAAGTTCACCGCGAAAAAGAGGTTGTAGTCCGTGCCCGCGGAGAGGGACGCGGCGGGGGCAAAGGCCTTCACCGCGTCGCTGCCGAAAGCGCCCGTGTCGCCAAGGCCGATGTCCACGTCGTCGCCTTGCACGGCGCTGGTCGTGTCGTTGTTCACGTCGCGGTATAGGTGGACCGTCAAGGTCCCCGCCGGGGGGACCCCCTGGAGCGAACGCAGGAAGAGCTCGTCGAGCGTCATGTCTTCGCCGACGGGCTTCATGGTGATTTTTAGCATGGGCACGAGGTTTGCCGGCGCGAGGACCGAGGCGGGCGCGAGGTTCGTCCCCCAGAAAAGGACGTCGCCTTGGATGCGGCGGACGCCAAGCGAGATCGGGTAGGGCGCGCTTTCCGCGTTGGCATAAAGCGTGGAAAGCGAGGTCTTGCCGTAGCCGCGCGCCTTCGTGTTATCGTTCACGTAGAGCGAGAATTCCTTCGCTTGCACGCCGGTGGTCAGGTTCACATAGACGTCGACCAGGGCCTCGCCCCGGTTGGTCACGTTGATCGTTATGGCGAAGAGCTTCCCCGTGACACCCGCGTCCCACGTCACCTTCCCCGAAAAAAAGGTCCCGGAGAGCCACACGCCCCCGCGCACCCTCAGCGTCACCGCGACAAACTGCGCGTCCGTCAGGTTGCCGGTCTGGACCATTTCGAGTTTGTTGAAGTCGATATTCTCGCCGTGGGCGCGAAGTTGGAGGGTGTGGAGGTACACGTTCGATGCCCCGGCCCTCGGCGTGGCGAAAAGGCTCGTGTCGTTCCACTCGTCGATCGAGAGGTTCCCCGTCGTCGTGAGGGTTACGAGCCCGCCCGAAATCGGGAAGGGGCTCGTGGACACCCCGTTGCGGCCCTTGCCCGACTGCTGGCCCTGCGCGAAGGTATTCGTGCTCGACGCGAGCTGGAGCCCTACGGTCTGGCCGGACGAGCCCGTGAGGTTCAAGAAGACCTGGAGCGGCACCCAGCCCGACGTTTCGAGCAGCGGGAAGCTCACGCTGAACCGAGCCGTGCGCGAGGAGTCGAAGTTCCTTGCGCCCGAGATCATCGTCCCGTTGATCGTGATGTAGCACGACGCGCTCGAGCGCGGAATCGTGCCGAGCAGGGTGATGTTGATCTTCTGGACGGTGAACGACTCGCCAGCCGCGCGCGCGGAGAACTCCAGGAAGCGCACGTTCTTCGAGCCCACGATCATTCGGTCCGGCGAGCCGGAAACGTACTCGACGCTGAACTTGGACCCCACGACGACATCGGTAGACGAGATGGGGAACGACCCCGCCGTCGATGCGGTCTGCCCGCCCGGCACGCCCGTGCCCCGGACCGAGATGGGCTCGTCGACCGTGAAGGTCACGTTGGTGCCGTCCGATGGGTTCACCAGGGAGGCGACGATGAAGACCGTCCGGGTCCCTCCGTCCGGAACGGTCGTGATGGGAACGGCGAAAATGTTGGCGGTCCCCGTCGTGAAAGGCACCTCCGTCGTCGCCAGGAAGTCGTCCGAGGCGGAAAACGCGCCGTCGTTGTCCGCATCGAGCCACACCGCGACCGTCACCTGGCCGTCCAGAAGGGAGCCCGTCTTCCGCACGACGACCTGGGAGACCGTCGTGTCCGCGCCCGAAGCGGTGAGGTTGAGCCGGAGCACCCCGAAGTCGTTCGCGCTCGTGTTTACCGAGACGGGCGCGATGGAGTTGCCGCTCACGGTGAGCGTGGGGCCCGTCCCCCCTCCAACGGCAACGATGGTGAAGGGCGGCGAAACCCGGGTCGAGTTGCCGCCGGCGGCGTCCTGAGCGTGGATCGTGAATGTGTAATTTCCGGGGGGGACCCCGGACCCCATGACGAGGTCGGGCGACTCGAAGTGCGACTGGCCCGTGCGCGTGAGGTTGTACCGCCCGGACCCGATCGAGTCTGTCTGGAGCGTCGGGCCGACGGCCACGACCGTCGCGTCCACCCAGACCCCCGAGGTGCCGTCGAGGTTCCCGTCTGGGTCGATGACGACCGCGTGGATCCGGTAGGTCTGGACGCCCCCATTCGAGACCCGAGCGGAGCCGTCCGAGGCCTGCGCGTAGGCGACCGCGATGATCGGCGGGAAGCCCGTGGAGCCCGCCAGGTAACCGGCTTGGAGCTCCGCGTTGTAGAGGACGCGGTTGTCCGAGAGCGAAACGACCGTGACGAGCAGGCGGGTGTCCGGCGAGACGGCGAGGGGGACATTGACGCGCCACTGTTTGCCCACGGCAAAGGTCGTCTGGCCCGAAAGTCCGGCCGATACGTTGTAGGTGAGTGCGGTCGAGTTGACCGTGACGACGATCACCGTGTCGCTGTCGAGGAGGTCCTCGCCGCCGACGTGGTCGACGACCACGTTTACGGTCGTGGGCCCCGTGCGCTCAAGGGTGGCCTCAAGGTCGGCCGCCACTCCCGGGGCGGGCCTCGGCATCCCGTTCACAAGGACGAAGAGCACGGCAAAGGCGGAAACCGTGATGCCAAGAAGAATCGCCGAGCCTACGACCTCGGAAACGGCGCGGCTTCCGATGGGTCGGAACGCGTTCGCTCGAAGCCTTTGCAAGGACACACCCCCGAAGGGAACGCCGGCTGTCCGGCAAACTCCAGCCTGGAGGTGGCTATTTAAGGGTTCTCAGGTGGCGCTTAGGCGGTGAGACTCGCCTCCCGCGCCCGCTTAGAAAGGCCCGCGCAGCACCTTGCGGTCGATGGTCATCCCGGCCGGGGTGACGACGAGCATGTTCTTCGCAATGCCGGCCACGTCGCCCTTGACATCGCGGGCGACGGCCTTGAGCTCGGTGGACATCCGGCGCATCGCGGTGTCGTCGCTTGCGATCGCGCTGAAGTCGATGACGAGCACGCTCCCCTTGTAGACGTGGGTCGTGACATTCGAGAGGTCCTCGAAGCGGTGGAGCTCCGCGACCTTCACGTCGACCCGCGAGCCTTCGCCCTCCATCTCGAAGTCGCCGGCGTCCATCTCGCCAAGGTCGATGAACTTGTCCGAGTCCGCCTCGGCCCTGCGGTCTTCGCGCATCTTCGAGAACAGGCCTTTTGCCATTGGAGCACCCACCCTTGTGCTCCGGGCATCGGGCGACGGCGTAGAAAAACCTTCTTGAGGGCGGCGCCCGCGCGCCAGGGGGCCCTTCCCCCCGGGCCCTACTCGGACTCCTGGGTGAGGTCCCAGAGCTTGTCCCGCAGGTGGTGCACGCTCTTCACCGCCCGCCCCCTTTCGGCGGCGGCCATCTCGGGGCCCGTCATCAGGGCCACTCCGACCGCGAGGGGGCGCAGGTGCGCCTCCTCGCGCACCCATACCGCGTCGCCCGCGGCGATCGCGGCGTCCGCGCCGACGATGCCGGCGGCCATGACGTCGGCGCCCCTCAGGATGAAGTCGATCGCGCCCTTGTCGACGGTCACAAACCGCGAAGTTGCCGGAAAGGCGAGGAGGCCGCGCACGGTCGGCATGACGCGTCCCTCGCTCGCAAAAGCCACCGGCACGCCGTCGATGAAGTAGATGCGGAAGCCTTGGTCGTCCCCCGCCTCAACGAGCTTGCCTTCAAAACGGACCGAGGCGCCGAAGAGCGCGAGAAGGGCGGCGGCCACCTCGCGGGCTTCCTTGTCCCGGATCGGGTGGCGGTTCTTGACCGTTCGCGAGGCCTCAGGGCGGCCGAGCGCACGCGGGCCGATTAAGGGTTTGCCGCAGCGGGCGGGACGGGGGCAGCCGGCGCGCCTTTTTGAGGGAGGTGCGCTTCGCGAGGCCGATGGCAGCCTCCGGGGGGTCCCCCACGTCCTTCCGCGACCTCAACGCGACAATCCAAGGGTGGCTTTCCGAGTGCGGCTTTGAAGCGCCTTCCGCGCCCCAGGCGATGTCGCTTCGCCCGCTCCTCGAGGGGCGCAGCGCTCTCATCGTCGCCCCCACGGGGATGGGCAAGACGGAAGCGGCCCTGCTCCCGCTCGTGCACCGCCTCCTTGAAAGCCCGAAGGGCGCGCAGGGCTTCCGCCTCCTTTACATCACGCCGCTGCGCGCCCTCAACCGCGACATGTTGCGGCGGATCGAGGGCCTCGCCCGGCACACGGGCCTCCGCGTCGGCGTGCGCCACGGGGACACGACCACCTCCGAGCGCGCGCGGCAGTCGCGGGACCCGCCTCCAATCCTCATTACGACGCCCGAGAGCCTCCAGCTCCTTTTCACCGGCGCGAACCTCCGCCGCCACCTCAAGGGCGTCGAATCCGTCGTGGTCGACGAGATCCACGAGCTTGCGGAAGACGAGCGCGGCGCGCAGCTTTCCGTCGCGCTGGAGCGCCTTGAGTCCCTGGTGGGGCGCCCGTTCCAGCGCGTAGGGCTTTCTGCGACGGTGGGCGCCCCCGAGGAGGTCGCGGCGTTCCTCGGCGGCGTCGGGCGGCCCGTCGAAGTGCTCAAGGTGGACCTCCCCAAGGCTCTCGAGTTTGAGGTGCGCTCGCCCCAGTCGCCCCCTGCGGACGACCCCCAGATCGCGGCGCTGTGCGACCGCCTGAGGGTCGCCCCCCTCGTCGTCGCCTCGCTCACGGAGTGCCTTGCGGAGATGCGCGCGCACAACCAGGTGCTCCTCTTCGTGAACACGCGCGACACTGCGGAGCTCCTTGCCACGCGCCTTGCGATCATCGACCCCTCCTTCCCCCTCGGCATCCACCACGGCTCCCTTTCGCGCGACGTGCGCATCGAGATGGAGGCGGAGTTCAAGACGGGGCGGCTGAGGGCGCTCATCTGCACGTCGTCCCTCGAGCTCGGCATCGACGTCGGCTCCGTCGACTTCGTGATCCAGTACAATTCGCCGCGGGAGGTTGCGCGGCTCCTCCAGAGGGTAGGCCGCGGGTCCCACAGAATCGCCGCGACCTCGAGGGGGCTCGTCCTTGCTTCGAACCTCGACGACGCCGCCGAGAGCGCCGCGATCGCCGAGCTTGCGCTTGAGGGGGCGCTCGAACGAAAGCTCGTGCGCGCAAACCCCCTGGGTGTGCTTTCCAACCAGCTCATCGCCATGGCCAACAGCGAGGTCCGAGTCGCCTCCGATGCGGCCTTCACCCTCGTGCGCAAGGCCCGGCCCTTCGCCACGCTACCCCGCGAGACCTTCGACCGAACGCTTGCCCTCGTGGCGGACCTCGGGGCGGTCCGCGCCTTCGAGGGCGGCTTTGCAAAACGCGGGGGTACGCCCGTCTACTTCTTCGAGAACATCTCGATGATCCCCGACGAGCGCACGTACGCCGTGATCGACATCGTCTCGCGCAAGTTCATCGGCACCCTCGACGAGGGCTTTGTCGCGACCTTCGACGAGGAGAACTCGAAGTTCATCGTGAAAGGGCGCTCGTGGCGCGTCGCGGAGGTCGGCGAGGACTCCGTGCTCGTCGAGCCCTCCGACGACCTCGGCGCCGTCCCTTCCTGGATCGGCGAGGACATCCCCGTGCCCTTCGAGGTCGCCCAGCGGGTTGGCAAGGCGCGAAGGGCCGGCCGGCTGCCGGGCCCCCACGCGTCCGCCGAGGCCCGCCGGCTCTTCGAGCAGGCGCTTGCCGACCAGGCCTCGCGCGGGCTTGCGGTGCCCGACGACCGGACGCTGACCTTCGAGCGCGAGGACCGGACCGTCATCCTGAACGCCTGCTTCGGCACGCGCGTCAACGAGACGATCGGCCGGGCCCTCACGAGCCTCTTCACCCAGCGGCTTGGCGCCTCCGTCGGCCTCTTCGTCGACCCGTACCGCGTGGTCCTCACCTTCCCCCGGGGCGTCAAGGGCCCGGAGGTCGAGCAGGCCCTGCGTAGCGTTCCGCCCGGCGGCCTCGAGGACTTCATGAGGATCGTCCTGCGAACCTCCGCGCTCCTCAAGTGGAACCTCCTGCACTCCGCCAAGAAATTCGGCGCGCTGCGAAAGGGCGCGGACCACCGTTTCGTTTCCGCGAAGGCCATGCTCGAGCGGTTTGCCGGCACGCCGCTTGTGGAGGACGCCGTCGACCGGGTCCTCTTCGAGCGGCTCGACCTTGTGCGCACGTCCGCGGTCCTCGAGGACCTCGCAAGCGGAAGGGTCGAGGTCCGCCACCAGGGGCTCTCGCCCATCGGCCTTGCAGGGGGCCAGAGGATGCGCGAACTCGTAGCCCCCCAGAGAGCCGATGCCGCGATCCTCGCCGCACTTCGCCGCCGCCTTACCGAGACGCGCGTGACGCTCGCGTGCCTCGCCTGCCGGCGCGCGTCGACCACGAAAGTCGCGGAAGCCCACCCCGAGCGGGGTTGCCCCCACTGCGCGGGCCGGATGCTCGCCGTCCTGCACCCACGCGACCGCGACGCGGCCAAGCTCCTGGGGCGCAAGGCGCGCAGCCCCGCCGAGGAGAAGCGCCGGAGGCAGATGCAGACGAGCGCGAGCCTCGTCGCGGCCCACGGCGCGCGCGCGCTCCTTGCTCTTGCCGCCCGAGGCGTGGGCCCCGACACCGCGGGCCGCATCCTCTCTCGCCAACAGGCCTCCGAGGAGGAGCTCCTCAAGGACATCCTCGCCGCGGAGGTGCTCTACGCACGCACGCGCCGATTCTGGGGCGACGCGCCTTGAATGCGATCGTCCAGACGCCCTCGCGCGCGCCTTCTCGCAAACCCTTATTACGCGTCGAGGGGCAATGGCCGCCCGGGATGGCACTCAAACCGATCGGCGCCGTCTTCGGGACTGTAGGCTCCGCCGCGTTTAGGATCGCGGTCTCGGACACGACGCTGCGCCGCAACGACTACGTGAAGGTCGAGCACCCCACATGCGGATGGGTCCTCGGGCAGGTCGTCGACCTGAACCGCGAGTCGGACGTTTCCTACGAGAAGGCCTCCAAGATGCTCTCGGGCGAGCAGATCGTCGTCCAGGAGAAGATCATCGCCTCCGTGCACATGGCGGGCTACCGAGACGAGCGCGGGATCCTCCAGCACCCCGAGACGCCCCTGCCTGCCGGCTCCATGATCTTCCGCGCGGACGCTGACATCATCAAGAACGTCCTCGGGCTCGACCGCAAACCCAAGGGGGCTGCCTACCTCGGGCTCCTCAAGGGGCACGGCGACATCAAGGTCCACCTCGACCTCAACACGATCGTCTCCTCCCACGTGTCGATCCTTGCGAAGACAGGAGGGGGCAAGTCCTACACCGTCGGCGTCTTCCTCGAGGAGATGATCAAGCGCGGCGTGCCCGCAGTCGTCATCGACCCGCACGGCGAGTACGCCTCGCTTGCCCACCCGAACAACTCGGAGCGCGACCAGGCGCTCATGGACGTCTTCGACGTGAAGCCCCGCGGGTACGCGGACCACGTCGTTGAGTTCTCGCCCGACCGCAAGCTCAACCCCCATGCGCTCCAGTTCGCCTTCGACTCCGTGAACCTCGCGATCGAGGACCTCGCGGAGTTCACGGGGATCCCCTTCTCGGGGCCCCAGATCACCGCGCTCGACACGATCATCAAGGACCTCAAGAAGGAGACCCCCTTCTACACGCTGCGCAACCTCATCGACGCGATCAAGGCCTCCTCCTCGCCCGCGCGCTGGAGCCTGGTCGCGCCGCTCGAGCAGCTTGAGTCCATGGGGCTCTTTTCGAAGAACCCGACGAAGATCTCCGACCTTGTCAAGGCGAGCCAGATCTCGATCGTCAACCTCAAGGGCGTCCCCCCGGAGGTGGGCGAGATGATCGTCGCGCGCCTGTGCACGAAGCTCTTCGACGCCCGCAAGCTTGACAAGATCCCCGCGCTCATGCTCGTAATCGAGGAGGCGCACAACTTCTGCCCCCAGATCGGGGTCGCGAAGTCCACGGGGATCCTGAAGACGATCGCCGCCGAGGGGCGCAAGTTCGGGCTCGGGCTCTGCGTAGTCTCCCAGCGGCCCGCGAAGGTCGACAAGAACATCCTCTCGCAGTGCCACACGCAGATCATCCTCAAGGTCACGAACCCGAACGACCTCAAGGCGATCTCCCAGTCCGTCGAAGGGCTCACGGAGGGGATGATCGACGAGGTCCGCGAACTTGCCATCGGCGAGGCGCTCATCACGGGCGGCGCGGTCGCCGCGCCGATCGTCCTCAAGACCCGCGTGCGCGAGACGAGGCACGGGGGCGGCTCCGTCCAGGTCGTCCGGGGGTAGGCTCGGGTGGCCAAGCCGAAGGCCGCGCGCCCCCGAAAGGCCGTCACGCGCGCTCACATCGACCGGTACCTCGCGCTCACGCAGCGGGCGCTCGACACGCTCAAGATCGCCCCGCCTGAGCGCTCGCACCACCGGAAGCTCGCGCTCGACTTCCTTGAGATGGCCAAGGCCTATGCCGGCGACGCGCGCCACTTCCGCGACCGGGGGGACTTCGTGAATGCCCTCTCGTGTGTGAACTACGCGCACGGGTGGCTCGACGCCGGGGCAAGGCTCGGGCTCTTCGACGTGGGTCTCGACGACCAGCTCTTCACACTCGCCGACTAGGCCCGGGTCATTTGGGAGCGAGCTTCGCGCGCCGGAGCGCAAACCCGAGCGGGCAGGGCTCCGCGGGGCCGGCCTCGACGACGCGGTACGAGAAGTTCGGCCGGAGCGGGGCCCCCACGCACTGCCTCCACTTCGGGCAGCCGCGGAACTCGCAGGACCTCTCCGGGTAGAGCATGGACCCGCCCTCGACGATGCCCCGTGCGGGCAGGATCACGTCGTGCGTCGCGCGGTCGACCTCGACGACGCGCACCTTGCCCCCCTCGTGGAGGTAGCACGGGTGGTCCTTGTCCCGCACCGCTGCGACCTCGAAGGTCTCGCCGGGCTCAAGGTTGAAGCAGATTCCCTTCAGGCGGCAGGGCGCGCACGCGGCATCGGCCCCGTCGTTTGGGCCCTGGAATACGAAGCGCTCTCCGACCTTGGCCTGAAGTTCCCCAAGCAGCGTGATCGTTGTCGTGTTGTTCCCCTCCCGTAGTGCCCTCGCCTCATCCAGCGACCCCCGAAAGCTCCATGAGGCGCTCCGCCGCCTCGGCCGTGATCCCTTGGTCGCCGAGGATCGTGTACCGGTCCGGCCGGATCCTGTGCGCGGTCGTGAGCGCCTCCACCATCTGCTCCTTCGTGATTCCGAGTTGGCGGATCGTGGTCGGGGCCCCGACGGACTCGAGTGCTCGCCGGATTCGCTTGAAGTCGCCGCCGTGGAGCGCCATCATCATGATCGTCCCCACCCCGCACTGTTCCCCGTGGAGCGCGTGGCCGGGGGCGATCGAGTCGAGCGCGTGCGAGACGAGGTGCTCGGAGCCCGACGCCGGGCGCGACGAGCCCGCGATCGCCATCGAGACGCCCGACACGATGATGGGCCGGACGATGAGCCACGCGCTCTCCTCGAGGTTCCGCTTGAGGAACTCGGCCTCGCCGATGATCGCCTCCGCGCTCATCTCGGACATCGTGGCGGCCGACGAGGAAAACTCCTCGTTGCGCAAGCGGTGCGCGAGGCGCCAGTCGAGGATCGCCGTCTTGTTTGAGATCACGTCCGCGCAGCCGGCCGCCAGGAAGCGCCAAGGGGCCTTGATGAGCACCGCGGTGTCGGCAAGCACGCCGAGGGGGACGCGCGCGTCAAACGACTTGATCCGGCCTTCGACCTTGATCGTCGCCCTCGGCGAGGCGATGCCGTCGTGCGCGCAGTTTGTGGGAACCGAGATGAAGGGGATCGAAAGGTCGCTGGCGCCGAGCTTGGCGATGTCGATCTTCGTGCCCCCGCCGATCCCCACGAGGAACGTGGCCTTGCACTCGGAGGCGATCTCCTTGACCTCGCTTACCGCCTCGGCGGTGGCGTCGCCGGCTTCGAGGGTCTGGAGGTCGTAGCCCGCGTCCGAGAGCGTCTGGGCGATCTTGTCGCCGGCAAGCGCGCGCGTCTGGGGCCCCCACACGAGCACGCCCGTCCCCTTGAGGCCGAAGTCCCGGGTCATTTGGGCGATCTGGGGCAGGACATCGTGGCCTGCAATGATCTCGCGCGGGAGTTGCATCGAGCGCGTTTTCTTGAAGGTCGGGTTCACGGCTGGCCATCCCAGGAAGGACACTTGACCCTTTCGGACGGGCGGCTGGCGCAGGCCGCGAAACGCGCCCGGCGAAAGCATTAACGCAACTTAGCTGGCTTGCCGCCAGGGGGCCCGCGTACGCCGGAGCACACGGAAGACAAGGGTGGGCCCGCCTTCTTCGCGGTTAAGACCACGATCGGGAAAGAGAAAGAGGTCGCGGACGGCCTTCGCGATCGGGCGCTCAAGGAGAAGATGGCGCTGCAAAGCGTGCTTGCGCCTGGGCCCCAGCGCGGCTACGTCTTCGTCGAGACGGACGACTTCGACCGGCTCACGAACCTCGCGTCCTCTGTGCGGCACAGCCGAGGCGTCGTGCGAGCGCGGGCCGACCCCGATAACCCTTTGAGCTCGGCGGTCCCCATCGAGCAGCTGGAGCCTTTCCTCAAGGGCGGTGAGGCGCAGCTGCCGAAAGCCCTCGACGTCGAACTGCCGCCAGGGCCCTTCCGCTCCCGAGGCGAAGGTAGCGCCCACCATCCTCAACCCGGGCAGTCCCCCGCAGGGCGGCAGGGGCCCGCCTCCGGGCCAGCCCCTGCGGGTGCTCCCAAGGGGCGCGGGAGTCCGGGGGGAGGCGAGTTGCCCCACCCGAATGCCGCGCAGTCCCGGCTCCTCAACCTCGCCATCCTCGTTCCGTTGGCCGGGCTCCTTGTCGGACTCCTCGTCGCGCCCCGGCTCGTTTGGGACGGCTTCCTCGAGCCGTACTTCTGGCGGTCCATCGAGGCGGACGCGAACAATGTCGGCGGGGCCGCCGAGGCGTACAACGTGGTCGACACGCTCGCCTACGCGCTCATCCTCGTGCCGGCCGTCCTCCTCATTTACCGCGTGCTCGAGAAGCTCAAGGTCCGTGTCGACGCGCGCTTTGTGTTTATGCTCACTCCCTTCCTCGTCCTTGGCGGCGCTGCGCGCGCGCTCGAGGACGCGCAGTATTTCCACAAGCCCCTGGTCTATGGCTTTATTTCGCCGATCATCTACCTCGCGGAGGGGCTCCTCGTCCTCCTCCTCGTCGTGGCTTCGTGGTGGGTCGGGCGCGCGTTTGCAAGGAGCGGACCTCGCGTCGCGGCCCTCGCGTGGGCCGGCGCGTTCGCGCCGGGCGCGGCGGCGCTCGCTTGGCTCCACATTGGCGACCCCAGGTTCGTCGTGGCGCCCTTGCCGGCCCCGATCGTCGCAAGCGCGCTTGCGTGCGCGTACCTCGGCGGGCTCGCGATCGTGACGCGCCCCCAGGGCCCCTCGGTGCACGGCCTCGTTTTCAACGCGGGCCTGCTCTTGCTTGGGCTCACCGCCTACCTCGTCGTCCGCTGGGTCGCCCTTGGCGGTTGGTACCCCGACCCGGCCTTTCCAGCCGCCACGCACTCGGGTGAGGTGCCGACGATCGTGGGGCTCGCGTTTGTGGCCACGGCCCTCACCTGGGCGGGTTTCTTCCTCGCTTCCCGCCGTTTCCCCGCCCTTGCGGCCCTCCTCACGCCCATCAACGCGCTCGTCTTCTTTGCGCAGTTCCTCGACGGCGCCGCGACGTTCTGGGGGGTCGACGCGTTCGGCTACGAGGAGAAGCACGTCCTTCCGGGTTTCCTCATGGGGGTCACGGGGACCGCCGCCGTCATGTTCCCGCTGAAGCTTGCCTATGTCTCCCTCGTGCTCGTCCTCACCGACGTGGTCTTCCGCAAGGACCTCTTTGCCGAGGACGGGTCGATGTCCTCGTTCGCCGGGCTCCTCAAGCTCGCGGTGGCCGCCCTCGGGATGGGGCCGGGCACCCGGGACATGCTGCGGTTGTCTATGGGCGTCTAGTCCTGCGCCGCCGGGCACCCGCGCCGGCCACGAGCCCCACAGCAAGGAGGACGAGCGCGGGCTCCGGCCCGGGCAGGAACCCTTTGCCCGCGGCCGGTCCGCCGTTGGGCCCGGGACCGCCGCCGCCGTCGGGCGGCGGCTGTGCACGAAAATACTTCTGCGCGGAGGCCGTGACGGTCTGCCCCTTCGAAGCCGCGCCGGTGGAGAGCCCGAGGATCGTCAACGTGAAGTTCCCCGAGGTGAGGCTCGCCGGGAGCGACACGTTCCCGTTGATCTGGACGACGCCCCCCTTTGCCACGGAGACGGGGCTTGGAAGGCTGACTCCGATCCCCTGGCCCTGGAGCTCTGCAAGGTTGTCGACGGTGAGCTCGAAGGAATCGCGGCCGTTGCCGAGGTTCTGGAGCCGGATCGAGAACGCGGTCTGGTTTCCGGCTTCGGCCGTGAAGTTCTCGGGGCTTGACGGCGTGACCCCCTGGATCGAGAGCGCGAAGTACTGGACCACGGGGACCGGCGTGCTCGCCGTGTAGATCCTCGAGACGAGGGGCGGGACCCCAATGACCGTGATGTTGGCCGCCACAAAGAGTTCGGCGCCGGCGTCCGAAGCGACGCGGCCCGGGACCGTCACGTTCACCTTGAAGGGGAATTCGCCCGAACCGGTCAGGGTGGCGGTCGAGGGCTCCACCGTCGTGAACCAGTCCGTGTTGTTGACCTGCGCCGTCAGGTTGATCCGCGTCTCGACGGTGAACCCTCCCGGAATCGTCACGTTCACGGTCCCGTTCGTCGCGACCAGCGAATCAGTATCCTTGTTCACTTCGACCGGTGCAAGGGGATCGAGCTCCACCCTTCCGACCACGGTCGGGGGAGCCGGAGCGGCTGGCAGGGCCATCGTGCCAAAAGGGGTCGACAGGCATAGTGCAAGGGCCAAGGCGCAGGCCATTCGCGGGGGACGGGCTCGCAACAGTTTGCCAGGCCCCGCCCGACCTTAAATAGATATTCCGGACGCCCCGCTCGCAGGCGCGAGGTCTGGCACCGGGAGACACAGCGTTGAAATAGCCCAAGGTTCCTAGGTGACCTATAAGTATACAACACTTGGTTATGTAGTTGGCAGGGCAGGGAGTGGACCCATGACTGAACCCGCACCGGCGCCTCCCGAAACGGGCACCGAAAGCGCTGCCGTTGCCCCTGGCGTGGCGCCGGTTCCCCCTGCGGAGGCCCCCGACTACCGTGACCTCTTCCTTCGCGCCACAGCCGAACTTGACAACTACCGAAAGCGCGCAGAACGCGACCGCCAGGCGCTCATCCAGTTTGCCGCCGAGGGGCTCGCGCGAAAGCTGCTCGACCCGGTGGATTCCTTGGACCGTGCGGTGCTCGAAATCGAGCGCGTAAGGGCGCATGCCCCCGACGCGATCAAGGGAGCGCTCGCCACGTCGCAAGAAGGCCTCCGGGCGCTCAAGCGGCAATTCATGGACGCGCTTGCAGGCGAAGGGATCGAACCTTTCAGGCCGGAGGGCGCGGCGTTTGATCCCTCCCTCCACGAAGCCCTCGTCCGCGTGCCCCACCCGACGGTTCCGGACGGGGCCGTCGTCGAGGTGCTCCAGACGGGCTACACGATGCGGGGCCGGCTCCTTCGCCCCGCGCGCGTCACGGTTTCCTCGGGGCCCGCCGCACCCGGCGCGCCGCAAGAACCGGCGGCGCCTGCGCTCGCCGATCCTTCTCACGGAAAGTCCGCCGGGCGCAAGGCCCGCGGCAACGACAAGAACGAATAGGGAGGCACAACGATGGCAAAAGTGATCGGAATTGACCTTGGAACGACGAACTCCTGTGTCGCCTACATGGTGGGTGGGCGCCCGGAAGTGATCCCGAACGCTGAAGGCGGCCGCACGACGCCCTCGGTCGTGGGCTTCTCGAAGTCCGGCGAGGTCCTCGTCGGCCAGGTCGCCAAGCGCCAGGCGATCTCGAACCCCGAACGGACGATCGTCTCGATCAAGCGGAAAATGGGCACGGACCACCGGACGAAGGTCGACGGGAAGGAGCACACGCCCCAGGACATCTCCGCCCTGATTCTCGCGAAGCTCAAGCGCGACGCCGAGGCGTTTCTCGGGGAGCCCGTGAAGCAGGCGGTCATCACGGTCCCGGCCTACTTCAACGACAACCAGCGGCAGGCCACGAAGGACGCAGGCCGGATCGCCGGCCTCGAGGTCCTCCGCATCATCAACGAGCCCACGGCCTCGTCCCTGGCCTACGGTCTGGACAAGCAGAAGGGCGAGAAGATCCTCGTCTTCGACCTCGGCGGGGGGACTTTCGACGTCTCGGTCCTCGAGGTCGGCGACGGCGTGTTCGAGGTCCTGTCGACCTCCGGCGACACGCGCCTCGGCGGCGACGACTGGGACGAGCGCATCATGAAGTGGATGGCGGAGGAGTTCCGCAAGCAGTCGGCAATCGACGTTTCGAAGGACAAGCAGGCGATGCAGCGGCTCAAGGAAGCGGCCGAAAAGGCCAAGATCGAGCTCTCGACGGTCTCGACGACGAACGTGAACCTCCCGTACCTGTCGGTCGGGTCGGACGGCCCCGTGCACCTCGACCTCAACCTCTCGCGCGCGATGGTCGAGGAACTCACGCGCGACCTCTTCGACCGCTTGAAGGGGCCGACACAACAGGCGCTCAAGGACGCCGCTCTTGCGCCCTCGGCGATCGACAAGGTCATCCTCGTGGGGGGCGCGACCCGGATGCCGAAGGTCGTGCAGATCGCCCAGGACATCTTTGGCAAGGAGCCCTACAAGAACATCAACCCGGACGAGTGCGTCGCAGTCGGCGCCGCAATCCAGGGCGGCGTGATCACGGGCGACGTGAAGGACATCGTGCTCCTCGACGTTACGCCGCTCTCGCTCGGCGTCGAGACCCTCGGGGGCGTGTTCCACCGGATCATCGAGAGGAACACGACGATCCCGACCCGCCGCAGCCAGGTCTACTCGACGGCGAGCGACAACCAGACCGCCGTCGAGATCCACGTCCTCCAAGGGGAGCGCGACATGGCTGGCGACAACATCTCGCTCGGCCGCTTCCACCTCGTGGGGATCCCTCCGATGCCCCGCAATGTGCCGCAGATCGAAGTGACCTTTGACATCGACGCGAGCGGGATCCTCAGCGTGACGGCCAAGGACCTCGGCACGGGCAAGGAGCAGAAGATCGTGATTACCGCCACGACAAACCTGTCGGAAGCCGAGATCAAGCAGAAGGTCAAGGAAGCCGAGAAGATGGCCGCAGAGGACGCGAAGCGGCGTGAGGCGGCCGAAATGCGAAACGAGGCGGAGTCCCTCGTCTACCAGGTCGAAAAGGCCTTCACGGAGTACGAGGGGAAGCTCGACGCCAAGTTGAAAGGGGCCTGCGAGGGCGCGCTCAAGGACCTCAAGGAGGCGGCAAAGTCCGGCGAGGAGGCGCGGATCAAGCGAGCCCTCGACGCGGCGAAGAAAGCCTTCTCGGACATGCTCCAGGACATGTACACGAAGGGCGTCAAAGCCGCCGGCGCGCAGGCGGGCAGCGGCGAGGGCCCGCACGAGGGCCGAGGCGCCGCGGAGCCCGAAGGCCCGCCGCCGAAAGGCGGCCAGGGCGGCGCGGTCGACGCGGAGTACACGGTCGTGGACGACGACAAGTGAGCGCGCAAAGCGGGGTCACGCGAGGTACTCCCGCCGGCTGACGCCTTCTTGCGCACGCTGAAATAGGCGTCCTTCGGATGGAAAGCCGCCCGGATTGGAGGGCATCCCCCTGCCGAACAAGCGCGACTACTACGAGGTCCTCGGCGTCCCGAAGAGCGCGAGCGCCGAGGAGGTCAAGCGCGCGTTTCGGCGCCTTGCCAAAGAGCACCACCCCGACATGCACAAGGAGAACAAGAAGGCCGCCGAGGAGAAATTCAAGGAGCTCTCGGAGGCCTACGAGGTCCTTGCAGACCCCCAGAAACGCCGCCGCTACGACGCGGGGGGCTTCGAGGGCGTCGCCACGGACTTCGGCGAGCAGGGCTTTAGGTGGCAGGACTTCTCCCACGCGTCGGATGTCGCCGACATCTTCGGCGACCTCTTCGGGCGCCGGGGGGCCGCTTACGGCGGCAGCATCTTCGACGACGTGTTCGGGGGGCGCTCGGGCCCCGGGCGCGCGGGTCCCCGCCAAGGGAACCACCTCCAAGCGGTCGTGCCCGTGACCCTCCAGGAGGCCGCCTCGGGAATTGAGCGAGAGATCCCGATCCGCAGGCAGGAGCCCTGCGAAAGCTGCGGCGGGACCGGCGCGAAGCGCGGGACGAAAGCCGAAGCGTGCCAGAACTGCCAGGGCACGGGCCAGGTCCGCCACGTCCAGCAGCGGGGCGTGGCACGGATGGTGAGCATCACGAGCTGCGGGCGCTGCGGGGGCTCGGGCGAGGTCGTGAGGGAGCGCTGCCAGGCCTGCGCCGGGGAGGGCAGCCGCGAACACCGCCCGCGCATCAAGGTCAAGATCCCCGCGGGCATCGATGACGGGATGCGCTTGCGCATCCCCGAGGAGGGGGAGGCCGGGCTCAACGGGGGCCCGCGCGGGAACCTCTACGTCGGGGTCGAGATCATCGCGGACCCGCACTTCAGGCGCGAGGGCGACGACCTCCACGTCGATGCGGCCGTCCCGTACCCGGTCGCGGTGCTCGGCGGAGAGGTCGAGGTGCCCACAATCTCGGGGGACACGGCCCGCGTGAAGGTCCCGCGCGGGACGCGCGCAAACGCCCTCCTGCGGCTCCCGGGCCTCGGGATGCCGCGGCTTGGCAGCGCCTCCCGCGGCGACATGCTCGTCCACGCCGTCATCGAAGTGCCCCAGGAGGTCTCCCGCGAGGAGGAGGACCTCCTTCGCCAGCTCGCCGCGCGCAGGGGCGCGGACGTCGGCGGTCGGCGGGGCGTCTTCAACAAGTTCCGGTGAGCGCGGGGTCGCCCTCGCGAATCGCGGAGGCGGCGCCTGCCTCGCAAAGTATAAGACACGCGCGCAGGGCTCAAGGGGATGTGATCGGCGAGCAAGAGGCACGCGCCGCCGACAACCTGCTCGCGCTCTCGGAAAAGAAGCAGCAGTTCAGGCTCGTGCGGCGCGCGGGCTACGCCGCGCTGTCGATCCTTGTCCTTGTCCTTACCCTCGTCGTCTGGACGGTCAGCGGCGGGACCCTCGACCCCCTCGTCATCCCCCTGCCCGCGCTCATGTTTGTCATCCTGCTCGGCGCCCTCCTCCTCAACGTGACCGCGGTCGCTTTCGGCGCCTTCGAGGTCCAGGCGGCCTCGGGCGGCGAGCAGCGCTACCTGATCGCCAAGCACGGGTACAGCACAGGTCTCGTGACGGCAGGCTTCGCCGTCTTCTTCTTCGTCATGATCGCCGCGCTGGGGCCCCTCATCGACAGCCAGATCGACTACGACAAGAACATCGAGCTCGGCTTGCGCTCGCAGGACGGGGTGATCACCGCGCCCTTCAACGTGACCTCGGACTTCACGGGGTCCTCGTACCTGGCGTGGGTCGAGGTAAACTCGGTGGACGCCTCGACCTCGAACAACGGCGGGCTCTTCAACGTGAGCGTCTACCAGCACGACGATTGGGCGTGGGGGAACAACTCGTGGAGGGCAAACCACGCGATCCTCACCGCCACGAACGTTACCACGTTCCGGCTCACGCTCGTCCGGGGCGCGGGGGAGCCGCCGAAGATTGAGACCGTCCCCTCGGGCAACTGGTCCTTCCCGGCGAGGTGGCAATTCCTCCAGACCGCGCCGGAGTCTGACAAGTACTACATCGTCATCGAGCGGCGCGAGCTCACGGTCGCGACGATCAACTACCACCAGGACCGCCAGCTTGACCCGGGGTTTGTGAATTCCGTCTATGTCCTGCTCGTCGGGCTCGTCGCCGTGAACGCCGGCGCCGCCGGCTACAACTACTTCGTGCGCAAGAAGTGGCGCGCGTACGGCGAGAAGAACTACTAGGGCGGGGCCCTGCTAGAACTGGACGAGCGAGACTTCTCGCGTCCGGAGGTTCACGACGGGCACGCGCGCGGGGTCGGGCACGAGGTTCATCATCTTCTGGTACTCGGTCTGCGCCTGCCAGGCCGAATCGTGGACAAGGGTCACGGACTTGTAGGTGCGCGCGCCGGTGAGGTGCACGTGGCCCGTCACGAAGATGTCGGGCACCTCGTCGATGACGAGCCAGTCGCGGTGCTCGGGGGCAAGCGGCGTCTTGTCCCCATAGATCGGAGCGAGGTGGCGCTTGCGCAGGAGGATCTCCATCATCTCGAGCGGGAAGCGGTAGCTCATCCCCTGGATGTTCGTCACGAGGTCGTCGAAGCTGCGCCCGTGGTACGCCAGGACCCGGACCCCGTCGAGGGCGACCTCGCAAGGGTTGCCGAGGAAGTGGATCTGCGAGTCAAAGGCCCGGCGCGCGCGCAAAGGGAGTGCGGGCTGGGGCTCCGCCGGGCGCACGCCGTCATGGTTCCCGGGAATCATGACGACCTCAATGTGGTCGGGCAGCTCCTGGAGGTACTTGGCGAGCGTCCTGTATTGCTCCTCAAGGTCGGGGATGGCAAGCGCGTGCTCCTGGTTCGGGAAGACGCCCACCCCGTCAACGAGGTCGCCCGAGATCACGAGGTACTTCACCCTGCGGGCGAGTTCGTCCTTCCGGGCGTAGTCGCCCTGGAGCCACGAGAGGAACTTGCGCCACTGCGCGTCAAGGAAGGTCTTCGAGCCCAGGTGGATGTCCGAGATGAACGCGGCCGCAACGTCCTCGCCGGCGCGCCGCCCGGGGGTCGTGGAGGGCACATCGGGGCGCACGACCTCGTCGACGAAAAGCGCGGGGTCGCCGCCCGCGGCGAGGTTCCCGACCACGAGGACGACCTCGTCGTTCACGAGGTCCGCGGGGGCCGGCGCGCGTTTCCCGCACACGCAGCGGACGGACCCCGTCTCATCCTCGAGGTCGAAGTAGACGCCGCCCCCCGGCGGCCTGCGCACATCCCCGACCATCCCGATCGCGCGCACGCCGCCCGCCCGGGCCTTGAGCCGGCTGATCTCCTGCGCGCCCGAGGCCTCCCTGCGCGTCCTCAGGATCCGCCGAAGCCTTGAGAGGCGGTCGTGGAAGTAGCGCTCGAAGTCCTGCAGGCGGCCCTCGCAGGTCGACTCACCGGTCGGGTCCTTGAGGACTTGGACGACGCCCTCGACGTCCGCTGCGGGGTGGATCAACGAGGCGCGCGGCAAGGGTCCCGATGCCGCCGCAACCCCCGGCCGGTCCGTGAGGATCGACTCGACAAGCGCCTTCGAAAGGAGCACGGGCGGCTCGTCAAGCGCCTTGAGGTGGGCAAGGACGGCGCCAAGGGCCCCTTGCGGGTCGGATGCGAGCTCGATGGCATCGACGGCGTCCGGCTGCGGCAGGACTCCGAGCCCGCGGATCGACTCAGATACTTGCGCGCGCATCCCCGCCCCCGCAAAGCCACACCTAGGGCGGCGAAAAAGATTGCGCTCTGCGCGGCCGGCCCATGTCGGAGGCCTCGCCCGCGTCCCCGCGCCCCGTTTGTCTTATATATCGAACGCTCGGTGCAAAGTTCCCCGTGCGGGAGTAGTATAGCTGGTTAGTACGTGAGCTTGCCAAGCTCATAACGCGGATTCAAATTCCGTCTCTCGCACCACGATTGGCCGAGCGAACGCACTCGAGGGCCGCGGCCCCCTTTCCGCCTTTGCCCGACACGACATTCAAATCCCGAAGCGCCCCCTCCCCCGCCGCTGGCTGGATCGACCCTATGGCGCTGCCCCTCCAAGCCCTCGAAAAAGCCCTCAACACGAAGGTCGAGCTCACGCTCAAGGACCGGCGCCGGGTCTCGGGGACGCTCGTGGGGTTCGACGAGCACATGAACCTCGTGCTTGAAGACGCCGAGGAGCACACGGGCACCGGCGCCCCGAAGCTCGGGATCCTGGTGCTGCGGGGCAGCAGCATCGTGAGCATCCACCCGCAGTAGCGCGGGAGGAGGGGCCTTGCGTTGAAGGCCGCGATCCTTGCCGGCGGTCTCGGGACGCGGATGCGTCCCCTCACGTACACGACTCCGAAGCCCCTCCTGCCGATCCTGAACGTCCCCATGCTCGTGCGGATCCTTGACCGGCTCCCCCGGAGCGTCGACGGGGTCGTCCTTGCGGTCAATTACCTCGCGGACAAGATCGCCGCCTACCTCAAGGAGAACCCCCCGAGCCTGCCCGTCAAGCTCGTCGAGGAGCGCGAGCCCCTCGGCACCGCCGGTGCGGTCAAGAACCTCGAAGCCGACCTCGGCGACGACCGGTTCTTCGTGCTCAACGGGGACGTCGTCGCCTCCGTGGACCTCACGTCGATGGTCGAGTTCCACAAGCGCCGGAAAGGCCTTGGCACCCTGCACCTCTGGCCCGTCGAGGACCCGACGCGTTACGGAATCGCGCGGCTCGCCGAGGACGGCCGCATCGTGGAATTCAAGGAGAAGCCGCGGCCCGAAGAGGCGTTCTCAAACCTCATCAACGCCGGCACCTACATCCTCGAGCCCGAGGTCCTCGACCTCATCCCCGCGGGCCGGCCTGCATCGATTGAAAAGGAAACCTTCCCCGCGCTGATCCCGAGGGGCCTCTTCGGGTATGCCTCGGGGGACTTCTGGATCGACGCGGGCAAGCCGCTCGACTACATTGAGGCCCACCGGCTCCTCATGAACGCCGACCGCTCCCGCTACCGGATGCGCAAGCGCATGCCCGGCGTCGAGGTCGAGCCCCCGTGCCTCATCCCGGCCTCCAGCGAGCTTGCGCCCGGCGCGCGGGTCGGGCCCAACGTGAGCCTCGGCCGCGGAGTCGTGGTCGGCGAAGGCGCGGTGATCGCCGACAGCGTGCTGCTCGATGACGTACGCGTGGGTGCGCGCGCCCGCATCGACATGTCCGTGATCGGACACGGTGCCTTCATCGGCGACGGCTCGCGCGTGTCCCGCGGGACCGTCGTCGCCGACGGCGCCGAGGTCGCACCGGGGCGCCGCACGGCGAATTTCGAATCCGTCGAGGCGCCGAGGCATCCCTCTTAAGCGGCCACCTTGCGGTGGGGGCCTCGGAACATCGGGCAAAAGGGGTTCGTGCACTCCTCATCGTCGTTGCGCCAGTTCCCACAAGTCGTGCAGCGGTTCTCCCTGGCGCGCGTCCGGTATTTCCGCCGCCGCCGCTTGGTCATCGCAATCCCGTGGCAGAGGTGGCATATAGGTTTGATGGCGGGGTCGGCCCCTTCTATCTGTGGGCCTCGGAGGCGATGGGCGACCACGCTTTCAAGTGGAATTCGCGCCTTGCGCCCCGTCGGCCCACCTGGAATACGATCTCGTCGCGGGTCCTTCGCGTAACGGACACGCTCTCGCCAGCTCCCTTGAGCGCCGCTTCAACGCGGCCAAAGCGCCCCGGCAACTCGGCGGTTTGCAAAGCGGCGAACGCCGCGAGCCCGGCGCCCGGGTAGAACCGCCTGTAGCGCCCCGACTTCAGGGCTTCGAGGAAGCCGAGGGGCCTCATCGCCTCCTCTGCTCGCAGCACCGCCTGGGGCGAAGCCCTGACCTCCCGTGCAAGTTCTGTGAGCGTGAGGCCGGGGGACCTGGCGACGGCCGAAAGGACGGCGATCGCATGGGGGGCGCGCAAGGCGGCTAGCGTGCCGCGACGGTCTGGCTCGACGGTGCCGTCGGCAAAATAGCGTGCAGGCCCCGGAAGCTCGGCGGTGCGCAAGAGCCCGGCGGCTCGCAGCGCCCCGAGGTGCCACCGCACGGAGGACGGCGCAAGCCCGGTGGCCCGCGCAAGGGCTGCCCTTTTGGAGAGCGGGCGGTCGAGGAGCGCTTGGAAAACGCGCGCCCTTGCCACGTTTGCAAAAAGCCCCGCACCCGGCGCGCGCGCCTCGGCGGCCGCGCGGACCTCGAGCTTCCCTTCAAGCGCCTGGAGGAGCGCAGGGCCGAGCCGGCCCCTCGGCTTTCCAGCAGGCAGGCGGCCTCACCCCTCACTTGCGCGGCCCCGCCGCGTCCTCGAGGATGAGGTCGAGGAGCTCCTGGGGCGCCATGCCGAGGATCGGGTCGGGCGAGAGGTCGGCAAGCAGCTGGCGCACCCGCGCCGCGGAGGGCGCGGGCATTTCCCGGTCGGAGACCTTTTCGCGCACGAGCTTCCTCCACTGCGACTCGAAGTCGGCTGCCGCCTCGCTTGTGTGGTAGCCGTGGACCTGGGGCCGGACGACGACGCCGAGCCCGCGCCGGATCTCGTAAGGGGCGATCAGGTTGCTGTGGTTGCTCGAGCGGGTCTTCAGGATCCGGACGCTCCTCGAGATCACCTCGCCGCTGATGTGCGACTGGAGGTGGATGATGTTGTCAGCAAGGTACATCGGGATCACGGTCTCGGCTGCCGACAGGCTCGCCTCCGACGAGTGCTCCTCGAGAGTCGCAAGCAGGGTTCCGATGCGCTTGGCCTGCTTGAACAGGAACGAGAGGAGCTCGCGCTGCTCGTACTTCGTCGGTGTCGCCCACAGCACGGGGGTGAGCGGGTCGATGACGATCCGCGCGTCGCTCGAGCCCCACGACGAGACGAAGTCCTGGAGCTCCTTGAGGATGAACTCGCGGAACTGCTTGCCCGACGCGTCGATGAACACGATCTTCTCCTCCTCGAGGGCGCGGTTGATGTCCTCGAAGCCCATCATCTGAGCCTCCTTGACGATCTGTTCGGGCGGTTCGTCGAGCGTGATGTAAATCCCCTCCTGGCCGTCCTGGAGGCCCCGGCGAAGGAATTGGGTCGCCACGGTGGTCTTTCCCGCGCCCGAGGCGCCGATCACCACCGTGGTCGAATGCTCGTTGAGGCCCCCGTCGAGCATCCGGTTGAGCCCGAAGATGCCGCTCTTGATTTTCGGGTGCGTGGCCACGGTGGAGTCCGCCTTTGAAGCGCGCGAAAGCGCCGCCGGCGCGTCGATCGGCCGCCGGCGTATTTGAACTTGCCAGGGGGCGCCTGCGGCCTAGTGCTTTCGCTTGCCGGACGGGCGCTTGGGCGCCTCCCCGAACTCCACCTTGACCTGCTTTGCAGGGCCCGCGGCTCCCTTCCTAGAAGGGCCCCTCACCCCACGGGCCGCCATCCGGGCCGCGCGGATGGCCTCGGACTCCGCACGGTCGAGGTGCGACCGCGCCTCCGGAGGAAGAGGGAGCGCGCGGACGGTCGCGCGCGCGGCAAGCAGGAGTTCGACGGCCGCGTTGATCGCGGCCTCCACGGCCTCCGCGCTGTCGAGGTTGAGGGCGCGCGCGATCGAGGGCGCCGCGTCGCGCCGCAGCCTCTCGACGACTTCGTCCACGCCTTCATCGCCCGTCCGTTTAGAGTCCGACTTCTTCGCCAAGTTCCGCAACCTCCTGCTTGTCCTTCAAGCCGCCGCCACCCGTCCGCTCGCCGTCCTCTTCGGCCACCGCCCTCTGCGAGCGCGTCTTGCCGCCAAACGCGATCTGGAGGCGCCGGTCCTTGTACGTGGCGCCCGTGATGTCGCGGCCGGCAAGGGTGTAGGGCAGCATGATCGAGCGCTTGAAGTTCCCGTAGCGCACGATCACTTCGGACCCTTTTGCGTAGACGTCGAACTTCTCAGATTCGAGGTAGGGCATGTTGAGCGACACGTGGACTTCGTCCTCCGTGTCGAGCTCGACGCGGATCGGCGAGGGGAGGTCGACGAACGCGAGCGGGTCGCGCGTCTTGTAGAGTTCGCGGGCGTACATCCGCAGGGCCTCAAGCCCGAGCACCTCGCGGCGGAACACGGGCGCAAGGTCGATCGGGATGCCGAAGAACTCCTTGTCGATCGTCTTGAGGTACGCGCTCTGGTCGGCCTTCATGCGCCGGAAGTAGGGGTCGGAAACCTCCTCGGGGATCACCTTGTTGACCACGACCTCGTCGACGTAGAACCCGAAGAGGCAGAGGTACGAGAGCGTGCGCTGGGCCTCCTTGATCACCATCTTCTCCGGGTTCACGACGATGCGCACGCTCGTGAGCTTCGGGTCCGTGAGGATCGCGTTCACATCACGCACGCGCTCGTGGAGCAGCCCGATCGTGTCGACGACCGTGTCCGTCGGGAAGGGGATCGACATCACGCGGCCGACGGTCCCGCGCCCGACCTTCACGGCGCGCCGGAACGTCTTGAAGAAGCGCCGGTAGTACCAGTCGAGCGCGTCGGGGATCGAGAGCAGGCGCAGGGTGTCGGCGGTCGGCGCGGTGTCCATGATGAGGACGTCGAACTTGCGCTCGCGGTGGATCTGCTGGACCTGGAAGAGCCCGGCGAGAAGCTCGAAGCCGGGGATGTACGCGAGCTCCTTGGCCGTCAGGGGGTCGATCCCCTGGGATTCGAAGAAGGTCACGAGGTACGCTTCGACCTCCTTCCAGTGCGTCTCGATCTCGTGCTGGAGGTCGATCTCGAGGGCGAAGAGGTTGTCGGCGACCCTCTGGGGCTCTCCCGAGAGCTCAAGGTCGTAGGCGTCGCCGAGCGAGTGCGCGCTGTCGGTCGACATCACGAGCGTTTTGAGCCCGCGCTCGGCGATGTTGAGGCCGGTCGCCGCCGAGGTCGTGGTCTTCCCCACGCCGCCCTTGCCCGTGTAGAGGATGATCCTCTTGAGCCCTCCCGGCGGCGCGCCGCCCGCCTTGAGCTTCAGCGCCGCCCGGCCGCGGCGTCTAGCGCGGCGCTTCCTGGGGGTCACGGCGGGCACGCGCTCGAAAGCCGCGCGTGGGGATTTGAATTGTCCGCCCCGTCTTCCTAGTCGCCCACACCGTCTTCCGTGACATTGAACACGGCCTCGCCCTCGGGAAGGCTTGGCGAGTCGATGAGGCGCGCGATGCGCTTGGGCACCTTCGACTTTCGAAGGTAGAGCCGGTACGTCGCCATGTGCCCCACGATGTGGCCGCCCACGGGGCGCGTCGGGTCGCCGAAGAACGTGTCGGGCTTCGACTGGACCTGGTTCGTAACGTAGATCGCCGCGTTCGCCTGGTCGCCGAACTTGAGGAGCGTGTGCATGTGCGTGTTGAGCTTCTGCTGGCGGTTCGCGAGCGTCCCCCGCCCGACGAACTCCGCGCGGAAGTGCGCGGTGAGCGAATCGACGACGAGCAGGCGGATCGGGTGCTCCTTGGCCAGCTCGAAGGCCTTTTCGGCGAGCAGCATCTGGTGGTGCGAGTTGAAGGCGCGGGCAACCCGGATCTTCTTGAGGACCTCCTGGGCGTCGAGCGACTTGTGCGCGGCCATCTGGACAATGCGCTCGGGGCGGAAGGTGTTCTCCGTGTCGATGAAGAGGGTCTCGCCGTTGAGCCCCCCATCATCCTCCGGGAGCGTGACGTTCACGGCAAGCTGGTGGGCGAGCTGCGTCTTGCCCGAACCGAACTCGCCGAAGGCCTCCGTGATCGCTTGGGTCTCGACCCCGCCGCCGAGGAGCTCGTCGAGGGCCTTGGAGCCCGAGAGGATCCGCTTGAGGTTCTGCCGCCGGGCGAGCAGCACGTCGCCTGTCTCGAAGCCCCCCACGTCGGCGGCCTTGCGGGCCGCCACGATGATCTTCTGGGCGGTCGTGATCCCGACGTCCACGCTCTCGGCGAGGTCGCCCGGTGAGGCGACCGCGATCGATAGGAGGTCGTCGTAGCCCGCTTCCTTGAGTTTCTCAAGGGTGGCAGGCCCGACGCCTGGCAACTCTTCGAGTGCAACGCCCATTCCGTTTTCCCCTTTGAGGCAACCTCGTGCTACGCCGCCCGGGTATAAAAG
>DATEUP010000041.1:0-6676 GCA_035283065.1 Thermoplasmatota archaeon | reverse complement strand
TCGAAGCCGCCGGGGCCTTTGCGGCAGCCTCCGGTGCCTGGGATCTCATCGTCGAGGCCCCGCCGGAGTGGCGCGCCACGCTTGCGGGGAGCGGCGCGCTCTACCTCGGCGACTGGGGGGAGGGCCTCGGGGTCGCCTGCGCGGTTGCGCGCCGCCAGGGGGCCCGCGCCCTCGTGGTCACGGAGGGCCGCGGGATCGTCGCCGGCCTGTCGGCGCTGCGCGAGGCCAAGGCCGAGTCCCTGCAGGTCCTCGCCCTCGTCTCCCCCCAGGGCCTCTCCGCCGCCGTCGAGCGCGCGCTGCCGGGCGCGCACCACCACGTGCTCAACCTCCGCGCGCTTTCCCAGGCCCTCGGCCTCGAGGCCTCGGCGATCGTGGAGATCGGCCCGGCCGGGCCCCTCGAACTCGGCTCGGCGCTCCGGCAGGCGGCGGCTTCGTCCGGCAAGGGGCCCACGATCCTCGCCTTTGAGGCCCCTGAGGCCCCCGGGGGGAAGGGCCTTTGAGCTTCGACCTCGTGATCGCGGGCGTTGGCGGCCAGCCCATCGACCGCATGGTCGAACTTTTCGCCGCCGCCGCCGAGGCGGCCGGCCAGGCGTTTGCCTCGACGGCGCCTCGCGGCGTCAGCGTGCTCGGGGGCTCGCGCCTCGCGCAGGTCTCCGTCGGCGAGTGCTGGTCCCCCGTCGTAACCGAGGACACGGGCGGCCTCCTCCTCGCCCTCGAGGTCGGCGAAGCCCTGCGCTTCGCGAAGTACTGCGCAGGCGACGGGGCCGTCCTTTCCGACACGCTGCGCCTGCCGCCCGCCGCCCCCCCCGACGGGCGGCCCTACCCCGGGCAAGCCGAGGTCGAGCCTGCCCTTCGCGAAGTCGTCCGCACGGTCCACCTCACGGACTTCCGCGCCCTTGCCGGCGAGGCGGGGCCGGAGCACGCCTACGCCGCGCTCCTCGGCGCGGCCTCCGAGGTGAGGGGGCTCGACCCCCTCAAGGAAGGCTGGAAGCCGGGGCTCAAAGCGGCAGGGGCCACCAACGAGGAACTCCAGGCCTTCAAGGCGGGCGCCTCGTGGGCCGCCTCCCTGAAGCTCTAAGGCCCTTGCGCCCCTTCCTTGCCCACCACGAGCATCTTCCAGCGGTCGTACTCGCGGGCAAGCCCGAGCTCCCGCGCGGTTTGCGCGAGGTAGAACCAGACGCTCTTCTCCTCGGGGTCGAGTTCGAAGCTCTTCTTGAAAACGATGAGCGCCTCGCGGAGCTTCCCTTCCTTCCGAAGCTGCGTCCCCAGCTTGATGTGCGACTTCACGTCGTGCGCCTCGAGCGCGGCCATGAGCCGGTTCGCGTTCAGCGTGACGTTCAGGGAGTCGAGGTCGACGTCGCGCCGGTGCACGTTGAAGCTGTGGTTCGAGATCAGCTCGTCCACGAGGTCCTCGTAGAGGCGCTCGCCGCCCCGGAAGTGGATCGTCGCGATGTTCGTCTTGTCGATCACCTGGACGAGCTCCTCGGAAAACGAGCCCCCGCTCGTGAGGAACTGCGCTTCCCCGACGTAGATCCCGACCTCGACACCCTCGTGGTTGATGAGCTCGACGCCGCGGCGCGCGCCGTAGTCCTGGTAGACCCCGCTGATGTCGTCGCTCCGGCGCCCGAGCTTCAGCGTGATCGCCCGCACGCCGACCTGCTCCTCCGCCTTGAAGGCGAAGTTGTAGAGCGAGAACTGCGAGACCGCCCCCCGCTCGACATTCTCCCCGAAGCGGCGCAGCGCGCGGATCGCCCGCTCCCTCAGCGCCCCGTCGTTCTTCTTGAGCGCCGCATAGTGGATCTTCTCGAGCGCCTGGAGCGTCTCCTCGCGGCTCCCTTCCGCCCGCTCGCTTGCAAGCAGCGCCTCGAGCCCGCGGATCTTCACGAGGTCGTCCCGGTGCCTCGAAAGCGCCCTGACTTTCTGGAGCACCTGGTCGTCGTCCCTGGCGATCTCTGCGAGCGCGTTCACGACCGTGTCGTCAAAGTAGAGCGAGCGCTTCTGGAGCTGCTCCAAGAGCTGGGGCGCAAACCCCGAGCGGTCGCGCAGCGTGAGGGCCGCCTTGAGGTTGTAGTAGCGCCGCTCGTGCTTGAGGCCGGACTTCAGCGCCGAGGCCGCGTGGTTCGGGTCGGCAAGGTGCTCGGCAAGGTAGGCCTCGAGCTCGGCCGCGCGCTCCCTGAGGACCCGCTTGCGCAGGCGCATCGCGTCGCGGACGAGCGGGAGGCGGTCCCTCTCGCCCGTGATGATCGTGTCGTAGAGGGAGATCGCGTCCGTGAAGCGGCCCGCCTGCTCGAGGATCTCCGCCTTGATGAGGTTGAGCTCGCCGAGGTGCGGGCGCTTCTCGATCTCGCGCGAGAGCGTCTGGAGGGCTTCCGTCCACTTGCCCCGCTTCTCGTACTCGAAGACCGCGCGCTGGACCTCCTCGAGCTCCGAGAGGGCCATCGCGTCCTTCTCTCTCTTGTCCCGCACGACCGCGTCGTAGAGCTGCGAGAAGAACGTGCGCGCCTGCGCGTGGTCGGGCTCGACCTCGAGCACGCGCTTGTAGGCCTGGAGCGCGCCCTTCAAGTTCCCGACCTTGCGCAGAAGCGCGCCCTTGGCCATCAGGTGGCCCACTGTGAGGGGCTCGCCTTCGATCGCCTTGTCCAGGCACTCGAGCGCACTGTCGTACTCGAAGAGGTGCTCGAAGAGGTCGGCCTTCGTGCGGAGGAACTCCGCGCGCTCGGCCCCCTCGCCGGAGTTCGCCCGCTCCAGAGTGTCGAGCGCGGCCTTCAGCCTCGTGTACGTGTATTCGGGGTAGCGGGCGAGCAGGTCCCCGCCGGCAAACCGCGTCGGGGACTCCGTCGACATGGGGCCCGTCCTCCCTGAATCTGTTTCTATCATTGGCCTGCCCCCCTAATAAATGCCGTTTTACCCTGCGGAAGAATTCCAAAGACCATCCAGGCGGGAAAAAGGGGGACAAGACGCGAAACCCGGCTTCGGCGTTACTTTTCTGCCCCGCGACTCACCCATTACCGCCCGTATGTTATGTGACCCAGGATCATCTCCGGGTCGACCTTCTGCCTTGCGACCCCCGTTTCCACTGCAGCCTGCGCGACGGCCAGTGCCACTTCAGGCACGACGCGCGGGTCAATTGGGGACGGGATAACATAGTTTGCGGACAGCATCGCATCGGGGATGAGCTTCGCAATCGCGCGGGAGGCCGCGAGTTTCATGGCTTCGTTGATCTGCGTGGCGCGCACGTCGAGCGCCCCGCGGAAGACGCCCGGGAAGCCGAGCACATTGTTCGCCTGGTTCGCGTAGTCTGACCGGCCCGTCGCGATCACGGCCGCCCCCGCCTCCTCCGCCTGCTCGGGCTCGATTTCGGGTTCGGGGTTTGCAAGCGCGAAGACGATCGGGTCCTTCGCCATCGAGCGGATCATCTCTTGGGTGAGCGTGCCCGGCGCCGAGAGCCCGACGAAGACGTCGGCCCCCTTGAGCGCGTCCTTCAGCGTGCCGCGGAGCCCCTGGGGGTTCGTGAACGCCGCGATCTGCTCCTTGTACTTGTTCATGTCCTCCTTGCGCTCCGCGTAGAGGATCCCCTTGCGGTCGCAGGCCGTGATCGAGGAAGCGCCGGCGGACTTCAGGTATTTGGCAAGCGCGATTCCCGCGGCCCCGGCCCCGTTGATCACGAACGCGCTTGCCTCGATCTTTCGCCCCGTGAGCTTGAGGGCGTTCAGGAGCCCCGCGAGCGCGATGATCGAGGTCCCGTGCTGGTCGTCGTGGAAAACGGGGATCTTGAGGAGCTTGCGCAGCCGCTCTTCGATGTCGAAGCAGTGAGGCGTCTGGATGTCCTCCAGGTTGATCCCGCCGAACACGGGCTCGACGCGCACCGCGGTCTCGACGAACTCCTCGACCGTCTTCACGTTGAGGCAGAGGGGGAAGGCGTCGACGTTCGCGAACTTCTTGAAGAGGATCGCTTTGCCCTCCATCACCGGGAGCCCCGCGTAGGGGCCGATGGGCCCGAGCCCGAGGATCCGCGTGCCGTCCGTCATGATCGCGACCATGTTGCCCTTCGACGTGTAGGTGTAGACATCGTCCGGGTGCTTCGCGATCTCGCGGCAGGGCTCGGCGACCCCCGGCGTGTAGGCGAGCGAGAGGTCGTGAGCGTCTTTCATCCGCGTCTTCGGCGCGATCTCGAGCTTGCCCCCGTAGCGCGAGTGGTAGCGCAGCGCCTCCTCACGGGTGATCTTGGCCAGGCGCTTGGGCGCCGTCTGGCGCTTTGCGCGCGGGGCTTCCGTGGCGGCGGGCGTGGCCGAGGAAGGCGACATGTACGCCCTCGAAAGCCGCCGTGACACCCTATAAAGGCTGGGGGCTAGGCGTAAAACAACTCACGACGAGGCCCGAGAGGAGGGACCCGAGATTCCCAAGGGCAAGGCGCGGCTCAAGGAGGTCATCGACGAGCACCTGCACCGCGAGGGTCTTGCGCCCGCGGCCCTGGTCATCGAGGTCGAGGACCGCGCGGTCGAGGGGGGCACTCGCCAGATCCGCGGCGACGAAGTCGCGGGCGCCCACGGGGGGTTCATCGACCTCGTGGGCGGGGGGCGCGTGCCCTTCCACAAGGTCCGTTCAGTCCGGTCAAGCGCGAGGGTCGTCTACGCGCGCCCCCCGAAAGCTAGCCGCCCGCGGCCGCGTCAAGCAGCGCCTGCGCGATCGCGATGAGGTTCACGACCTGCTGGGCGCGCAGGTCCGATGTGACGGCCTTCGCCCTCGTCCGCAGCTCGAGGTAGCGCTCCGTGAGCGCAAGGAGGGGCGCAAGCTCCTTCTCGTCGGCCTCCCGCAGGAGCTCGAAATACGCCTCGACTGTCGGGGCGAACTTCTCGCTGCCGAACCAGCCGTCGCGCGCCTCGTCGCCTTCCTGCGCCTCGCCGTAAAATGCCGCCGTAACGTCCCGAAGGGCTTCGGTGACCGCCGCATCGATCGCCCCCAGCGCCTCCATGGGATTCGAAGCGGCGAAGCTCGCCGCCTGGTCGACGAGGTGGTGCCGGTCGACGAGCCCGAGGTCGAGCCGCGGAGGGGCAAGCTCGATGAACCGCGCGGCCTGGACGATCGCGGCGGCGGCGTCCCTCTCCCCTCCCGCGAGGAATTCGTCGAGGCTCTGGGCCCGGGCAAGCGCCTCGGCGTCGACCTGGATCGGCCGGTAGAGCTCGCGGGGGCGGCGCCACTCGATGGGCCTCGGGAACCGCATGAGGGGCCCGAGCCTCACGTGCGCGGCGCTCGCCTCGGCGCTCTCCCTGGTCACCGCGCGGATTTCCGCCCAGTGCGTAAGCATCCCCGCGTGGCGAGCCCGCAGGATCCCGAGGAAGGGCGGTGCGGCGCCTTCCGGCAGGAAGATCGCGGCAACATCGACCTCGTGGGTCTCCAGGGCGGCCTCGAACTGCGTGTCCGAGAGGGGCACGAGGAGGACGGACCCGGCGCGCGGGAAATGGCCTGCCTGCACCATCCGTGATCCGGAGGCCGAGGGCGTCTTTGAGGCTATCGACCGCCGCCTCGCGAGGCGCCACGGGTCGGGCCCCCTCGGCTGGCGCCTTTGGCACCGCGACGGCCCAAACCCCCCGATGGCCTCAAGGGGAACCCTTCGATTACTGTCTGAGATCTTTCGACGTCTGTCCGATAACCCTTCAATCCCCGGAGTCGTTCCCCATGGTTTGGACGCGGGAGTGCTCTTCGTGAGATTGCCGGAACCCTCGGGCGCGGGGCCCATGCCCCCGCTTGCCGTCACGGCTCTCGTGCTTGCCGCGATCCTTCTCACGATTCCCGTGGCGAGCGCGCCGCCGCCCTCAGATCCCGTACCGGTGGCCGCGACGACCCCACCACCTCCCGCGCTCGATGCCTTCGATGCGCTTTCCGCGCTCTTGGCGGGCGTTGCGGCGGGCTCGCTCGCCTTTTCCCATGACTTGCGGCGCTCGCGGCAGGGCTCCTGAAGTGAGCGAAAGGCCCATCTGCCTCGACTCCCACGTTCCCCTTCCATGCCCGTCTCGCTCCACTGCCGCGACTGCGACAGGTGGTACGGCTCCGAGGACGACGGGTACGGCCCCTGCACGCTGAAGTCCCAGCGCGGCGACAAGAAGCCCCTCACCTACGGCGGCCACGAGTGCGACGAGGGCCTCGACATCGTCGGCGGCAAGATCGTGCGCGTCGCCCTGCCGAAGAAGCGCGCGCGGTGAGAACGGCTGGGCACCGGAACGGAGGCGAGCCGGTGACCTCCCTGCCTGTCCGCCCGATGGCGCCCTCCGACTTCCCCTTCGCCGTCGCGCTCACCGACACGGAGCGCTGGGGCTTCACGGTGGACGACTTCGAACGCTTCCTCGCCCTCTCGTCCGAGGGCTGCTTCGTCGTCGAGCACGAAGGCGAGCGCGCGGGGCTCCTCACCACGTGCCTTTACGGCGAGGTCGGGTGGATCGGCAACGTGATCGTGACCCAACGGCTGCGCGGGCTCGGCCTTGGCGCCGCGCTTGTCCGGCACGCCATCGACTACCTTGAGCGGGCGGGTGCGCACGCGGAGCGCCTTTGGGCCTACGAGAACACGACCGCGCTTTACGCCAAGTTCGGCTTCACCGACGACCGCCTGCGCTCGCGCCGGTGGATCGGCTTCGGCCACGACAAGCACGAAGAGCCCTCGGCGCGCGCCCCCGAAGGGTGC
>DATEUP010000040.1:0-3269 GCA_035283065.1 Thermoplasmatota archaeon | reverse complement strand
CGACGCGGGCGCCCCAGCACTCGAGGGCCCCTTCTTTGGCATCATGAATCCCATCGCGATTGCCGCGGCGCCCGCGAGGAGGCCGAGGAGGCCGAGCAGCATCGCCGTGCCCACGGAGCCTGCCGCGGAGTCGACCTTCGTGAGTAGCTCCGCGTCCTTCGCGGTCGTCGCGACCTGCGTCGTGTTGAGCGCGGTGCGGGTTGCCGCCAGGTCCGACTGGGCGGCCGCAAGCTGCCCCTGCGTCGACGCGAGGCTGGCCTGCGTCGTGGCCAGCTGCGATTGGGTCGTCGCGAGGGCCGCCCGCGACGCCGCGAGGTCCGCCTCAAGGCCCGGCACCGGGTCGTTGTAGGTCACCTTGACCGAGGCGGTCGCCACATTTCCCGCGCCGTCGAGGGCCCGCACGCCGATCAGGTTTTCCCCCGGCATCAGCGGCACCAAGGCGCTCCAAGCGGCCAAGCTGGCCACGGGCGTCGTCGCCACGCGCGCGCCCGCCACCCATACCTCGGCGCCCTGCTCGGCCGTCCCGTATACGAGGACCGTCGCGTTGTCGCTTGCCGACCCGTCCGCCGGGCCCGCGATCGCAAGCGAGGGTGCGGTCGTGTCGAGCCTGGAATAAACCGAGGCCCAGAGGTTGTCGAAGTAGCCGTCGTTGAACGCCCAGAGGGCGACCCCCTGCGAGGCGGCGTTGAGCGCAAAGTCCCCAAGGCGCGGGCTTCGCGGGCCCTCGTGGTTGTCCGCCCGTGCGGGCGTTGTCCACCCCTGCCCTTCCGTCCACCAGGAGACGAGCACCTGTGTTGGGGCGGCGCCCATGTATTCTTCCCAAACGACCACCGCACGGCCCGAGCCGTCCACGGCCACGTGGCCGGCTTGGCCCCCGCCCACCGTGAAGGAGGCCGACAGGTTCACGGGCGTTGCCCAGCCCGCGGCGTCATAGCGTGACACCATCATCTGGTACTCGACCCCGTTGTACTGGTTCCACGCGGCCACGAACTCGCCTGAAGGCCCGGCGGCCACTCGCGGGACCCCCACGCCCCTGTTGTCATCGCCGGTCACCTTGAACGGCGTGCCCCAGCCGGTCCCTGGGACGAAGCGGCTGGCGTAGAGGTCGTTGTAGGTCCCGTTGGACTGCGTCCACAGCGCTTCCAAATTACCCGAAGTGTCGACCGCGATCGCCGGGTTGTACACCTCGTCTGGGAGGCTGTCGATCATCTGGGCCGTGCCCCAGCCGGAGCCCACGACGAAGCGGTTGGCGTAGAGGTGGTTGGTCGTACCCGTCGACTGGCGCCAGATGGCGACCGCGTTACCCGCACCGTCCACGGCAAGCTTGGGCGCAAGGACGCCGTACGCGCTCGTTTCGAGGAAGCTCGGCGTGCCCCAGCCGGAGCCCACCACATAGCGGCTCGCCTTCAGGTCGAAGGTCGTGCCATTGTAGTCGACCCATATTGCAAACGCGTTGCCCGCGCCGTCAAAGGCCACCTGGGGCTGAGAAATGTCGACCGCGGGGCCGTCGGCGTTTACGTTGGAGCTATAGCTCCAGGTCCCCGTCGAGGCGTCGTAAAGGGCGGCGTCGACCCATAGGGCCCCCCCCGCATCGGAGCGGTAGACAATCATGAAGTTGCCGTTGGAGGCGGCGGCGACCTCCGGCTGGTTCGTGGGCCCCCAGCCGTTTTGGAGGATACTCGTGGGGCCCCATCCACCCTCCGGCGTGTAGCTGCGGTGGAAGACCGTGCTGTAGCCAAAGGCCGGCAGAACGCCCGACCACGCCGCGAGCGCGTTCCCCTCCCCGTCCAGCGCAACGCTGGGGCCGGCGCTGATTGCGCCTTCAACCTCACGGTCGCTCACAATAACCGGCGGCGACCAGCCAGCCGCGATGTACGCGGCCCCTGCGGGGCCGAAGGCCAAAAGGGCGGTCGAAGCCACAAGCAGCGCGGCAAGTCCAAGGGAAGCGGCTTTCGTCAAGGGTACACCATCGTTGAAGAAGGGCCGGATCTCAGCAGAGCCGCGCCCCCATCGGGACGCCCAGAGCGGCTCCCCGCCATGAACCTTTCGAACCGATGGGGGGGTTTCACCGTCGGGCCTTGAAAGGTCGCGGGGCGTTGGCGCCCCTCCGCCGTGATGGCCGCACACGCGCGGCCCGCCCACCTGTCGGCCTCCTCGGCGCGTCTGGGATCGTGCCCGCGGGAATTCCCTCCGCGCAACGCTCATATCCCCGGCCATGCACTCACCGTTCGGCCAGAGGGTCGGTCGACCTTCACGTGGGACGTAACGTGAGCGGACGCCTTACGTTCCCACCGGGCGGCCAAGCGCCCGCGCCCGAACCGACCGGGGGAGCCACCCGGGGTGAAGGGAGCGCGCGGGCGGGGAGCCCGAGCGGTCGAGACGCCGGAGCGCCCATGAGGGAATGAGAGAATCATGATATCTATCACGGTCAACTCTCATGCCATCGAAAGCAACCCAGCAGCCGCACGGAGGTGAACCGGACATGAGCGAAGAAGTCGCGCTTCTCGGGGAGTACGAGTACTACCTGTCCCAAAAGCAGGAGCTCCTGGCCTCTTTCGAGGGAAAGGTTGTGCTGATCAAGGGGAAAGAGGTCATCGGAATCTTCGATACGGACGAGGCCGCCTACTGGGAGGGCCGCCGACGTTTCGGGAATGTCCCCTTCCTCATCCACCACATTGAACAGGAGGAAGAAGTGGTCTGGTTCCCGGTGCTGGAGATTGGTTACCCCGATGGCAGTCTTTAGCCGCACCTATCAAGCCGGCCCGCGCCTTTCCAGCCCCGCGTACCTCTCGCGTTACGGCCCCGTCATCAAAGTGCGCATTCAGGTACCCGACGACGCGGGGACCCTGCCGACCAACCTTCCGGACTCGGGAACCCACGGTCGACAAGGGCTCGCCCTCATCGACACCGGCGCGGCGCGAAGCGCCGTGGACGCGGGTGTGATCCGCGGCATGGGTGTCGTCCCGGTCGACGTCGCGATGACGGGAACCGCCGTGGGGAGTCACCTCCTCGATGTGTTCCCCGCAACCTTGGGCTTCGACGAGCTCGGGCTCACGCTCGTTTTCGACAAGGTGCTCGGTGCCAACATCGCCGCGCAGGGCATCATCGCGATTCTCGGACGCGATGTGCTCCGGCGGATGGTCCTGGTCTACGACGGGGTATCCGGGCACGTGGTCATTGCCCATTGACGCCCCCCCTCCCCCTCCTCGGGGTCCCCCCGACGTGCGGCTCCACTCGACACGGGCGCCCTCGCCGGCACCCCCCCCTCG
>DATEUP010000039.1:0-2852 GCA_035283065.1 Thermoplasmatota archaeon | reverse complement strand
CCTCGACGAGCTCGTCGCGCACGCCTCGAACGGCTCCGACGTTGTCACCGGGTCGCGCTACCTGCAGGGGAGCCGATCCCGCCGCACCTTCGGACGCCTCGCCTACTCGAAGTTCTACAACCGGATCGTGCGGTTGCTCTTCGGGTCGAAGATCAAGGACCACCAGTGCGGCTTCAAGGCTTTCAAGCGCGAGGCCCTTGAGGCCGTCCTGCCCCGGGTGCGCTCGAGCCACTGGTTCTGGGACACGGAGGTCCTCGTCCGGGCGCAGGCGATGGGGATGCGCGTGGACGAGATCCCGGTCGACTGGGAGGAGAACCCCGAGCACACGACGATCAACCTTCGGAAGGACGTTCCCTATTTCCTCCGCGAGATGATGGCCCTCCGCCGCGAGCTCAAGGGACATCGCAACACGTAAGACCCCGGAGGGTCAGTGCCCTTCGACCTCCTTAAGGGAAGGGACACGCCCGATGGCTCCGCGGGTCTCCGTCGTCATCCCGGTTTACAACCCCGGGCGCCTCCTCGAATCCTCGCTTGGCTCCGCGCGCCGCCAGACCTATGGCGACCTCGAAATCATCCCCGTGGATGACGCGGGCGCCGAGCCCGTACGGCCCGCCCTCGAGGCGGCTTCGAAGGCCGACCCCCGCGTGCGGCCCGTCTTCCACATCGCGAACCGCGGGCTCTCCGCCGCCCTCAACAGTGGGCTTGCGAGCGCCTCGGGCGAGCTGATCCTCGTCCTCGAGCAGGATTGCGAGATCCAAAGCCCCGACGCCCTCGAGAGGGCGGTAGCCCTCACGGATTACGACCCTGCGCTGTGCCTCACCGGCGAGCGTCGCTTGCCGTACGGCGAGGTGAGCGCCGCCGAAGCCGCCTTCCATCTGCTTCGCGACCACCTCCCCGACGCGCGCGATGCGGACCTCTCACCGCAGGCTTTCTCGGAGCTGAAGTGCGACCTCTTCCCGCGCGTCGCCCTCGAACGCTGCGGGGGCTTCGACGAGTCGTTCCGCTTCTCCGGCGAGGACCAAATGCTGGGGTTCCGACTGCGGCAAGCCGGGTTCCGTCTGAGGAAGTCCCGCGCGCTTGCCTACACGCTCCGATCCCCAGGGATGTCGCGAGTCAGCGCGAACCTGCGCCGCGAGTTCACGTACGGGCGCACCCAGGCCGCGCTCCTTTTGCGCACCTCCTTAGGCTCTCTCCGTTCTTCGGCGCGCGACGCGCAGGGCGCTCGCCGCATCTCCAACCGCGGGCTGTCGACGCTTTCGGGCGCCTGCCTCCTGCTTGCCCCTTTGCTTGCACTCCTCGCGGCCCACCCGGCCTTCGCCCTGCTCGCGGCGCCCGCCGTTGCCCGGATGGTTGTGGTCGTTCGGCGCGGAGCCAGGCTCCCACGCGACTTCAGCAAGCGCCGGAACGCCGTCGCGCTCGCCGTCGCGCTTGGCCCGGTTGACGACGCAACCTACGTGGTCGCCCTGGGCTTCGGCGCCCTCGAGTACCTGGCGAAGGGCAAATCCTAGGAGGACGTCAAATGGACGCCGTGCAATCCGCATCTGCCGAAGGCCGGAACCTGCGGGACGGGGTCCGTGCCCTGCTGTCGGAAGCCAAGGGGCCTCTGGGGCGAGGCGCCTTTTTCCTCTCGCTCAACCAGGTGGTCGTCTCCGCCCTCGGGTTCCTGTTTTGGATCGTGGTCGCCCGGACGTACGAGCCGGCCGCGGTGGGACGGGCGACCTCCCTGATTGCGGCAGGCGTTTTCTTGGCGATCATGGCCACGATGGGGCTCCCTTACGCGCTCGTGCGGCGCATTGCAAGCTCGCGCGACCCCCGGCGCCTCGGCCGATCGGTGCTTCTCGCGACCGGAGGAGCCGGCCTGGCCGCCGGTGCGGGGGGAGGGATCGCGTTTGCCCTCCTCTCCCCCCAATTCGCCTCTGCGCTCTCGAGTCCCCTCGACGTCGCTCTTTTCGCCGGATTCGTTTGTGCCTTCACGCTGGAGGTGGTTCTCGAGCAGGTCCTCGTGGCCGCAAGGAAGAGCGAGTGGTCCACCGCCATGCTTCTCGTGTTCAGCGCCCTCAGGCTCGCGGGGCCCTTTGCGGT
Organism: Thermoplasmatota archaeon; assembly: GCA_035283065.1. GTDB lineage: Archaea > Thermoplasmatota > DTKX01 > DTKX01 > DATEUP01 > DATEUP01. The sequence continues at coordinate 770 of DATEUP010000039.1, read as the reverse complement.
GCCCGGCGGCGGCGTCCGGGAACTCGTGCTGTTTTGGGCGGCGTCCATGGGGCTTGCCGTTGCAGGCACGCTGCTCGTCCTCGTGCCCCGGGCACTCGCGGCCCTTCCCGCCGCGCCCGAAGGGGAGCCGCCCGCGCTGCGTCCCCTTGTCTCCTACGCCGCCTTGAACCACGCGGCAACGCTGCTCGCGCTTGCAGGGCCGTCCTTGCTCCCCGCCGCGCTGCTTATGGCCCTCGGCGGCACCGAGGGGGCCACGGCTGCGGCTTCCTTCTACCTCGCTTTCCAAGTCGCCTCGCTGCTTTTCACCGTTTCGGTCGCGCTCGCGCTCGTGCAATTCGCGGAGGGCTCTCGGCCGGACGTGGACCGGCGCGCCAACGAGCGGCGGGCCCTGCGGCTTGGAGCGATGGTCGTGGTCCCCGCATCCGCCCTGCTCGTCGTTCTCGCGCCGCTCATCCTGTCTTTCTTCGGGGCCCTCTACTCCGACGCCGCCACGCCGCTCTTGCGCGCGCTCGCGCTCGCCGCCGTTGCGGCCCTTCCGGCCACCGTGCTTGCCACGCGCTACCGGCTCTCCGGCGACCTGCGGCCCCCTATCCTTGCGGCGGGCCTTTCAAGTGGACTCGCCCTCATCGGCGCCCTCGTCATGGTGCCCCTCGTCGGCCTTGTGGGTGCCGGCATCGCGATCCTGGCCGGCCAAGTGGTCGCCGGAGCGCTCCTTTCCCTGGCGCCCGGTCGCGCCGCGAAGGAGGGGGGCGCCTCCCTTGTCTGAGCCC
>DATEUP010000038.1:0-13573 GCA_035283065.1 Thermoplasmatota archaeon | reverse complement strand
GCAGGAGGCCCTCCGGCTCCTGCAGGCGCACCACAAAGATGTGGCCGTGCGGCAGGACCTGGAAGGCGCCGCGCCCGACCTTGTCGTTGCCGTCGGGGACAACCGTTTCTTGCTCGACGCGCTCCACGACGTCCCCCCGGGGGCCGCGGTCCTCACGGTTGGCCAGGGGTTCCTCGCGGAGGTCGCGCCGGAGGGCCTTGCGGCGGCGCTCCCGAAGGCCCTCGCGGGCAAGGTGACGATCGAAGAGCGGCTTCGCCTTGAGGTCACGCTCGATGGGCGGCACCTTCCTCCCGCGCTCAACGAGGTCGCGCTCACGTCAAGCCGGGGCGCGGGGTTCTTGCGGTACTCGCTCGAAATCGACGGAGAGCGCGTGTGGCGGGATGCAGGCGACGGGGTCGTGGTCTCGACGCCGACGGGCTCGACGGGCTACGGCCTCTCCGCGGGGGGCCCGGTCGTGATGGAGAACGCCCAGACCCTCGTGGTCGTGCCCATCTGCTCCGCTACGGGCCAGCGGCCTCTTGTCCTGCCGCGGGAAGCCCGCGTGACGGTCGCGGACGTCGAGTCCCGCCTCGGGCGCGTGCTGGTGCTTGACGGCCGCAGGCGGTACCGAGTCCGGGAGTCGGGGTTCTCCGTGGAAGCCTCGAAGCACCCTGCGCGCTTCGTGAGGCTCGGCCGCACGAGGTACCTTCAGGTCTTCGGGAAGCTCCACACGAGGCGCGCGGGGGCCGAGCTCCCGATGGACGCCGCACCTTCCGCCAAGTTCGTTTTCCGGCTCCTTGCCGACCAGGGGACGCTTTCGGAGAAGCAGCTCATCGCGGAATCGGGCCTGCCGGAGCGGACGGTGAGGAGCGCGCTCACGTACCTCGTGCGCGAGGGCCTTGCGCGGCGCGCACCCTCGCTCCGGGACGCGCGCGAGGCCGTGTTCGCGCTGAAGCGCTAGGGGTCACGACCCGCGAGGGCCCGGGGGCCCGGCATCGTCGTCATCGTCTTCGGCGCCCGATACCGACTCGATCGCCCCCTTGATCGCCTCAATGCCCGAATCGAGGGAGGAGGAGGCTTTCTCCTGCACATCAACGATGAACTGGACCGTGACCGTCGTCGCGGCCGCGAAATGGCGGACGCCCGGCATGAGGCCGTCATCGGCTTCAAGGCGCAAGGCGTCGAGCAGCGCGCTGCGGGGCGCTTCGCCCTCCTCCTTCACCCTTGAAAGCAGCGCGGCGGATACGAGGATCGCCGCGGCCGCGCCGGCAAAGAGCAGGGGGAACCGGGTGATCTCAAGCAACGGGACGCCGCCGCCCACGGGCAGGCCCAGCTGAATCGAAGTCCCGCGCAGGAATACCGCCGCGGCGCCGCCGAGAATCGGACCGAGACCCGTCGCGAGCGCCCGCACGAAGGAAACCGCGGCGAGGAACGACGGGGCATCGGGCCCGCGGCTGAGTTTGAAGGCGAGGTTCCACGCCGTGAGGTCCGCGCCTGCGGCGGCAAGGGCGAGGAGCACCTGGATCACCACGATGAGGGCGACCCGGAGGAGGCCAGGCGCGGTCGGCAAAAGAAGGGAAAGGAGGAGGGCTGCCGAAAGGACGGGTACGCTGACTGCAAGGATCGGCTTGTTGCCGAATCGGTCCGACAGGCGGCCCCATAGCCGCAGGAAAACGACCGTCGAGCCGATCCCCACGAGCAGGAGGAGCGTGACGAAGGAGACCGGCATCCCGAGGTCAACGAGGAGGAACACGGGGAAGAAGGGCACCGTGAAGGTCGTCGCGAACCACCATACGGAGAGCCACCCCAGCATGCGGCGGTAGTTCAGGTCCTTGAAGGGGAGGGAGAGCGAGCGGCGCAGCGGCACTTGGCGCGGGTCCTCGGCGGGGGGCGCGTGGGGCATTTGGGCAAGGATCGCCGAGGAGACCATCCCAAAGGCCGCGGCGGTGGCAAAGAGCGCCGCAAAGGCGAAGCGCGAGGCCTCCTCGCCGCCACCGGAGCGCACCCAATCGAGGAAGAAGCCCGCGCCGAAGAGCACGGGCGCCGACACCGCGACGAGCGCAGACCCGCGGCTGCCGAAGTAGCGGCCGAGCCTGTCGGCGGGGACGAGGTCGCGCATCCACCAGAGCCAAGCCCCGCCGGCCAACGCACTGAACGCCGACCAAGACACGAAGGAGACGAGGACCGCGAAGGCGCGCGCCTCGCTTGGCAGGAACAGCAGAGCCGCCGTGACGCCAAGGAGGGAAAGACGGCCCGCGCTGGCGAAGAGCACGGTCATCCGCCGGCGGTCGTGCCACCTGCGCAGGAGCGCAACGTTGGGGATCTGGAGGAGTTGGGCGAGGAACGGCAGGGCCGTGAAGAGGCCATATTGGAAAGCCCCCATGCCCGAGGAGTAGACAAAGGCCGCAAGGACCGCCCCGCTCGTGAGCGTGAAGGTCGCGAAAGCGAAAGCGCCCTCGACGACGCCGAGCTTCAGCCCACGCTCAAGTTGGGCTGGCGTGATGGAGGGGTCCGGCGCGGGCATCGAACGGGGATGCGCACGCACCTATTCGCCTTTCGGCGCGGCGCGGGACGAGCGGCCTTGAGGGCCTCGGGCCATGGATTATTACAAATGGCGGGCCTGGTGGCTCCTGTAGAGCCGATCAACGCACGCAGGGGACTCGCACTCATCCCCCCATGCCCGTGGGACGCCGCAGCCCCGGGGCCCACCTGTGCGCAAAGGCCCGAAAAGGAGGAGGCGCGCTGCTCGTCGTTGCATCGAACCGCCTGCCCGTGTCGGTCAAGCGCAGGGGCGCGGGCTTCGACCTTGTTCCGACCCCTGGCGGCCTTGCCGTGGGGCTCGAATCCCTGCGGTTAGAGGGCAAGCTCAGATGGGTCGGGTGGCCGGGAAATGTGGCGCCGGCCATCCGCGGCGCGGTGTCGGCGCGCCTAAAGGAGGCCCTCGGCTGCGACCCCGTTTTCTTGCCCCAGCGCCTCGTGAGGCTCTATTACAACGGGTTCTGCAACCGGACCTTGTGGCCGCTCTTCCACGGCCTCCCATCGATTGCCCGATTCAACGAGGCCGAGTGGCGCGCCTACGCGGAGGCGAACGCCTTGTTTGCCGAGCACCTCAACCACGTCGCGGGCCCCGACGACTCCTTCTGGATCCAGGACTTCCAGCTGCTGCTTGTGCCCAAGCTCTTGCGGGAACTGCGGCCGGAAGCGAAGATCGGGTTCTTCTTGCACATCCCCTTCCCAGCCTACGAGACCCTGCGGGTCTTGCCGTGGCACAAAGAGCTGCTTGAAGGCCTGTCGGGGGCGGACCTCGTGGGCTTCCACACGTACGACTTCGCGCAGGCCTACCTGTCGTGCCTCCGCCGGCTGCTCGGGGTCGATAACAACTTGGGCGAGGTGGTCTTGCCGGGCCGCTCGTTCCAAGTCGACGTGTTCCCGATGGGCATCGATTTCGCGCGGTTTGCGGCGGCCACGCAAAAAGCCGACGTGCAGAGGGAGGTTGCCAAGCTCCGGGCGGGCGCCCCGGGCAAGCGAATCACCATGTCCCTTTCGCGCCTCGATTACACGAAGGGGATCCCCCAACTGCTTGACGCCCTCGAGCTCTTCCTCACCGACCACCCGGAGTGGCGCGGCCGTTTCCACCACTTGCTCGTGACCGTCCCTTCGCGCGAGAACGTGGGCGAGTACCGCCAGCTCAAGCGTGAGATTGACGAGCGGGTGGGCCGACTCAACGGCCGCTACGGGACGGTGGGGTGGACGCCCGTGCGGTACATCTTTCGGTATTTGCCTTTCGAGCAGCTCGTTTCGCTCTATGCCTGCGCGGACGTCGCGCTCATCGTCCCCAGGCGCGACGGGATGAACCTGATCGCGAAGGAGTACCTGGCCTCGCGGGCGGACGGACAAGGCGTCCTCATCCTCAGCGAACTTGCGGGCGCGGCGCGCGAACTCACGCAAGCGCTCATTGTGAACCCCAACAGCCGCGAGGAAATCGCCCGCGCCTTGCACACCGCGCTCGAAATGCCGGCGGCCGAGAAGGCCAAACGTGCAATGCCTATGCGAGAGCAGCTTTCCGCCCACGACGTCGCTTCGTGGGCCGGGCGGTTCCTCGTTCGCCTCGACAAGGCCGCCGAACGGTCGCGCCGGCTCGCCGCAAGGCGCCTCACGGCGGCGGCGAGCCGTGACCTGGTAGGCGCCTTTGGCGCGGCACGGGAGAGCCTTCTCTTGCTGGACTACGACGGGACGCTCGTGCCCTTTGCCCCCGACCCCGCGGCCCCGGCCCCGGACGGCCCGTTGCTGGAGCTGTTGGCGTCCCTCGCATCCCGTCCGGGGGCGCGGGTCGTCATCCTTAGCGGGCGCGACCGCACGACCCTATCGCGCTGGTTTGGCGAACTTCCGGTCACGCTCGTCGCGGAGCACGGGGTATGGGTCCGCGAGGCCCACGCGCGGGCTTGGGAACGTGTCGTGCGGTCGGACACGGCCTGGAAGGGTCCGCTCAACGAGGTCTTGAGCCTCTTTGTCGACCGCATCCCCGGGTCGTTCGTGGAGGAGAAGGAGTGCTCCCTCGTTTGGCACTGGCGCGGAGCCGACCCCCACATCGGGGCCGATGCGGCGCGGGAGCTTATCGAAGCCCTCACATCGCTCACGGCAAACACCGAGGTGGTCGTGTTGCCGGGCAACAAGGTTGTCGAGGTCAAGACGGCCGCCGCGGGGAAAGGCCCCTTCTTCTTGGAACGTTTCGGGGAACGCGAGTGGCCCTTCCTGCTCGCGATCGGCGACGACCTGACAGACGAGACCCTCTTCCGGGCGCTTCCGCCAACGGCCCACTCGCTTCGGGTTGGCCACGCCGCTTCGGCGGCTCGCTACAACATCGAGGACACCAGCGCTGTGCGGGAACTGCTCGGGCGGATGGCCGCGGTGGCCACGCAGTCGCCGGAAGTAAGTGCCCCGCCGGCCTGAGGGAGTGTCCCAAGCCAGCGAAGCAAGCCCGGGCCCGGTGTACCCGGACCTAGGGCGCATTGCGGCCCCGGGGAGCTCGGATTGCCGGCCGCGGGGGTCACGGGGCCGGTTTGGTCTCGCGGGGCTTGAGGGGCTTTGCCGGCACGCCGCCGACGAACCCCTCCACGTCGCTGTTCACAAGCGACATGGCCGACACAACCGTCCCCGGCGCGACCGTGACGCCCGGAAGGATGAGGGACCTAGCGCCGACCACGGCGCCTCGCCCGATGACCACGGGCCCGGTCCGGTACTCGCGCTCCATGTACTCGTGCGCGAGGACCGTGGTCCCGTACCCGATGATCGCCTCGTCCTCGATCGTGATGAGCTCGGGGAAGAAGATGTCCATGGTGGCCTCGAGGCCCACGGAAACGTGGGACCCGACCTTCATGCCCATGCGGCGGTACAGCCAGTTCTTGAGCCTCAATGAAGGCGCGCCCCTCGCAAGCCGCATCAGGAAGTAGTTGCGCCAGACGCGGTGGCGGGGCACGGTGGCGGGCCAGTGCCAAAGCGAGTTGTGGACGCCCGCGGACGGCCGGGTAGTCAGGCGGCCGTGGCGGCGGGCGACTGTCGAGGAAACAAGGTCGGGCTCAACCCGCTCAACCCGCTCATCGCGCTGGGGCGGCGCTGCTTGTTGGCTCATGCGCTCACCGCCTGGGCGGGCTGGCGGATTGCGGCGGCGAACTTGGAGGCGCTGAGTTCGAGCGCGAACGCCCGCCGCCCGTCAATGTCAATGACCGGGACTTGGTGGCCGAGGGTTGCCCGCAGGTCCTCCTCGGCGTCGATGTCCACGACTTGGAGTAGCGACCCGTCGCGGTACTCCGAGCGCAGGACTACACTCGTCGGCCCGCAACTGCAAGGCGCAAAGCGAAGGCGCGGGGGGCCAAGGAGCCGCGCCATCTCACGCTCGACGAGCGCGAGGGCCTCCTCGCAAAGGCCGCACCCTTCGCGCGTGTAGAAGCGAACGTCGGGCACACCGCAAGGGACGGTGGCGTGGAGATTTCTAGGCTTCGCCGGGGCCGGGGGCGCGCAAGGGCCCCTTGCGGGCCCAAAAACCGGCCAAATCCGCGCTTCTGGCTCGCGCGAATCTGGCCCATTCGCAACCCGGAAACGCTTATTAATGAAAACCCGCTTGTGCGCCTTCCCCACCTTTGGGTCGGGATTTGGAAAAGGGAGGCATCGCTTGGCGCAGGAGAAGCAGCAGCAAGCCAAGCAACTTAGCCGTGCGGAAGCCCGTCGGACCAAAGACAAGTGGAAGTCGAAGAAGTGGTTCAACATCTACGCGCCCCCGATGTTCTCGAGCGCTCTCATCGGCGAGGGCCTCGCCGAGGAGGCGGGCCTCCTCATGGGACGCGTGCCCGAGATCACCATGCAAGAGCTTACCGGCGACTTTGCCCAGATGCACGTAAAGCTGCGCTTCAGGGTGAATGAGGTGCGAGGCCAGGACGCGCACACGGTGTTCATCGGGCACGACCTCACCTCGGACTACGTCCGCCGGCAGACGCGGCGCAAGCACTCCAAGATGGACGTGTGCAAGGACATGGTCACGAAGGACGGGTGGCACGTGGTCATCAAGCCCCTTGCGATCTCGGACCTGCGGATCAAGTCCTCGCAGCAGACCGCGATCCGGACGATCCTCGAGAACGCGATCGTGGAGATTGGGGGCAAGCACACGCTCGTCGAGCTGACGAAGATGATCGTCGGCGGCGACCTCTCGAAGGAGCTCACGATGGCCGTCAAGGGGATCTACCCCGTCAAGCGGATTGAGATCCGGAGGAGCGAGGTCCTCGCGCGCAAGTTCGAGGTCCCCGAGGAATTCGCCGACAAGACGGCGGAGGCTGTCGTGGCCGTTGGGGCCCCCGTGGGGAGCGAACCCGCTGCCCCGTCGATCGCGGTGCCGGCCCCCGCAGCCCTGCACGCATCGCCCGCGGAGTTCCCGGAGAAGGAGGCGGTCCTCGGTCGCCTGCTCAGCGTGCCCGGGGTTGGGCCCTCGAAGGCGCTATCGATTTTTGATTCGGGGATCCACACGCTGAAGGACCTTGAGGCCGCGGACACGAAGCGCCTCATGGAAGCCGACGGCATCACGGACGCAATGGCTTCCAAGGTCGTCGAGCACCTGCGCAAGGCGCCCGCGTCGGCCGGAAGCGCAAAGCCCCTGCCAGGGGCGCCCTGAACGGGCGCTGCCTACGCCGGCGCCGCATCACCGGCCGCGGGCGTCCCGGGCGGAGGTTGCGAAAGGGCCCACCGGACGGCGGCGAAAACCTCGGCAATCTTGAAAGGCTTCGAGATGAACCCCATCGCCCCGGCGGCGATGGCGTCCTCCCGGTGCGCGGTGTCCGACGAGACGAAGATCACTCTCGCCGTCGGGTCGATCGAGCGGATCGCAGCGGTCGCCTCGACGCCCGTCATCTTGGGCATGATGTTGTCCATGAGGACGAGGGGCTTTTGCTCGAGGTTTGCGTAACGGGTGATGGCCTCATCGCCGGAACCGACGGTCGAAACGCGGAAGCCCTTCGCTCGCAACATCTCGCTTACCATCTCGCGGTGGAAAAGCTGGTCGTCGACGACGAGGACGTCGCAGGGCTCGGCCTCCGAGTCGTCTGCGGCCATGGGGCCCCCAAGGAACTCAACCCCGGGCCGGGGTACAAAAGCGTTGCCTTGCGCGCAAGGCGCCGACCGGCGGGTGACCGTTCAGGTCAGAAGCACGGAGCAGCCCCCGCCAAGCGAGAGCTGGAGCACCTCGCGGCCCTTGAGGGCCCGCCCGAGGGAAGGGGCGACGACGAGATGGGCGCGCCCGCGGATTGCCCGCTCGACCGCTCCGTGACCAGGTTCCGTCAGCTCGGTCAAATCGACAAGGCCAAGGCCGGCTGTACGTGCGTAATTCTGGACGAACGTCGCTTGCTCATGGGGTTCCCGGTCCCCCTCGAACGTAACCACGAGCAGCGTGAGCCGAGCGCCAGAGGCAAGCGCCGCGTCGCAGGCGAGCATGCCGGCCAAATCTGCGCCCTCGGAGCCGTCAATGAGGGCGGTGATGTACTCCGGCACGCGCCCGCGGGCGGCAACCAGCACGGGAAGGCCAAGCGCGAGAGGGATCGACGCCACCTTGCGCGCCGCCATCTGATCCGGCCGCGTGCCGATGGCCGTCCAGGGAAGGACGATGGCCCAAATGGCCCCGTCCTCCGGGGCCCCTTGGAGCGCGGCGGCGGACGGGTCGTACTGCACCTGCGGGATGTTGACCGCGGCGCGGGCGCGGTCGAGCTCAGAGGTGCTGAGGGCGAACCCGGCAAGGACGGTGGAAGAGGGCACCCGGGCTCGAAGCCGCGCCTCGAGGGCTTTCCGGTGCTCTTCCGGCTCCCGCTCGTAGGGGACAAGACCCACGACCGTACCCCCCGATCCGGCCGCCAGCGGCCCTACCTCTCCCGCGACGACCTCGAGGGCGCCAACGTTCGGGGGAACGAAGGCGAGTCCAGAAATCGCCTGCCCGTGCGCGCGCGGCCCGAGCATCGCCACGCGGGCCGCTGCAAGGGCGGGCGGAGCCCCGCTGAGGATCACGCTGTCACGCCCCTCGAGAACGAGGTCCGGCGTGGGAACAAGGACCTTCCCCCGGCGGGTGACCGATTGCACCAGCACGCCGCGGGGAAGTTCCAACGCGCTTGCCGGCTTGCCGGCCGCAGGACTCGTCTTGGCCACGACGATTTCGACCATGGACTCGCCGTACGGGTAGAGCTCCTTGACGAGGGCCGCGCCCGACTCCTCAGCCGTGTTCACCACGGCGTCGGCCCCGAGCGCGCGCAGGCGCAGGACATCGCCCGACTGCTCGGCCCGGGCGATCACCCGCGAGGCGCCGAGCTTTCGCGACTCGCGAACGGCCGCTTCGTTGACGGTCGCGTCGTCCGTGAGGGCGAGGACCACGGCGCCAGGGCCGACGCCCGCCCGCACGAGGTCCTCCACACGGGCACCGTCGCCGACAACAATGCGCACATCGCTTAGCATCGCGGTGAGGAACTTTGCTTGGTTCGCCTCCTTCTCCAGCACAGTGCAGGGCCCCACGGCGCGCGCGACCTCGAAGGCGACCCGCCCGCCCCCCACGAGGATCGGCTGGGGCGCGGGTTTGTCGCTGCGAGCGCGCGCCGGCGCTGCCCACCCTTCCACGGTGGCGCCACGTGGCTCGGAAGGCGGCCGTTCGGTCGCCTGCAGTTTCGCCGCCTGGCGACGCAGGACGAAGGGAGCGACGACCGTGGATACGAGGCTCACTAGGACGACCGTCGAAAAGAGGGATGCATCGAAGATCCCGAGTTCCAACGCGAGGTTCGCGACGACCAACTCAAGGACGCCATGCATGGTGAGGCCAACGCCGAGGGCCCGCCCGACATCGGGCGACTTGCCAAGGATGCGGCTACCTAGCAGGCCGGCGCCGTACTTGGCCGCAAACGCCGCGGGCAGGAGCACGAGGGGGAGCTCGGGCCGCAACAGGAGCGCGTCCGGCGCAAATCGCAGGCCGATGAGACCGAAGAAAACGGGCGCAAGCAGGCCGAAGGTCACCGCCGACGTCGTTTTTTGGATCTGCCTGAAATTCCACTCGCCGAGGATTTGGGGCGAAAGCAGGAGGCCTCCGAAGAAGGCCCCGACGACAAAGTGGAGGCCTAGGAGCTGCGACATGCCGGCAAAAACGAGCACGAAGAGGGTGGACAGGGCGAACAGAGATTCGCGGCCCCTCAGGATCGCTATGGCGCCTCGGAAGATCCGCTGAGCGCCCGGGACAGAGCCCGTCGTCAATCGGAATGCCTGGACGAAAGTGAACACAAGGGACACCAGCAGGGCGGTCTTGAGGATCGTGAGCGCCGCGGCATAAAGTGCCGCGTCGAGCGCCGTCACGCCGCGAATGTTAAGGAGAATCCCGAGCCCTGTAAGGGCCGCAAGCTCGGATAGGACGGCGCAGGAGACAAGCAGGCGGCCCATCGCGTGGTCGGCAAGCCCCACGTCCATGAGAACCCGCACGGCAACCGGCAGGGCCGTGAGCCCGAACACCAGGCCTGCGAAGAGCGATGCCTCGACGCCGAGACCCAGGAGGCTCGCAATGCCAAACAACGCGAGGAAGGGCAACATGAACCCGAGGGCCCCAAGCAGGAGGCCGCCGCCGCGTAGCGAACGGCCTACCCCCCCGATGTCCATCTCGAGACCCGCGAGGTAGACAAGCAGGAACACGCCGAGGTCGCCAACGGCAACGAGCGCCTCGGGGACGTCCGCAGGCGTCTGGGCCGCGAGCCTCAGCACGTAGGGTCCGAGGATCATGCCAGCGAGCACTTCGCCGACGAGCGCCGACTGGCCAAGCCGCTCGAAGACCTCACCGATCGCCCGCGAGGCCGCGAGCAAAAGGAGTATCGTCACGATGAGCTCGGCGACCGCAAGTCCCCCAGGGGGGCGAACCAGGGCCTCGCGCGCGGGGGGTACGCCTCAGCCGCGAATCGAGAGCCGCCAACGGCCGCCCGGCGCGATGCCTTAGTCGACGCGGCCTCATGATCTTATCGAAGCGCACCGGGCGTGGCTCCGTCACTCCTCTTCGCCCCAGTGCTTGGCGAGGTAGGGGACAAGCCCGGGGGTCACGACGACCTTCTTCCCGACGACCGGGTACCCATACGGGAGTTCGATCTCCATTCCGTCGCCGTAGCGCACGGTGAGCCCGTTGGTGAACTCAATGTCCTCGAGTTTCGCGCCCAGCGCGATCGCTCGCGCGGCGAAGACCGCGACGTCGATGGGCAGCTGGACGGCCCCAAGGTGGCGGGCGGGGAGTTTCGAGCGCCGCGTGATGAGTGCGCGGGTGCGCCCCCGCATGACCTCGCCGCCAAGGATCCCCCCGACGACGAGCGCGTCGAACTCCCCGCAGTCGGACGTGCTAAGCGGCCGGGCGGCCTTCGGGTCAAGGACGAGCGCACGGCCCACGTCGAGGTCGCGGAAGCTGCGCGCGCTAACGTGGACTCCTTCCAGGGCCTGCAGGTGGCGCTGGAGCCGCGGGTCGCGGACATTCGTGAAGTGGACGCCGGGCCCCCAGGTCTTGCAGGCGTGCGCGTACTCGAGCATGAGCCACTTCGAGTCGCGGGGCTCGAGGTTCTCGATGACGAGCCCGACCGCCGGGAACTTGGCGCCCCGCCCACGCTTGGCAAGCCGCTCGCTCTTCAACCGGATGCCGCCCGCACCAGAAGCGCCGCCCCCAACCCATAAATGCATCCCGCCCGATCGACGCCACCTTGACCGCCAAGAAGGTCGTGCCCGACACCTCTGTCCTCATTGACGGCCGAATCTCGGCGATGGTCGGCCAGGGCGAGCTCAAGGGCGCGAACGTGGTCGTTGCGGAGGCCTCGGTGGCCGAGCTCGAGCACCTTGCAAACAGCGGGCGCGGCATCGGCTGGAAAGGCCTGCGCGAGCTTTCCCGCCTGCGCGAGCTTGCTGGCGCGGGGGAAATCGGGCTTGAGTTCTTCGGGTCGCGCCCGACCGATGTCGAGGTGGCCGCGGCCCCCGGGGGCGCCATTGACAACCTGATCCGCTCGGCCGCCCTCGAGGTCGGCGCCGAGCTTGTGACCTCGGACCGGGTCCAAAGCGAAGTCGCTCGCGCGCGGGGCGTGCCCGTGAACTACATCCGGCCCGAGGTCGGCGAGCAGGTCCAGTTCGAGGGGCTCAAGATCCACCGGTTCTTCGACGACCAGACGTTTTCCGCGCACCTCAAGGAGGGCACGGCGCCCCATGCCAAGCGCGGCACGATCGGGAAGATCCGCTACGGCCCCACAGAGGACCGGGCAACCTCGAGGGAGGAACTCCTCGGGATGGCCTCGGAGATCCTCGACTTCGCCTCGCGCGACAGCGAGTCCTTCATCGAGATCGACCGGCGAGACTCCCGAGTCGTGCAGCTGCGCAATTACCGCATCGCAATCGCCTACCCCCCGTTTTCGGACGGAGTCGAGATCACCGCGGTGCGGCCCGTCAAGAAGTTGCGGCTCGACGAGTACGGCTTGGAGCGCGAGCTGGTCGCCCGCCTTGAGGACTACCACCGCGGCGTCCTCATCTCCGGGCGGCCCGGCGATGGGAAATCGACCTTTGCCCAGGCGGTGGCCGACTACCTGTCGCGGAAGGGGGCCGTCGTGAAGACGATGGAGCAGCCCCGCGACATGAGCCTCGGCCGCGAGATCACCCAGTACGGCCCGCTCGAGGGCGACATGGCCCTCACCTCTGAGATCCTGCTGCTCGTGCGGCCCGACTTCGTCGTCTACGACGAGGTGCGCAAGACCAAGGACTTCGAGGTTTTCGGGGACATGCGCCTGGCGGGCGTCGGCCTCATCGGGGTCACCCACGCGAACCGCGCGATCGATGCGGTCCAGCGGCTCATCGGGCGCGTCGAGCTTGGGATCATCCCGCAGGTCGTCGACACGGTGATCCACATCGTTGACGGGGCGGTCGCGCAGGTCCTCGAGCTCGATTTCACGGTGAAGGTGCCGGAAGGGATGTTCCAGGAGGACCTCTCCCGCCCGGTGATCTCGATCACGGACTTCCGCTCGGGGCGCGAGCTCTTTGAGATCTACACGTACGGCGACCAGGTCGTTGTGATGCCGGTGGGGCAAGGCGGCGGAAGGGCGGGCGGGGGACACCGCCCGGGGGGCCGGGGCGGCCCGGCGCCGCAGAAGGTCGCGGGCGTCATCAGCGCCGCCGGGGCCGGCGGTAGGGTCGAGGTCATCGAAGAGCCGCGGGGCGGTTTCACGGTAAGGCTCGACGCGGAGGACATCCCGAGGATCATCGGCAGGGGCGGGGAGACGATCCGCTCGATCGAGCGGGAACTTGGGACGAGGTTGCGCGTGTCGCCCCGCGATGGCGGCGGGGGTCGACCGGAGACCCGGCCTGCCGTCCGCTTCCAGGGGAAGTCGGTCCGCCTCTTGGTCGACCCGAGGTGGGCCGGCAAGGAGGTCGAGGTGCTCCTCGGGGGCCGCCCGCTCTTCGAGGCCACCGTGGGCGCCAAGGGCGTCCTCAGGGTCTCAAGGAAGAGCCCGCTCGGCGTCGAGCTCGAGGCGGCGCTCAAACGCGGCGAGGCCGTAAGCGCGCGCCAGCTCTAAGGCCCGCGTCACGCGAGTTCCGGAAGGAGGACGCGCTCGACGGCCCGGTCGTACACGTGGTTCTTGATCGCGAAGAGGTCCTGCATCGAGAACACGAAGGCATCGGGCTCACGTTCAATGAAGCGCTGCTCGCGGCTGAACTTCGCGATCGCGTTTATCGAATCTACGTAGTCCTGGAACTGGTGGTACGCGAGCACTTCGACGGCCTCGCTGTCGGCGGCGACGCGGAAGATCACGGGCTGCTTGTCATAGAAGGGCGCTTCGACGGGGAGTCGGCTTTCGAGAACCTGGTTCGACCGGTAGCGCTGGTGGAGGACGACGAGGACCTGGTAGCCCATCGTGGCGAGGTTTGGAATCCGCACGAGCTTGAGGAGCCCGAGCGCCTCGAAGTGCCGCCGCATCTTCGTCACGGTCTGGCGGGTCACGTCGATCTGCTTGGCGACGGAGCTGTCGTGCATGTCGGGGTTCGCGATGAGCCCGCGGTAGACCTTCTTCTCAATTCGGGACAGCTC
>DATEUP010000037.1:0-2292 GCA_035283065.1 Thermoplasmatota archaeon | reverse complement strand
GTCTTCTCGTCGAGCCTGCGGACCTTCGCGCCGGCCCTTTCGAAGACGACGACCTCGTCTTTTTCGCCCACGCGGTGCGTCGTCTTGACGCTCTGGCGGCCCTGGGGCCCCTGCTGGCCTATCTGGCTCAGCGTCACCGTGAAGATGTTCCCGAGCAGGTCGCCGAAGGGGTTCGTGCCCTGTTCGATGCCGACCGCCGCAAGCTTCGCGCGCCCGCAGTGCGGGCACTGGGCTTCCTGCGGCAGGGAGAACTTGTGGCAGTTGTTGCACAGGTACCCGAGCCTCTCGGCCACCTGCTGCGGCGCGTCCTCCGGCTTCATGAGGACGCCCTCGGCCTCTTCGATCGCCGCGCGCTCGCGCTCGACCTCCTCGCGCGTGCGGACCTCTATGAACGGGCGGTCGGGGTTCTCGGGGTTGCGCACGACGAGGACCTCGGTCTTCGGCGCCTCGAGGTGCAGCGAGAGGGCCTGGGCGATCATCGACTTGCCCGTGCCCGGGGGCCCGACGAGAAGGAGGTGGCGCCGCTGGCGCGCGCAGAGGCGCGCGAGCTCCACGGCCCGCTCTTGGCCGATCACGCGCTGGAGGGGGTCCTTGGCAAGGGGGATTTCCGCCGTGGTCTCGAAGGCGCCGGGCAGGGGCAGGGTCTTCGACCCGGGGGCGTCGCTCCGCTTTGAGGCCGTAGGCTCCACCTCGCTCCAATGAAGGGAAAAAGGGACTCCCTTCCGGGCAGAAGAAACTTGGGTGGTACGCTTCAGGCGCCGAGTTCCGCGGCCGTAAGGACCTCGACGGACTCGGGGGCCTTCACGATTTGGCCGAGCTTCGTGCCGACGACGGTCTTGACATCCTTCGCGTGCGCGAGGTCGAGGATGCGCTGGGAGACGATCCCGTCGAAGACGATCGAGCGGATCTTGCCGCCCGTGGCGGCAAGGGCTGCGGGCAGGTCGACGAGGGGCACCTCGCGCTCGGCGCCCGACTCCTCGAAGATCGCGGCTTTCTGCGCGCCCTGGAGGGCGCGCAGCCGCTCGGCGAACTTGAGTTGCTCGGGCGAGAGGCCCGCGCGGGCCTGCGCCTTGTCGCCGCCGCCCTCAGAGGGCTCCGGCGCGGGCTCGGGGCCCTCGCCTTCGCCTTCGCTCGGGGGAGCCTGGGGCTCCTCCGAGGGCTCTTCGCTGGGGCCCGAGGGCTCGCGCCGCTCTTCGTACTCGCGCCTTCGCGGGTCGAAGTCGCGCGGGCCACGCCCGCGGCCCCGGTCACGGCCACCGTCGCGCCCGCGGTCTCGGCCCCGGTCGCGGTCGCCGCCGCCCCCGCCGCCGCCGCCGCGCCCGCCAACTCCGTAGAGCTCGGTGAACTGGTCGGCCGGGATCTTGTCCTTGAGCGCCTTCATGAGCTGCTTCTGCGTGAGCTCCTCGACCTCGTGCGAGCGGGGCGCCCTGCAGATGAAGTCGAGCTCGGCGACCTGCAGGAGTTCGCGCAGGATGAGCTCGCCGCCGCGGTCGCCATCCACGAACGCGGTCACGACCTTCTCCTTCGAGAGCTCGATGATCGACTGCGGCACGTGCGTGCCCTCGACGGCCACGGCATTCTTGACGCCGTGGCGCAGGAGGTTCAGCACATCGCTGCGGCCCTCGACGACAATCACGGCGTCCGAGGAGGCCACATTGGGGCCCGCGGGCAGCCGCTCGGGGCCGAAGGGGACGACGTCTTCGACGACAACCGCCCTCTTGACTTCCTCCGCGATGTCCCCGCCGGCCTGCGAGGTGTGCTCGATGAGCTTCTTGAGGAGGACCTTCGCCCGGTCGGCGATCTGTTTCTTCTTGACTTCGCGGACGTCCTCGATCGCGAGGACCTCGATCCGCGACTTGCAGGGGCCCACGCGGTCGATCGTCTCGAGCGAGGCCGCGATGATCGCCGTCTCGATCTGGTCGAGCGACGAGGGGATGATGATCTCCCCCGAGGACTTGCCCTGCTGGGAGCGCACATCCGTTTCGATCCGGCCGATGCGCCCGCTCTTCTGCAGGTCCCTCAGGTCCATGTCTTCTCCAAGGAGCCCTTCCGTCTGGCCAAAGATGGCCCCGACGACGTCGGGCTTCTCGATGATCCCGTCAGCCGTGATCCGCGCTCGTATGACATACTTCGTTGTGGTTGGGTCGATATTGATTTCCATTTGCGATCCCTCGTTGTTTTTCTTGTAAGCGCGCGTTTTGCCGCGGGCTCGTTGAGGGGGTGCCGGAGCCCGCGCGCGCCGCGGCCCTTGCCGCGCCGCGCTCCTTACTCGGTTCGCCTCGAGCCCCCTTG
>DATEUP010000036.1:0-35249 GCA_035283065.1 Thermoplasmatota archaeon | reverse complement strand
GCCGACCCGAGTTTCACGAAGCGCCGTCAGGTCGGGCAGGCGACGAGGGAGGAACTGCTGCTCCCGGCGCAGGCGACCGCCTTCCCTTCTGGCCTCCCGGACCAAGCGACTTCGACTCCTGGCGGGAAGTCCTCGCAATCGACCCGACGCTTGAACCCGCGATTTGTCGGTTGGCTCATGGGCCTTCCACCCGCATGGACGAGCTCCGCTCCCTTGGAAATGGAGTCGTTCCCATCGTGGCGGCAGCGGCATTCCTCGTTCTTAGAGAGCGTCTTGAGGGAGAGTAGGCGATGAGGAAACAAGACGCCCTCGGGGATCCACGTAAGGTAGGCTTCAACGCGCGCTGGAAGGCGGGGGGGGGGGGCAAGAGTTCAATGACTGAAACATCGGCCCCGCCGCCGAACCTCGCGCCAAAGGTGACGTTGTTAGTCGGCGATGTAATGGCGAAGTTAGCGGAGCTTGCCGATGAGTCGGTGCAATGCGTCGTGACCTCGCCGCCGTATTGGGCGCTACGCGACTATTCGAGGTGTGATTGCGCGATCAAGGCGAACGTTCCAGTAGTTCGAGCAATCAACGAAGCGGAGGCGATGGCGAAGTATGGCCGTAGCGATTTCCGTAGCGCCGCTCGGGTCAACGACGATGGGGATATCGGCGAACTCCTCAAGTCCGAGCCCAACCCCTCCTGCCCCAAGTGTCTCGGCACCGGCAAGATCGCGGGCGTAGCGGAAGCGCAGATCGGCCTGGAGAAAAGCGTGGAGGAGTGGGTAGCCAAGATGGTCGTGGTGTTCCGCGAGGTCCGACGAATCTTAAGAAAGGATGGAACGCTATGGCTAAATTTAGGAGATAGTTTCGCGGGCAACGGCGGCGCGAAGACCGATCACGACGGCCAAATCCCCGCGAGCGATCAAGCCTCCTACGGCAAGTGGAACAAGGATTGGGGGAGGCTGAAAGTCAAAGACCTCGTAGGCCAGCCCTGGCGCGTAGCGTTCGCATTGCAGGCGGATGGGTGGTGGCTCAGGAGCGATATCGTATGGGCAAAACCGAACCCGATGCCGGAGAGCGTGACCGACCGGCCAACAAGATCGCACGAATACATCTTCTTGCTGACGAAGTCCCCGAGGTACTACTACGATGCGACCGGGATTAGGGAGGCAGCCGAGTTCGGGAGACGCGAGCATGAATACGACGTGTTCCGCGAGGTCGGCAATGCGGACAAAGCGCCCGAGCGAATGAAGGGAAGCGTCAAAGGTTCCAATCCAGCCGCAGGCCGCAACGCCCGCTCCGTCTGGACAATCGCCACACAAAGTTACCCGGAAAGCCATTTCGCGACGTTCCCGGAAGCCATCCCCGAGCGGTGCATCAAGGCCGGCACGTCAGCCAAAGGAGCCTGCGGGAAGTGCGGGGCGCCTTGGGAGAGGGTGACGACGTTCTCGGGTTTTGTCAAGGACGGCCCGGCCCGGGGAGTGCGTCGCGGCCCGAATGCCGATCGACAGGACAATACGAATGCCGCCTTTCAGTCCGGTCTAAAGAAGAACTATGAAACCGTCGCCTGGCAGCCCACCTGCGCGTGTCATGGCCGCTTCGTCAAGCGACTCGTGAAGCGCATTGGCTACGGAAGTTGGCATGAGCCCGGCCACTCCGATGCAGTAGGCATTCTGAACGACCGGCGCAAGGCTACGGATCTCGAACCCAAGGAGGTCGAAGAAGAAGTCCTCGTCTACGAGCCCGCCATCCCCCTGGAGGATCACCCAATCGTTCCCTGCCTTGTCCTCGACCCATTCGGCGGCTCCGGCACAACGGGCGCCGTCGCAAGACGCCTGGGGCGGTCGGCCATCCTCATCGAACTCAATTCCGATTACGCGAGATTAATCGCCAAGAGATGCAATCTGGCACAGAAGGCGTTGGAGCTCGGTTAGTATGGTTCAAATGAAGATATGCAAGAAGTGCGGCGTCGAGAAGTCGTTGGCGGATTATCATCAAAACAAAATGGCGAAGGACGGCCATCTTGGGAATTGCAAATCGTGCTCGGCGGCCTATTCGCGCGAGTGGCTGAGGCGAAATAGACATCGGGCGAGGGAGAATGGCCGTAGGTGGCGGAGAGCCAATCCAGAAAAAACTCTCTCACTCGCAAAGGCACACCGGCACCGAGAAAGGATGCGCGCACTCAGGGCATACGGTAGCAAGTGCGCATGTTGCTCGGAGGCTCGGCTGGAATTTCTCGTTTTGGATCACCCGGAAGGCGGCGGGCTTGCAGATCGGAAGAAACACGGGATGGGTCGAAGTTTCTATACTTGGCTGAAGAAGCAGGGATACCCCGCGGGCCTTCGGGTTCTTTGCCATAATTGTAACATGGCGATGGGGCTCTATGGGCGGTGTCCGCACAACTCTCCGGGCGTCCCAATATCGAAGCGCTCCCCGATTACAAACCATGGAAGACTTCGATTGGAATTCGATAGCCGAATGGGAAAGACGAAGCCCCGCACCCATCCGGAAGCGGTGCGACCTCAACCAGACGGCGCTGGAATTGGCATAGAGCCGCGATAAAAAAAGAACCCAGCAAGTCAGGACGTAGGAGAATCGCAATGGCGGGCCGTCCAAAGAGGCAGTGCGGCAACCCCGCCTGTACCGAGCGGGGTCCTTGCTACTCGCGGTGCCACTATTGGCTGAAGCTCCCCCGGGGCCGCACGCGCCTCTACTGCGTGCATCACGGGATCTGCCACACGAGTCCCCCGCCCGGCTGACTCCCGCGCAATGTCGCCTAATTCTCCCCCACTACTTCCCCGAAGGTTCATAAGACGATTAGTTAGGTAGTTTCCCGGGATGGGCACTACTACCTCCGGGTCAAGTCGTTACTCCGGGCTATTCGCCCGGCTCAGTCGCAACTCGCAATACCAATCCCAACCCGAGTTGGCGCCCACCCCACCCTCTCCTGAACCTCTGGATCCCGAAGCCCCAATGCTCATAACGAGCGGCGCCCGGCAACGCGGCTACAACTCCATTGCGGCCTTCGGCGCCGACCTCCAAGACACCCGCCGCAATCCCTACGGGTTCGATAGCCTGCAATTCGACCCTCATGCGCGTATTCCCAAGCGCAATGAGAGTTATTATGCACGTTACAGGCGCTACTACGACGAGAATCGATGGTATAATTCTCACGTCAACTGCATTGCGGAGTCGATTATGCAACTCGGCTTCGAGCTCGAGACGAATGACGAGGGTAGGCAGAAGGTCTGGGCGGATTGGTGCAAGGCGACCGGCTTCTTGGAAATCCTTTACGACTCGATCATTGCGCAGTTCGCATTGGGCAATTCCTATTGCGCGATCGTTCCCGCCGAGCGGTTGGGCATCACGGACCCGGCGGCGAAGGGCTGGGGCTTGCAGGTCTTGACCTCGGAATATTGCTACAACATCCCAGACGACGCCGACATACTGAAGGCGTTCTACCACGACCCGCTCACTGGCGGGCGGCTGGTCATCGTCGGCCGCCAGGAGATACCGGCGAAAAGCCGGGGCCCGTGGATCTTGCTGGCGGATATGCTCTACTTGCGGGGCGACCGCCTGGGGAACGACTTGTACGGTAGGCCGCTGGCGTCGACGGCGGGCGAGGCGTTCGATGATATGGCGATCCTTCAATCGACGCGCAATGCGCTGGCGAAGCGCGCGGCATACGACTTCATCGTGGCGGATGTGGACGTTTCACATATCTCCTCGACGAACAGCGGCACGAAGGCGGCGAACCTCGAGGAGGAGTACCTGAACGGGGTGATCGACAAGTTCCGCGAGGTCGAGCAGTACGACGCGACGACCGGGAAGATGACGATCCTAAACCGCCTGGTCTTCAAGAGCCGGCGGTCGCAATTGAACCCCGAGATCAAGCAGGGGCTCGTGGATGTGAAGAGCCTCGGCAACACGGCGGATTTTGCGGGGCTCACGCAGGTCATCGACCAACTGTGGGACGAACTCAGCATGACGCTCAGGGTGCCGCAGGTGTTCATGGGGCGGAAGGAAGGGAGCAACCGCGCGCAGAGCGTGACGGAGTTCCTGGCGTTCGCGCAGTACCTCCAGGCGAAGCGGTCGCAGATCGCGCGGGAGATCGAGCGGAAGATCCTGCCGCTCATCGACCTCGCTGGCGAGACGCTCGGCGCGGGGACTTCGCGCGTGCCGTCGCAGGACTTGGTGTACGCGCAGATCTCCGAGATAATCGGCCGCATCCCGCAGTTGAGGGACGACGAGAAGCGCACGATCATTGGGACCGCCTTGGATGTCGAACTCGAAGGGGACGCGCCGCCTCCGCCCCCACCGCCGCAGGCGCCCGGGTTCGCGCAGGGCCCGCCCGGTCAAGACTCGAATGACCGGCGCGAGCAGGCGAAGATGGCGAAGCACGGCATGACGCGCTCCGAAGAGGCGTTCCGCGAGGAGTGGGACTTCAACCCCGTGAAGACGCTCGCGAAGTACCGCTTGGCGCTCGACGCGGAGGTCATCGCAATGGCGGACTCGTTCCTCGCGCAGGCGAAGCAAGCGATGGAAGGGGCGGCGAAGATGGCGGCGGCCGACCCGACGAAGATCAAGGCGCTCACCGCGGTCAAGCCCGACACGAAGCACTTCGAGGTGCTGCTGGACGACTTTAACAAGCAACTCTACTTCCAAGCGCGGCAGGACATCCTGGGCTTGGCGGAACTCCCGGCCGACTTCACATTCACTGACACGCGCGGCTTGGACAGGCTGCTCGCGGTCAACCAGATGCACGCGGAGGACGCAATCAGTCCGGTCGGCGCCGAGGCGCGGCGCGTGCTTGTGGACACGCTGAACCAGGGCGGCTCGGTCGACGATGCGGCGGACGCCGTGCGCAAGGCGTTCGACGATTACGACACGGACCGCCTGGTGCGCACGGAGCTCAACCGCGCGGGCAATGCGGGCACGCTGGACGCCTACCGCGAGAGTTATGCGGGGGAGAAGGTGCGCTGGATGACCTCGCTGGACGACCTGGTAGACGGGCGTTGCCGCGCGCTCGAGGCGGAGTACGCATCGGGAGTCACAATCGAACAGGCGGAGGCGTTGGACATCCCGCCCGAGCATCCGAACTGCCGGTGCCGGTGGGTGCCGGTGAGCGAGTGGAGTTTCGTGACGGGGCTGGGAGCATGAAGACAACGACACGGGCAGGCTGGTTCTTCGCGCGGCCGTGGTTCGAGGCCGAGCCCGTCGGCTACATTTTGATTGAGAAGGTGGACTGAGCATGGCAGACGAAGACAAGCCCGAGACCGACTTTGGATCGTTCACGACCGACGCGCGGTTCAGCGTCGAAGATGGCGAGCCCGTCGTGCGCGGCATCATGCTCGAGCCGGGGGCGTTCCAGACCTCGCGCGGCGCGCGCATCGTCACGCGGGCGTTCATTGACAAGACGATGGCCAAGTGGGTGGGCAAGAGGATGTGCGTCGTGGACGCCTCGCACCCCGACAAGCCGCCGGTCACGGTCGACGTGGCGCGCATCACGAAGACCGGGGTAAACGCAACCGGCCAGGGGGTCTTCGAGGCGCGGCCGTTCAAGACGACGCTCGCGCGCGATACTTGGGAACTCGCGCGGGAGTACGGCAGGCTCGGCGTCTCGATCGACGGCCCGATCACGGTTGCGGCCGACCGCAAGACCATGCTGGACATCGAGCCGCGCTACCTCGCGGTACTGCCGCTCGGGGACCAGGCGATCCCGGCGTCCTACGCGGAGGTCGGCAAGTTCAGCGCCGGGGAAGGCGCATTCGATTCATTCAATCCGAAAGACAAGGAGCAAGAAGACATGACGACAGAGGAAGTCGAGAAGCTCACGAAGGAGCGCAATGACGCCGCGTCGAAGGTGAAGGATGCTGAGGCCAAGTTTGCAGACGCAAACGAGGAACTCACACTCATCAAGACGCAGCGGGACGCGCTCCTGAAGGAGAAGAACGAGGCCGAGCGGCTCGCGCTGCTCGATGAGACAGCGAAGTTTGCCAAGAAGTTCGGCGACCCCGAGCCCGCGAAAGACGCGGCGCTCGAGGCTCTCCGCGCGTTGCGGGCGGGGTTCGCGGAGAAGGCGCTTGCCAAGTTCTCGCAAGAGAGCAAGGGCGGCGCGGATCTCCAGAAGACGGTTCCCCCGGCGGCGGGAGAGGAGAAGGCCAAGGCTGCGAAGCCTCGGCACATCTACATCACTGATTAGGAGGCAACACACATGCAATTTGAAGGCTTTGAAGTTGGGGGCTACGGCCCGAGCCAGATGGCCCGGGAAAACGTGCTCAGGGGCCGTGTCGCTTCGTTCGGGCAGAAACTGGTGGACAAGGCCGACAAGTACGGCCAGGCCGACTGGTACGCTGCCGACGAGGATGGCACGTGGGGAATTACATACGACGCCAAGATGTCGCTCGAGAACCGGCGGGATGAGATTTTCGCCAAGTTCTCGACGAACTCGCAGGGCGATGACCTGAAGCTCACGCGCGACGAAGCGAAGTTCGCGCTGACCTCGGGCACGGTCGGCACGCTGCCGCTCACGATCAACCAGGAGGCGTTTGACGTGGCGCGCAAGGCAGTCGACATCCTGCCGCGCATCCGAAGGTTCGCCATCGGCACGGAGCAGTATTTCTGGAACCCGATCACCACGGCCTCGGTCGCGGTCGGTGTCGGGCCTACGGAAAACCCGACGCTCACGACCCAGGACGACACCTACACGAAGTGCGTGCTCACCACGCGCGGGATGCAGGCCGTCAAGGTCTGGTCGGACAAGGCGGGGCTCACAACGCCCGGACGATCGCTCCAGTCGGAGTTCATCGCGGCGGGCAACCGCGCGCTGGACGTGTACGAAGAGAGCATGATCATCGCGGGCACGGGCGCGGGCACGGCGGACACCTACCTGGGTATCCCAACCATGTCCACGACCAACGGTGTGGACAAGAACTCCGCCGCAGTGATTCTGGACGACTTGGACACTTGCCACGCGAACCTCGTTACGAACTCGCCGGACGGCGACAACGCGGAGTTCGGCATCACGGACCCGACAACGTGGGGCGTGCTGGCAAAGGCCATCGGCGTCTCGTTCGCCACGCCCGTCGCGGGCGCGGGCGAGCGGCCGAACTCGCAGAAGACCGGGTTCACCTGGGGCGGCACGACTTACATCGCGTCGCCGAACATGCCGACTGGCGCGAACGTCCTGCGGGTGTTCATGCTGGACCTCAGCAAACTCGCGTTCGGCGACCTGCTCTACAGGTCGTGGGGCGAGTACGCGCGGACGACCACGCTGAACACGTACGCCTGCCACTCGTGGACGGCGGGCTTGATTGACTTCTCCGCGAACGCGGCGGGCGGAACCGGCGCGCTGAGCCACGCGGACATCCAGGAGATCTCGTAGACGGCTTGAGACAAGCGCGCAGAAGGGACTGACAATGAGAACACAACCTGAAGTCGGCAGCGTAGCGCCGAGGCAGGGCCTGAGCGATCCGTTCAGCGAGGTAAACGAGGCGAACCCAATGGTATTCGTCGCGTACTACCGCAAGAACGTGATGCAGTCGCGCAACGTGAACAACGTTGTCGGGACGCTCAAGGTCCGCACCTCGGTAGAAGTGCCGGCGTCGCGGGTATGCCCGGACGCCGATGAGACAACGGACGGAAAGCCTCGGTGCGATTGGATGGGGTGGGACTCGGAGGACTCTCTCGAGGCTCTACCCCCGAAGAAATGCCCGGGGACGCGCTGGGATGGGCGGCCGTGCGGCAAGCAGTTGAGGCTCAGGAATGGGCCGAAGCGCGTGCTGCACGCCCGCAAGTACCAGTTCGCGGCGTCGAGTCCGCAGGAAGCGAGGTTCCTCGCGAGTAAATTCCCGAGGGACACCGAGCCGGCGGACGAGTATGTCGAGGTGGACGGGCAGCGTGGGCGCACACACCCCGGGAGGGGGCGGACCTGGAGGAGACTCCTGGACGACCATATCATCCCGGAGGCGGGGCGCTGGAACAAGTTGGTCCTGGAAGGCGGGAAGACGGGCATGACCGAGGAGGGCACCCGCTACCCCGCGCGCGTGTGAGAACAAACCGCTACAATCAACGTAGGATGGGAACAAGATGGTAGACGCAACTGGAATAGTCGTGAGCAGGCTGCGCACGAAGGGGCCGAGCGGCTACAGGTACTACACCTTCCGAGCGACGACATCGACGAGCGAGGAAATCCCCATCGCGGGACTCTCGACGATCATCGGGGCGATCGGCAAGGCGGCGGCAACGGCGGGCGCGCTCACAATGACGTGGGCGACGAACATCCTGACCGTGACTCAGACGCTTACGGACGACGATGTGAACGGGATCGTCTGGGGCGTACCGGCGTAGGGGGTGTGAGCGACGGTCGAAGCAACGGGCGAGACGTTCTTGGAACTGTTTCTCAAGAACGCCGAGGGGCACAGGTTCTACATGGTGCGCGCGGAGACCTCGCAGGACGAGACGATCACCGTGACACCGCTCACGCGGGTCATCGGCGCGCTGCTCGACCAGCCGGGGACGGCCGCCGCGCCGACGTACACCTGGGCAACGAACGTCATCACGTACACGAACGTGCTGACGGATCAAGATGTGAATGGCATCGTCTGGGGGGACTGAGATGACCGCCAGACGAGGGCGCTGGTTCTGGACGCTGGCGACCGCCACGCAGGTCGCCGGGGGTCAGGGCGCGGAGGAGGCGATCGCCACGGAGACGGCGTCTCCCGGTGGGCACACGAACGAGGCGGCGACTCCCGTAGCGAACACCTGGACGGCGTTCACGACGGCGGCGAACCGCGCGGTCGTGCCGACCGGAGGCGAGAAGTTCTCGGTTGACATCAGCGCGAAGATCGCGACGGGCGTGGGGACGCTGACGGTGGAGTTGGAGGGGCTTTCCTCGAACTTGCCGAAAGGCGCGACGGCCGAGTGGTCCGTGGTCGGGACGATCTCGCATACCTTCGCGGCGACGGCTACGCAAGAGTGGGAGAACAAGCCGTTTGACCTGCCCGGCATCCAGTTCGTGCGGTGGTCGAGGTATCAGTGTACCGTGGCCAACGCCCTGAGTGTTTTCAACGGGAGAATCAACACGGGCACCTGAACTGATGGGGGGAGCGACGATGACGGAGGTAGTTGGGGCGGATGAGATTACGCCGCCTACAAGCCTCCCGAGTCTCCCCGATCCTGCCATATCAGTGGGGGACGAAAACCGTCTCTCAGTGATACGGGAGTCGACCTTCTTTGTGGGGCGGACGGCCGCGCGCATGGCGCATGAAGCGGAGTCCGAGGGGTCGTGGGGCGCGGTGATCGTGACGGGCGCGCGCGCGTGGATGGCGCGGCTCGGGACGGAGAAGCCGCTGGCTTTGGTGCTGACTACTGAACCAGAAGGGGAGTAGTTGAGGCCGGCGTGCTGGATGTTGGGGCATCGATGGCGGAAAGGGCGGCCGGCTCGGGTAACAACTCCACGGTGGGACGGGACGAGGATGCTCTACACGACGCGCATTGACCGCTGGGACTGGTGCGCGAGCGGGGACGCGGTAAAGCACATACGGTTCGGGGTGCGGTAGTATGCGGATATGCGATGGCGAGTTCGATGCGCCGGACCTCGGCAACCCCGACTACTCGAGGCTGAACATCAACTTCTTCGCTGTCAAGGACGGGGCGAGCCTAACGCTCCGCAAGGATCTCAAGACCCTCTCGTTCCAATTGGTTGATGAGAGGGGCGAGGTCGTCGTAGAGTTTCCGAGCCTCGGGGCGGCGCTCGGGGCGGGCCAGGCTATCGCGCTTGGCGTCGGGGGCATCGTGGGGGAGGACGTTGTTTGCGATCACGCGCGCGCGCGCAAGAGTTTCTGTCCGACCGCTCGCGGCCTCGCAGAGGGGGCCTGAAACGTGGCTACCATCACAAGCACCGGCACTGGCAACTGGGCCGACGGCCCGACGTGGGTTGGCGGCTCCGCACCCGCCACAACCGACGATGCTGTAATTGCCGCAACCCACACCGTCACGGTCGCCGCCGCCGCGCAGATTGTGAATGTTACCACGAACGCCACGGGAATATTGGCGTTTAGTGGCGGGGCGAAGTTGAGCGTTGGTACGGCACTGGCGGCGGGCGCGATCACGAACGACGGGACGATCCGGTTGGTTGGCGGCGAGATAGCCCCGGTCTCCGGCGCATTCCCGTGGACACTCTCGGGGATCGCGATCGATGTTGACTCGGGCGTCGGAACGGCCACTCTGAATGGAGGTACGCATACGCCGGCCCTAACCACGGGAGCCAGCAACGCCGTGACGATTGTCTCCCGCAGCATAACATGGGTCGGCGCCATCACGATCTCCAGTGGCGACACTTGGAAGTCCATCTCCTCGACCTACCAGGGCGCCATCACCGCGACGGGCACGTTCGCCTCGTGCAATCACAACCTCCTCAATCACTACGTCTACGGCAAGGCGGGGCAGATCAAACTCTCAACGCTGAACGACGCGCAGTATTGCCCGAAGAACGGGAGCGCCATCTACGTGCTCAACGGGGAACTCTACGTGGACCGCGGGCCGTTCAACGAGACGCTCGCGCCGACTACCGCTCCGGTCTACCGCTACATCCTCAGCGATGCCGCGCACCACGCGAACGCCAACCTGAGTTTTGCGGATGGGATACAGGTCAGGCTGCCGAAAGGCTGGAGCCGCTTTGGGACGGGCGTGCTCGGGGGATCTCGCAAGAACGTCGCTTTCCGGTGCGTGTTCCAGTACGGCTTCGAGGGGGAGACGGCTGGCGCGAACCCGGCTTTGGGGACGACGACGGAGGGGGCCGGCGGTGGGGCGGTTGATGTTTCTGCGAGCAACCCGGACACCGGATTGAACTCGCTGGACTTCAACGAGCCAGCGGCGGCGAGCGGGGCGACTACGTGGAAGTCGCCCGCATTCCAAGTCGAGGCGATCCGGGCGCTCGTGAAACTCTCGGTGTTCACAGACTCCACGATGGCCGGAGCCTCTATTATAGAGGAAATCCAAATCCGCGCGCTCGATAGCGGAAATGCCGACACCATCGATGAAAACGTGCTCCTTGCCTTCAAGTATATTTCGGCGGGCCTCTACAAAATCCAACTCTACAACGGGAGCGCCTTCGTTGACCTCACGACCGCCACAGTCTATGCGGCATCCACTCGCTACGAACTCCATGTGATGATCGACACGAACGCAGACGATTTCCTATTGGCCGTCAACGGAGTCATCGAGGAACGCGCAGGAGCATTCTGGCATACCGACACGACCGGCGTTTCCCGCATTTGGTTCCAAAGCAATGCCGCCAACGACGGTCGCATCTTCCTTGACAACCTCATCGTCTGCAACCTCGATGTAGACACCGTAGCCAAATCCCTCAGCGGTGGTTGGGCCGACCTGGACGACGCCTCGCTCGCGACTCCCTCTGAGACCCCGGCGGCAAACCTCCGCATCCCCGTCATCGACCTACCCGCGGGGGTGGTCTACTGAGCCGCAAGGACGAGCATTGCAACTGCGCGAGGTGCTACTTCTCCTACATCGTCTGGACGGGCTCTGGGCTCCTGCTCCTGATTCTCATCACGCGCGTTCTCAGCGCCCTTGGAGGCCCGTGATATGCTCGGTATTCCGGACCTCCCGCACCCCCCCACCTACCCCACTCTGGAGGAGTTCGCCATCATGCCGGACTCGATGAAGTTCCGGACGATCTACATGACGCAACTGGCCCAATTGCGGGAGCGGCGGTCGATCATTCGGTGGGCGTCGGCGGCGATTGCGAGTTCGCCCCTGCTCGGAGGTTTCGTGGCTTGGTTCATTCGGTAAGGAGGAAACGACGATGGGAAACGGCTTGGAAGCGATTTGGAGCGCCTTGGGGCGCACGGCGACGAAGATAGGGCTGGACTTCAATCACGACGGGATCGCGGACGTGGAACTAACGCTGAGCGGCTGGCGGGGCATTGCGGTCGTCCTCGCGCTCGGCGCGCTGTTGGACCGGCTTGCGGTGCCCTACCTGCTCGGCGCTCTCGGGGTGTGATGGCCGTGCCCGCTCCAGCCCCCCTCCCGAAGCCGCACTCCGCGCAATTCGTCGTCACGCTCTACCCGTTCTACGACCCCCGCGCGGGAGTCGCAATCCGCGCCAGGCAGGTTGGCACTGACGTGGATCGCTCGGTCGGATTGCTCGGGGTGGGCGCGTGAACTACCCCTGCGAATCCGACAAGAGCCGATGCTGCCTCTGCATCGACAAGGAGGTTGCGGGGAAGCCGCACGCCGCATGTTGCATGTGCGGGCGGCAGACGCTCAAGCCCGCGCCCTACAACTACGTCAACGCATCGCCGGTCTGGATCGGCGACCCCATCCCGATCTGGCCGGGCCAGTACCAGTGGTTGATCCCCCAGAACGGGGGCGGCACCAGCCAGTACTAAGGAGGCCAAGGATTGTGCAACCCCGACCCCGTTTTGGATCTCCTCGGTCACCCCGGCTTCTTGGCTTGGATGATCGTGGTATCGGCGGCGGGCGCGGGGTTCGCCATTTGGGTGATCTTGACCCTTCGAAGTATCCGAGACCTTCTGATGATCCAGACATCGACGGGGGCGATTAGGGATGGCTAACTACGTCATCGAACTCCTGCCCATCGGTGCGCAGTTCTACGCGAAGGACGCGAACGGCGGCGAAGGCATCCTCACAAATCCAACGACACCGCGAGTCGCCATCTTCGACGGCGCCGGCGTGCAGGTTGCGGGCTCGCCCTTCGCGATGGTCGCCCTGCCCGTCGCCATCACGGGAGTGCGCTACTACGGCTGGACGCCGGCCGCCATCGGGCAGTATGCCTACGTCTGCTACGACGCAGCCGAGCCCACCCCCACAATCACGCACTCTCAGGGCATTCTCAAAGTCGAGGTCAACGACCTGGACCTTGTGGCGGGCGCCGGATTTGCTACGGCGACCGACTCCCTCGATGCGGCCTCCACGAAACTCGATGCGCTCCCGACAGCCGCCGCCAACGCCGACGCGGTGTGGGACGAGCTGACGAGCGGGCACGTGGCGGCCGGCTCGGAAGGCAAGGCCGTCGTTGACATCCTCGCCTTCGGCGCTGCGCCCACGGCCGCCTCCAATGCCGACGCAGTGTGGGATGAGGCGACCAGCGGGCATGTGGCGGTCGGTAGCTTCGGCAAGAAGGTCGGCGACCTGACGATCACGACGGACGCCGCAATCGCCGATGCGGTGTGGGACGAGCAGACGAGCGGGCACACGGCCACGGGATCGACCGGCAAGGCGCTCGGCGTCATCACGGGGCCGGGCGCAGGCAACATCCTCGTTACGATCGACACGGGCGGCGCGAACAACCTCAAGCCCATCCTCTCGGGCGGCGCGGCGCTTGCGGGCGTGTTGATCCAGGCGTTCCTGAAGACGGATTGGGACGCTGGTAACGTGACCTATGCGACCTACGGCAAGGGGCAGACGGAAAGCACGTCGACCGGCGCGTTCTCCTGGCCCCTCATCCTCGCGGCCGCTACCTACACGCTCTCCTACACGCTGGCGAACTACCAAGGCACGACCAAAGAAGTGACGGTGAGCTGATATGACCGTAACGATGACGCCGCTCTCGGCCGCCGCCTCGGAGGACTACACTACCTCGGCCATCCTCGCGCGCCAGGTGGATACCTCCGCTCTCACGGCCATCTCCGCCCAGGCGCTCACCGACTGCATCGTCTACGCGCAGAACGAGATCGACGGCCTGCTCTCGGACGACTACACGGTCCCCTTCACGACCGTCCCCGACACGATCTCGGATGTTGCGCGCGACCTCGCGAGCGCGGAAGTCATCAAGCGCACGCTCGCGCTCGGCTCGGGCACGGCCGGCGGGCTCGAGAAATACAAGGCGTTCCGAGAGGGCGCGCTCGCGCGGCTTGTGGCGGTCAATGCGGGCAACGAAGACCTGTTCGCCGCCGGCACGCTCGTCGAGCGCACGTACTCGCGCCAGACCGTCACGCTCATCACAGCCGCCACACCAGCCGCCAGCATGACGTTCGTCACCGGAATGGACGACTTCGACCTGCGGAACTACCGGCCGCTCGCCATATGCACGGCGACCTCCGGCTCTCCGACCGGGCTGGTCAAGATCTACGGCACGCTGGACGAGCGGGAGGAGCCGGACCCCGAGCAAATCTACTTCGACGGCCAGCGCGAGATATTCCTCGACACGCCGTTTCAGTTCATCACCAAGGTAGACGCCTCGGCGCTTACCGGCGGCACGTCGCCTCTGTTCGCGCTGAAGGCCGTGCGCAATACGGGCAAGACCTACGTCGGGGGGCGCGCGTAGTGGCGACCGATGTAACGCCAGACCAGGCGGAAGCCGTCATCCGTAGCGTGCGTGAGGGGCTGGTCGATTATGAGGAGTTGGCGAACGACATCTTCACGGCGACCGAGTTCATCCACCTGCGACGGTTCATGACCGGCCTTATTACTCCTCCCTCGGCATCGGCAATCCAGGCAGGTCGCAAGACGCTCGTACAGAGCGGGCGCCTGCGCGACTCCGTAAGCGGGCGCTTCCCTGAGGCCGTGCGCCGCGTCGAAGGCAACGTCCTCCACTTCGGGACCGCCGTGCCCTACGCTCCTGTCCACCAGTTCGGCGGGGTCGTCATCCAGTCTCGCACGTCGGCGTTCGGCAAGCCAACCATGCCCTACACTTGGATCGCGCACTACCCGCAGCGCAAGTTCCTCGGGTTCCTCGAGCCCGACAACCTGCCGCAAGTCAACGCCCGCATCGTCCAGTACGTCCGCCGGCGCGCACAGGCGGCCGCCCAAGGAGGCGCCACCTAATGCCGGCCTCCGCCCTCTCGGATAACTCCGCGCGCGGCACGGACATCTGGAAGCTCTTTGCGGGCACGGCCTCCAGCGAGTCGCAGGCCACGAACGGTGTCATCGGCGCCATGTACCTCACGGGCGCGGGGTTCACGGGCTCGAACACCCCGGGCCTCGCGCAGGCCAACGTGAAGGTCGAGCCGTATCTCGTCCCCATGTTCGGCAAGGTGCCCGCCTGCAACCTGCAAGCCTGGCCGACCAAGTGGGCAACCGAGGCAATTGCGAATACCCCGAAGATCCACACGCGGTTCCGGGTGAGCGCGGTCTTCACGTCAATCTGCGAGTCGCTCATCAAGACGCAGCTGGAGGTCGAGTACCTGCGCCAGCAGTTCATCACGCTCCTGCGCAATGCGGCCGACCCGACCAACGCGACCTTCGCGAACTTCGGGTTCACCACATCCACGACGTTCTCGGACTCCGTGGTATACGGCACCGGCTGGGGGATCGAGTTCTACCAGGACCAGGATTATGGGGGAGGCGCCTTGCGTTGGTTCGAGCACGACGGCGGGGGCTACGGGGCAAGCGGTGAAGTGACGGCCGAGATCGGGATTTGGAGGACATAGAATGCCATACACACACAAGGACTTCGTGCCTCCGGGCTACGAGATCGAAAGCGTTGCTGGAACGGATGTTGCGACTACGCGCGTGGCCTTTCCCGGCGAGCTCGTCGACTTCCAGTTCATGCCGGAATTCCCGAAGGAAGTTTCGAGCGGCCCGGCGACCTATACCCCCGTCGGCGCCTACGGTACGTTCTTCAATATGGGCTGCCGCGTCACGCTGAAGCCCTACTTCGACAACGTCGCAACTTCGCTGCTCGCGCTCCTCCTCGGGACGATCAACGCGGGTACTGGCGTCATTACCGTCGCCGACCAGCGCACCTTCACCGTCCAGGGCGGGCTCGACCTCGGGACGGACATCTACCGCCGAATGCGCAACTGCCGCGTGGCTTCGTTCCGCCGGGAGTACGCATTCGGGGAACCGACCGTCGACACATACGACATCGTTGGCATCAGCCGCCCGACCGCGGATACGCAGTCCACCGCCTGGGCCGCCGCGCCCGCCACGCTCGCCGGCTCCCCGTGGGTCTCCCCCGGGCACGTCACGCATACCTTCTCATCCGGACTCACCTTCGCCGGCGCCGTCGAGAGTGGGTCGATCGAGATCAACCGAGGCAGCACGACAGTCAAAGGGTTGAACCAGACGGACCGCGTGCCGACCTCGACTTACACGGGCGGGATCATGGAGGTCAAAGGCTCCGTAAAACTCTTGCCGGACGACCACGCGGCCTTCGTCGCCTACTACACCGACCCGCAGACAAGCGGCGGCACGTTCACGCAGACGATCAACTTCACGAAGAACGCCGCGGCCCAATACTCGAATTGGGTCATCACCAAATGCCTGTTCCGAGACTTCGACCCCTTCCACTGGCGGCGCAACGTCGCCGAGGGCATCACGTGGGATATCCCGTGGGAGATGGGCGCGGACAGTTCGGCGGGGGGGACGCTCGCAGTTGACACCGTATCGTAGGACGAAGGAGTTCCGCTACGGGGACCTGGCGTTCACCGCCACAATGCCCACGTACCGCGAGATGGAAGACCTCTCGACGGTCCTGCGCACGGAGGAGCGCGCGCTCGAGCTCTCGCGCGCGAGCGCGGCCATCGAGCTCGCCAAGCCGCTGCCCAAGCAGGAGCTCGCGTGCTACAACGCGCGGCTCGAGGCGCTCGCCCTGATGAAGGC
This sequence comes from Thermoplasmatota archaeon, assembly GCA_035283065.1. Taxonomy (GTDB): domain Archaea; phylum Thermoplasmatota; class DTKX01; order DTKX01; family DATEUP01; genus DATEUP01. The sequence continues at coordinate 18,680 of DATEUP010000036.1, read as the reverse complement.
GGGGATCCTCGACATGAACGCCTGCCGCAAGCAGGGCGACGAGGCGCTGCTGAAAACCGTCTGCGGCATCGGCAAGGAGGAACTCGGCGCGATCCCGGTGGACGTGGTAGCCCGGCTCATTGCGGAGGTGCAAGACTGGATCGCCTGGGAGGTGGTGCCGGAACTCGGCCCAAATTTGCACGACATTATTGGGCTTGCGACTCGCGCGCTTGCCGGGCAGAGGCTCACGGGCGTTACTTTGACCTCACGCTCTCTCGGCGATTCGGGGAGTTCCCCCACCGTTGGGAGCGAGCCAGTTGGGACGAGCGCAAGGACCTCCCCTACTGCGAGTGGATGACGTTCGCGCTCATCGAGAGTGCGAAGGTAGAGGTCGACCAAGCGACGGCGAAGGCGTGGAGGGGCGAGATTGGCGGGCGATGATTACGAGACGACAATCCGCATCGTCTTGGAGACCGAGGGGCAGGACGGCGTGGACAAAGCCGCCGACGCCGTTGAAGGCCTCAAGACGCAATCGCATGGCGCGGCCTATGCGACGTACGGGCTCGCGCGGTCGTCCACGCGCGCGGCCAGCTCCATCAACTTCCTGCAAAATTCCTTCTTCCGCGCGGCCATCTACGGCTCACGACTCGCGGGCGCGAATTCGGCGATTACGCACACGCTCAACGGCATGGCGATCGCGGCCGACGTACTCATAGGGCAGTACCGGCTGATGCAACGCCTCGGAGTCGGCGGGGCCGGCTCGGGGTTCGCCTACGCGCCCGGCTTCGGACGCTTCGGAGCCGCGGGGGGCGGCGCATCCGGTCTTTCGCGGCTCCTCCCCTTCCTCGGCGGCGCCGGCATCGGGCTCGGACTGGCCGGGCTCGCCATGTACGCGACCCGCAACGCCACGACGACAGAGCCGATACCCGGCCAGATGTGGACGCCGCACGCTGCGCACGGCGCGATCATCGCGTCCAAGGCGCAGATCACGGCGGGCGAGCGCGAACCCGAAGCGATCCTGCCGCTCCGCAACCTCACGAACGGCGGCGGCGAGCGGGTCGTCCTCGAGGTTGACGGCGAGGTCCTCTACAATCTCAACCGTCGCCGCGAGCGCATCCTCAGACGCACGGGGGCGATTGAATGACGGGAACCCTTGTCGAGTGGTTCCGCCTCGGCGCGACGAACGCGGACTGGGCGAAGGTTGTTGACACCTACCTGAATAGCGTGGCGCCGGACACAAACTACGGCACGTCGGGCGACCTCATTATCTCGGGCGACCTCGGCGGCCTCGACACCAAGCGGATCCTGTTCCGGTTCGAGATCCCTCCGTCCGCTTCCATCGGCGCCTCGCCCGTCACCGGCATTACGCTTTACCTCCGTAACGACGGAACCGGGACGGACGGGACCAACGTCATCGAGATATTCAACTCGCTTAAAAACTGGCTTGAGACCGCGGCCACGTGGAACGAGGTGGAGGGCACGATTGCCTGGGCCACCGCCGGGGCTTTCGGGGCCGCCGACTACGGGCAGATGTATTCGCGTGAGGATGTTAACCCGAACGCCGTTGGGGGTGAGTGGGACACGATTGTTTTGGACGATTTGGTCGCGCTCCTCGGCCTCGGCGTTGGGGATGTGATCTCGCTCCTCATCAAAGGCCAGATCGAAGTTGGCGACGCCATCATCATGACCTATGAATCTACCGAGTCCGCCGTCGCGACTCCGACATGGCCGGCTGGCTCCCCGGCGACATGGGGCGTGGGTGCCGGCGATTACTACCGCCCGGTCATAGCCGTGTCCTACGCGGACGCGCCCCCGACGGCCGTCACGGATCTCAAGGCCGAGCCGTCTGCGAGCGACCCGACTCGCGCGAAGGTCACTTGGACCCGGAACGCGGATTCGGACTTCGCAAACTACGCGCTGCGCCAGAGTACGGCGGCGGCTGTGACTGGAGCAAGCGATATACTCAACATGGTCGGCTGGGGAGCCGCTAAGATTCCGGCCGGAGGGGTCGAGGCGGTCGAAATGAGTGCGGCCCAAACCTGGGGGGAGAACGACCTGCTCTACCTGCGGCTCTACGTCGAGGACGCGAGCAATACCGGCGTAACCGCAAGCCCCTCGCCGATCATCTCGATAATCCGCCCGAACCTCGACCAGGGCGGGGGCTACCACACCAACGCCAGTTCGGGGACCGTGCCGCGGCTCTTCAAGGCCAGCGACCTGACGGTTGCGCCAGCCAGCCTCGCGGCGCAAGACCGGGTAACAATCGCGATCGCCGGTCTGGGGGACAGCTACGCCGAGGGTGCGACCGCCTGGCCCAAGCGGATTGACGTGGATTGGGGCGACGGCCTCGAGCCAACGCGGTTCGTCCCGGTCGTCAGTCGCGTTACCTCCAACGTCGCATCGGCGGCGACCTCGATCACCGTGCAAGACCCGTCCGGCTTCCACGTCGCGGACGTCGCGCTCATCGTTGACGAAGCCACGACGCAGTTCGACATCTTCCGCATCACGGCGGTTACGGCCACAACCATCAGCATCGACACGGACCTGGCAGGCTACTCGCAGGGGGTCAGATACGCCTACCTCGCGGCCGAGTCGCCAATCGTCTACACGCTGCCGACGCACAACCTCCCGAAGCAGTTCACGGCCGCGAACATCCGGGGGAGACTCTTCAATTCGCTCGGTTACGCCTCCGACTGGACGGCCACGACGGGCTCGCCGGCCAGCGCCGCCGTGAACCCGGTCGCCAAGATCGACGCGAACCGCAACGGCATCGGGGCCTCGGGGGACGTAATCCGCTTCGCCGGCTCGCAGAGTTACTCGAGGATGAGCGACAAGCCGATCACGCAATGGCAATGGACCGGCACGGCGGCCACGCACGGCGGCGGTGCGGTCACGCAAAACACGGCGGTTCCCTACTGGTCGCACACGCATTCGTTCGCCTCGAACTGCACAACCGAACTCGTCGTGACGGACGGCACGAACACCTCCAGCGCGGCCTCGCTAACAATCACCTACACGGCGGTCTCTAACTTCGCGATCACGAGCCTTACGGATAACTACACATCGCGCCGTGCGAAGGACGACCCCGGCTGCATCGTCATCGACGGAGTGGACATTCAGGAGTCCGTCTACTCGACCGCAAAACTCCGGTACGTCGATTACGCAGTATCGGCGCATAGGGATGCCGATGCGGACACCGTGCCCGACGATTTGGAGTCGATCATCTCGGCCATCGTAAGCGCGAAGGGCATCACCGACACGTTGCCTACCTCGACGGGTACGGCGTCCGTAACCGGCAAGCTCTACGGGGAAGTCGAGTCGCAACAGATCGCGCCGGCGGTGTGGGTCATCTCCTTCACGGTCGTCTACCCGAGGCCGACGTGAGGCGATGCAATGCCGATCACGCCAGCCGACCTCCTGAAAATCGAGCGGGCGCTCAACATGCGCAAGAGGCTCATCGTGGAGGCAGAGCCGGGCCCCGTCGCTTGGGCAGACGTGACTGGCAAGCCCGCCACGTTCGCGCCAGTCATCGGAGGCGGTTCGGGCGATGCGGTAGCGGGTAACGACTCGCGACTGACGGACGCCCGCGCGCCAACATCGCATTCCCACCCCATATCGCAGGTCACGGACCTGCAAACGACTTTGGACGGCAAGGCCGCTGCCGGCCACCCACACGCCATCGCCGACGTAACCTCCTTGCAGACGACACTCGACGGGAAGCAGGTCGCGCTCGGGAGCGGCAATGAAGGCGACTCGCTCAAGTGGCAGGCTGGTGCGCCGGCTTGGGTCGCGGGCGGCGGCGCCGACGGCGAAGTGGCGGTCCTCAAGACGGGCGATACCGCGAACTCAACCACTTCCTTGGCGGACGCTGCCGGACTGTCCTTCACGGCCGCGGCCAACAAGACTTACATGATCGAGGGGTTCATCGTCTGGAGCTCATCCGCTACGGGGGTCGGCATCAAACTCAGCGCGACCGGGCCGACGAGTCCGACGATCATGGCGGGGCACTTCATCGCGGACGCCGCGAACGGTACGCCCGATTCCTCCTCCTTCAACGCAAACAACGTTGTGGTGACGACCTCGGCGTCGCCGTTCACTACCGGGTGCATCGCGCAACTCGCCTGCGTCCTGGTCAACGGAGCGAACGCCGGGACGTTCCAGGTACGCTTCGCCGCCGAGACAACGGGCACGATCACGGTCAAGGCCGGGAGCTGCTTGCGGTATCGGTTGCTGAATTGAGGCGTCGAGATGAGCAACCGCGAGACCCTGGACTTCGACTTCAAGTCGGGCGCCTACGGCGAGGCCGTAGCCGACGTGTCCGCCGTGGAAGCGGTGTCGCTGACGTTGCGTTTGGACGCCGCCCCGTCAATGCAACTGCGGATCGCGAACCCATACGGGCGCCGGGCCAACCTCAACCAGCCGGGCGACCGATGGGAAGCCTACATCCGCAGGGGCGGCGCCGGCAGCAACGCCATCTTCATCGGGTTCCAGCCGCCAGACATCGAGCCGAGGTTCGAGGGCGACCATATCATGGTAGACCTGCTCGGCTACTCCGCCCGCCTCTCCTACCTATACACGCCGGTCGACGCGAACACGGCGAGCGGGCAAGACCCAATCGCCGCGATCAAAGACCAATTCGATAACGAGACAAACCTGAACACCGCCGGACTCGCGGGCGTGAAACTCGCCGCAACAGTTCCATATGGGACGTTCGAGCCGGAACTTCTGAATCGCATGGAGGTCGTGCGCACAATCCTCCCGCTTGCAATCGACCTCACGACTCCCGAGAAGCCCCTGGCCCTCCATTGGGTGGATGCGCCCGCCATCGCGCAAGCCTCCGTGCGGCAGGTATTGGGGTTGGACCCGACCGCTGCCGCGCCGCCCGAGAGCGCCGCGCTAACTCGGTCTGGCGACCTCGCGCGCATTCGCCGGTTCTGGAGCTCCGACCTCGCGAACGCCGCTTGGTACAAGACGCCGAGCGGAGGGATCCAAGAGTACCACGACCAGCACGGCAACTACGGCAAGGTTCACATCGACGAACTGTTCGACGACTTCGAGAGCGCGCGCGCGGCAGTCCAGCGGCGCCGCCTTCGGCTACCCAGGTTCGAGTTGGATTTGACGACCCTGCACCTCGACTTGCAACCCGGCGACATCGTGAATGTCTCGGGCACGAGCGGCCCGGCGGACGGCTACTGGCAGATCACCGAGATCAAGCACGACTTTGCGCGCGAGCAGGCCGCGACAACGATCAAGTTGGCTGAGCGGAATCCCGAGTCATGACCACTCGAGCGCCGATGTGATTTGGCTGGTAATTTGGCCGCACGGCACGGCCCCGACCGTCCGCTGAATGACGATGCCCGCCGAGGAACCCGGGGTGATTGCCGGCAGGATGTGTGAGCCTCGGTAGACAATCGAGCCATCGGACGAGTAAAGCGTGAAGCGAAGAACCGCCCCAATCGGGCGATCGGCTGGGTTGCCCCATGAGCCGGTGAGGACCACGACCGACTCCCCGTCGGAATTGACCCCGCACGTCGACGGGCGCAGGCTATAACTCGGGACGATTGCGGGGGGAGGAGCCTCCGGCGCGGCCGCAACAGCGGGCGGGGGCTCAACGAAGAGGATGGGTGAGAGGACGACCAAGGAGGCGGCGACAACCACGAGAACGAACCTTCGGCTCATGCAACCACCGTCTCCCCACCGTCTCAAATAGTTTGCGCCGCAATCAGCCCGGCGGCTACCGCACATCTCCGTTTGCTCTCGTCTGACGCCTCATCTCGGCGTCGAGGGCGGCTCGCTCATCCTCTACCTCCGGCGCCCGATCAAACAGTTCGTCGACTAACTCGTGCGCGCGATCGCGTGTAAGCGCCTTGGCTTCGCGCTTCCTCGTGAACCCCCACCTACTCAGATAGGCGGCGATGTACCACTTCCCGGGCCAGGGGCGGGCGACCGAGAGCGAGAGGCTGGTGGGCGGCGGCTCCTTCTTCGGGGCGCCTCGTTCTGTCGGCATCGGAGCGGCGAGCGACGTGAAAGCAACCTCCCCTCTTAATTGGGTAATTCTGGCAATGGCACCCCCCACCCACACCTAAAAAGGCGGGCGCCCAGATACCGCCTTGGGTAACTACCGGGCAACCTATATATCCCCCTACCACTTCTCCGACCTCGCCCGAGCAAGGCAAGAAGGAAACGACGTGAGCGAGCGAAATGACGAAAGCCCCGCTGTAAGCAACGGCGGGGACAAGAGCGGCGCGGCTATGAGCGCGCGGAAGTGCGAATACATCAACACGGGCCACCACGTGCCAGCGACCCACAGCCGGGCGACACGGCGCGGCAAGGTCATGGATACGGTGAACCGGGCCTACATCTGCGCCTACCACGCAGAATTGGCGCGCAAGATGGGGGACTACTCCAACGTGGACTTTGACATCCGGATGGAGGCGTAGGACTTGACCGACTCCAACTCCGAGAGCCCGAGCGCGGGGGCAAAGCCGCGAGAAGTTGGAGCGTTCTGTATCGAATGCGATCAATGGTTCGTAGGGGGTTATGACCGAAAGCACTTCTCGGAATACGACCACACCGCCCGCCGGGAGGCCTGACCGTGGCCACGAAGATCGCCCAAACCGTGCGCGAGATCCTCAAGGCGGGAACCGTCCACATTGACGGCACGGATTTGCGGCTCGCCTCCGCCGACAAGTGGGGCGAGAACATGACTGAGCTCAGGGCGTACGTCAAGACCCTGCCGAGCAAGAAGCAGAAGTTCCTGGCGATCCGTGAGGGGATGCGGCTCGCTGCGGATACGCGGGTACTGCGGCGCCCCGTTCTCAGCATGGGCTACGACCGCCGTCGCGCTCGCGCCGTGAGTTCCTTCGCAGCGGCCTTGCTGGGGGAGGTCTGAGCGCAATGCCGCAACGCGACTCCCGCCTCCTTGCGACCTGGGCGCGCGAGGGGCTCATCCACGCTTCGGCCGTCGAGGACGTGTTGCCATCATCCACACCCGAATGGATCAAGCAGACGCTCCTCGCACACTCCTACCCCCCCTACATCTACTGGCTCAAGGACCTGAGCATGAGCGAGAGGGAGGCTATCGAGAAGGCGGAAGACGCCAGAGCATTCCGATCAACCGGCGCGGCGGGCGCGTCCCCGGTCTCCCCCCCAGAGGCCCTCAAGCCCGCCGCGTCTCCCGCTCCGCACCCCGGCACGTCTGAGGCCCAATCGGAGTTGCATCGCGGAGAGATAGTGGCCACCACGAGCAAGCCGAGTGCCGGGGACAACCTCACGCGCCCCGGTAGCTTAGATGCAGAGCAACGGGCTAAACCGGAGAACGCCGCCCCGCAAGCGGCCCGGGGCACTCCCACTCAGCGCACCCCCGCCGTCGTGCAGAAAACCTGGGAGCGCCTGCACTTCTCGCCCTATGCGGCGCAAAACATGCAGAAGGCGCTCGTGAAGGTGTTTGCCGCCTTCGAGGACCGCTCGTTTCTGATGCCGAACGCCACGGCGCAAGAGGCGCCGCAGAGCGCGCCGGAGGGCTACGTGGCAATCGCGGACGCACTGCCCGAGACGGAGTGGCAGGATCTTCTCAAGATCACGGCGGCCATGAAGTCGGGCGGGGAAACGCGCTCGTACTCGAGGAGGCGGTACTGATGGCCCCGATGAAGTGGTACAAGGTTGTCGCCGTGGGCGGCTCGCCGGTGAACGGCGGTTCCGGCAAGTGGAAGCTCCCGCGCGGCAAGCGCCCCGGCGCCTGGATGCCGCCGGTCGCTTCCCCGGTCGCGTGCGAGCGTGGCTACCACCTGACCGATGCCGCACATCTGCTGGGGTGGCTCCGAACTGGCGCGGCCGTGTACGAAGCCGAGGGCCGGGGAGCCGCAGACAACCAAAGCGATAAGACGGCCTTTGCGGAGGCGCGGCTCTTGCGGCTCGTCGGCGTCGCCAGCGAGAAGGTTCTCCGCCTCTACGCCGCCGACTGCGCGGAACACGTCCTGCCGCTGTTCGAGAAGCGTTACCCCAACGGCGCCAGGCCGCGCGAGGCGATTGCGGCGGCTCGCGCGTTCGCTCGCGGGGAGATAAGCCGCGAGGAAATGCAAGTAGCCGCGTTCGCCGCCTACGCCGCCTACTCCGCCTCCGCCGCAGCCGACGCCGCCGCAGCCGACGCCGCCGACGCCGCCGCCGAGCGAAAATGGCAGACCACCCATCTGCTCCAATGCCTCCGAGGGGGGCCGAACCCCTGATGGCCCACAAGCACCGACCCAGGATCGTTCGCCACCGCGACAGCCTCGCCTGGTCGTGCATGTGCGGCCTCTTCATCCCATTTGCGCAGGCGGACGAGGGAGGGATGGGATAGATGGGCGAAAAGTCCGGCAAGGTAGGTCGGCGCGCGCGGCAACGGACCCATCGGGAAGTCGACAACTGCGCGAGGTGCGGCGTCAAGATGTGGGCGCGGTGCCAGTGCGGGAAGGCATTCGGCCAAGCACTCTGCCGCAAGCATCACGCGGAGGTCCACGGCTATCAGATGCCCGCCGGCCCCCAAGACGCGTTGGGGAGGATCGTAGGATGACGAAGAAGCGCCCCCGATGCCCCAACTGCGGCTCGAATATGGACTACGCCAACGGCTCGTTGTCTTGTCCACGGTGTATCTACGATCGGCCGATCGAAGCGCACTTCGGGGTGCAAACATGACCGCCGCGCTCTTCTTCGTCAGCGGCGATCCTCGCCCGATGGGTAGCAAGCGCGCGATGTTGCACCGGAACTCCGGGCGCGTTGTGATGTTCGAGCAGGGGGATAAGTCCTTGCGCAGTTGGCAGGGCGCCATCCGTGAAGCCGCTCGGTCCTTCGCGCAATCGTACGCGGACTTTCCCCTCGAGGGGCCGCTAACACTCAAAGTCAACTTCTCCTTGCCGACCCCGAAGTCGAAGCGGCGAAAGGTTGAGAGTGGGGGCCTGCTGCCGGATGTAAGGCCCGACGTGGACAAGCTCGCGCGGGCATTCATCGACGGCCTCACCGGGATCTTGTTTGTCGACGACGCGCAAATCGTTGATCTCCGAGTGACCAAGGTCTATACCCTCACGGATCCCGGAGCGAACGTCGCTCTATTCCCCCACTCTCCTCCCTCAGCAACCGCGGGACACGCGCCGTCGCCTGCTCGGGCAACTTCGCAACCGCAAGGAGGGAGAGCGGCGCCGCGAGCCGACACCCAGCCCCGAGCTGCGGACGCGGACCCGGCGGATTATGAGTACGTGGAGGCGCGAGGATGACTAAGCGTGGAGCGGAGACGAGCGGTGAGAAGGACGCGGGGCGGCTGGCGGTCTGCGTAATCTGCGTGACGTATACGGTTGATCGCCCGGTTCCACGCTGCGAGACGCACAACCGACACCCGACAGACTGCATCCGCGCCCTCCAGTCCGAACTGGCCGCGGCGAAGGCGAAGCATGATGAGGAACTGGCGGCCCGCAGGCGCCGAAGCGACTTGGCGCTGGGCATCGTGCAAAAGGAGCGCGACGCGGCGCTCGCGAGAGGCGAGGAACTGGAATACTGGCGGAACGGCTCCTGGGCGATGAAGGCTCTGGACAAGGCCCGCTCGGAGGCCGAGGCGCTGAGGGCGGGTATCGTACTCGCCATCCGGGAAATCAAGGGGCGTTATGACACCGAGGATGACGCCCCGATGTGGGTATCAGCGGTCGTCAATGATTTGGCCCGCCTCTCGCCGCCCGCTCCGGCGCCGAAGCCACACCCGTGGTCAGCGGCAGGATTGGCGCTTAGGGATAAGCCCGCCCCCGAGACGGCGAAGTGCCCGGAGTGCGGGCGCGGGGCGCACCATAAATGTTCGATACAGCCCGACATGGATTTCCCGTGCTGTTGCAAGCACAGCGCGACGGTAAAGGTAGCAGAAAGCGGGGCGGTTGGAGAGAACTCAGGGTCAGGAGTCTCAAAGCCCTACGGTGTCGGCGAAACGGGCGTAGCCGCCCGGAGTATCCGGGCTCCATCGGTTCCGGCCGCCCCGCCTGCAAAGCCCGCCGCCGCAAGCGCTCCGTGCGAACATTCCTGGGTCGAAGAAGAAAACGAAGCCGACCAGAGGCAAATGGCCTGCGAGAACTGCGGCGCGGTCAAGCCCGCTCCGGCTCCAGAGTGTGATCACGCGGCATCCTTTGGGGTTTTCGTGGGCGGCAAATTGCTCTGCCGGGTCTGCGATATGCCCGCCCCCGCTCCGGCTCCGAAGTGCGCGAAGCACGACACCCATCATTTCGGGTCGGATGATGGCGGAAAGACAGTTGAGAGATACGGCGCAATCCCCGGCACGAACGGGCGAGAACCCTGCCAGGACGGAAGCGCGTTCGCCAAGCCCGCCCCCGAGACGGCGAAGTGCCCGAACCTGCCCGGCCACGAGACGCATTCGCCGCCTTGCGGCTTCGACTACTCTATCCTCGATCCTAAGCACAGCGCGACGGCAAAGGCGGTGGTCGGCAAGGAGAGCAAGATGGGCTTGGAGGCGACTGCCCCACTTGAGGCTCCTACCCAACCTCCCGCCGCCGAAAACGCGCCGTGCCCCGACCACAGGCCCGAACTGCAATGGGTCTGCGAGACCTGCGGAGAGCGGACGGCCCCGACCCCTCCGGGCGAGGTGAGGTAGATGGTGGATCACCGATGCAACGGAAGATGCCGTCACGGTAGATGCGTTGTCAAAGCGACTCGCACCCCCGAGGAGTGGCGGTGGTGGGCATATCACTATTACGGTCGCAGAGACTTCCTCCACCGCGAGTTATCGCCTACTTGCTTGCGATGTATGGAACCACGCCCCGCCCCCGGAGGCCGAGAGGAATGAGCCAATGCCGAGCGCGATGTCCGTTCTGTCTATCACGGTGTCCCATCAAGCACGGGCCTCGAATTCTTTCTGGAAAGCGGACACACAAATGCAACGACTGGTGTAACATACGCTGGAAGTCAGGGGAGCGCCCCAAGGGAGGCCGCTGACGATGGCGCGAATGAAGCGATATTACGAGGTGCCTTGTGGGGCCTGTGGCGGGTATGGAATGGTTTCGGATTACGGCTATTTCGGGATGGACTTCTATGGGGCGAAGGAGTGTTCGTGCTGTGGAGGTCGGGGATCCTATGTTGTTTACTGTAATGATCGGACCGCAATGTGGCTCGGAGGCCCATTCACTGGGTCCGCACCCGGTCTATACGATGAGTGCAAGCGCCCCCTCCCCGCCACGGCAGAGGCCGGGCTCACGATCACTAAGGTAGAGGATGGGTTGCAGCGGAATTCGGTGTAAACGTTTTTCGGGCCCGACCCGTAAACACACCTCCCCCCGCACCTCCCTCATCTTAGTGGTAACTCCAGTAAGGGACTGAAGAAGAACGGATGTTTACGTTTCCTGTAAACAGTTTACGCGCGCGCGAGAAAAGGGGGAAGGCTCTTGAAACAAGGAAAATTGGGTGTAGTCGCCTTCCGGCCGGATCCCGACGTAGCGCATGGGCTCGCGTCGTTAAGCGGGAGGGGGCGCGCTGAGGCGATCAACCGGGCGCTGAGGGAATACATCGACCGGGAGCCCGAGCGCCTGCAGGCCCGTCAGGACGCGCTACACGCGCAGGCGGACGAATGCGAGGCGAAGGCGCTCTTACTGCGAGGAGAGGCCGAGGGCCTGACGTTTACAATTTCCGAGAAACGTAAACGCCGAACCGAGCGCCTGGAAAACGCGAAGCGCGCAATCCTCGAGGCGTTGGAGCGATACCGGCCGGAAGCGCGCGCGGAGTTCCCTCACCTCCCGGCGGGTAAGGCGATCATGGAGACGTTCGGCGTCGACCGTGCGTTCGTGCAAGCCGTGATTCGGGAGGCCCCCGCATGACCTCCGGTGCGTGGAACATCCCGACATGGCGCATGATTTTCCTTCCAGAGGGTGCGGCCTCGCCGTTTAGCGCCGACCTCGCCGTTTTGCGAACGCTAAACAGGCCGATCCTGTGGTTGGACCTCGACAAGCACCAGCATATCCGCGGCGAGATGCACCGATACTCTGATGGCGCGATCTTCGCGGCGCTTGAAGGACTGCGGCAAAGCAACGCCGTCCCCGAGGACACGGAGATCGCCTTCTTCGAGACCCCCTTCCAAACGGTCTCGGCCATGCGGCACATCCACCCGAAGGAATGGGTCTCGCTCCAAGGGCAAATCACGCGCATTGACCCGCCGCAACGCCTGCTTTGGGAGGCTGTCTACAACTGCCACCGTTGCACCGCGCCGACAAAGCATCTGCTTGCGGGCGAAACGAAGTACCGACGCAACGTGGAGTGCGGCACAATCTGGGAAGACGGCGAACATACGGGCACACCGAACTGCGCCGGCAATGCCAAGTTGGACGAGGGGGCCTCGACGTGGATACCGAGCCTGACGTTCGAGCTCGGCGGCCTCCCCGAAGAAGCCGGCAAGGATGGCCAGATTCCCACCGTCCGCGTGCGCGTCGACGGTTTCATGACGGACTACGTGTTCGGTGGGGCGACCGTCAGGGTGTGCGGGGTCTTGCGGGCCCCGAAGTCGGGCGACACGGTGGAATACATCCACGCATCGAGCGTGCGGCCGGAGACGGACGAGGACACCGAGCGTGGCGTTACGGCGGAAGACCGCGCGCACCTGGCCGGCTTCATCGCGCGTGCGGAAAACGACCTCGCGGCCAGGCTGACCCTCTCTTGTTTCGGGGATTGGGTCGGCGTGGAGGACCACAAGCTCGCGCTCCTTCTTTCCATGATCGGCGGCACCCCGATAGCGGAGGCGCGCGAGCCGATCACGGGCCTCCTGCACATCGTCCTTGCAGGCGACCCGTCGACGGCGAAGACCGCGCTCATGAGGCGTTGCGTGGCCTTGGTCGGCGGCGCGTTCGTGCCCGGCCCGATGGCCTCAAGCGCCGGCCTGCTCGCGAGCGTAAGCGAGGCGGACAAGAGCGGGAGACGACGCGTAGAGCCGGGGTCGATGGTTCGGGCGGATCGCAAGATCCTCGCGATCGATGAGGCCGGCAGGATGGATGCCGCGACGCGCGGAAAGCTCCATGAAGCGATGCAGAGCGGCCAGGTAATCATCGAGAAGGCGGCTTGGGCGAAGTTCAACGGCCGCGCCACGATCATGTTTGGGCTCAATCCCAAGGGCGGGCGGTGGGATCGGGAGGACACGAACATCCTTGGCCAGACGGACTTCGAGGAGTCCCTGATGAGCCGGTGCTGGTACGTCGGCCTGTTCTTAGATCGCATCGACCCCGAGAGAGATGCGGAGATTGCCGAGCGCATCCTGGCGAAGCACGACGGCGAGCGCGTGGACGGCGGGATCAACGACCAGTTACTGCGCAAGTATCTCTTCCTCGCGAAGCGCACGGCCGCGAAGCTCAGCCCGGAAGCGCGCGCGATCCTCAAAAGTGCCTACGTGGACTTCCGCAAGAAGGCCGAGGGCCGACCGGACGGCGCCGTTCCCGTAACCGCCCGCCAACTCGACCAATGGATTTACGTGGCGCAGGCGTTCGCGAAGATGCGGCTTTCCACCGTTGCGACGGCGGCCGACGCCGAGGCGACGAAGGCGGTCTACGAGAGGATGCTCGCGCAGTTCGGCGGCGCGCCGGACGCTTCGATTCTCAACTACGGGAGTAGCCGGACCGACCGCGAGGTTGCAAGGCTACTGATGGAGGAATTGCAGAAGGCGAAGGGGGAGCCGCGCTCGGCGGCGGACTTGGCGAGTGCGATAGGCGCTCCCCCGGAGAGGGTGGTGAAGATGCTCGACTGGTTGAAGGAGCGGCGAGAGAGCGGGATACTGGAACCGAGGCCGGGGCAATGGAGGGTGGCGTGAATGGACGACCCCAAAATCGGAGCCTGGTTTTGCGAGATATGCAACTGCCCGCACCACGCCACACGAAACCGATGGACCGGGAACGTGCGAGCACACTGCCCGCAACTCGGATATGTCTACTCCTCGCGCGCGCTGGAAATGCCGAGAGCGCCGGCCTACGGGGAGATGAGCGGGCTGAGGATCATCTTGCGGGGGGCGACGCGGTGAGGGAATACGTTAAGTGGTGCGGGTGCAAGGTGTTCCTCGGCACGCACAGGCCGATCGAGCGTTGCGAACGCCACAGAACCAAACCGAATCTGCGGGAGCGGGTACTCGAGGAGTTGAGGCGGAACGGCCCGCAGACGCGGGAGAATCTTGCGCGGGCGGTTGGCGCGCGCGGCGAGGGGTTGGAGGTCCAGTTGGGGTTACTGGAGAAATCTGGTATAGTCTATCCAATGAGCCTTACGCTCGTGGCAATCCGTGGTGGCCCCGCCTACGATCGTGCGGCGAGGATACGCGCCTGCAAGCGCCGGGGCAACGAGCAAGCGAAGGAACGAGAGCGCCTGCTTTCGGAAGAAGCGACCGAGATGGTCGGGAGCGAACCGTATAATTAGCAAACCGCTTTTGATGGGGGCGTTCGGGCGGGAGGTAGGGGACTTGGTGTTGCGCGCAAGTGAGATTTGCCATTGCGGGAGGCCGAAGCGCGTGTATTTCCGAAAGGCGGACTTCGACCCAATGACGGGAGAGCCGCGCGTGGGAGCAACGGGCGCTCTACTTTGCGAGAAGGAGGCGGCTGAGGAATGGCCGGGCTACCGGGCGGTGGCGGAATGAGCGCAGAGAGGTGCATGGAGTGTGGCGGGGACATGGACAAGCCCGGAGAACTCCTCGGGGATGACGGGGAGCAATTTTGCCATTTCAAAGTCGAGCCGAAGCCATGCATCGGGAGCGAGTTGAACCCGTGCGTCTGCCACGAGTGGGAAAAACGTTGCGAGGTTTGCACGAGGGGCGGGTGCGAGGAATGACCGACGCGGAGCGGCCGGCCGAGGAACGCCGTGTGCGCAAGAAGCAGGCCGGGGTTGTGAAGAGGGCTCTGGACGAGCGCGACGCGGCGCTTGTGGAGCGGGTTAGGGCCATGAAGATCGCGAACGAGTATCGCGACGGGAACGCCCAGATGTACGAAGAGATGCTGGAGGCCCGCGCCGAGGCCGAGGCGCTGAGGGCGAGGGCGGACGCCCTGGAAAGCATTGCGATCACGTTGAGGATGGCCCTGCGCGAAGAGGGCGTTGAAACGCCTTCGATCGGGAAACTATTGACGGCCCGCTTCTCGCCGCCCGCTCCGGCTCCGGCTCTCGTGAAGGGCGATTGCCCTGCCTGCAAGAAGCTCTGGGCCGATCACCTCCCAGCGGGCAAGCACCACATGGACGAACGGTGCGAATTCTGGAAGCCCGCCCCCGAGACGGCGAAGTGCAACGCCAGCCACTTCGGGGGGTTCGATCAACTTGGGCATAGGGACAACTTCTGCCGCGAATGTGGGGTGCGACTTGAGCGCGGCGCGCCGGTAAAGGCGGTTAACGAACATGAACGACAAACGCATGGGCGTCTTCCGGGGGAGGGCGCGCAGGAAATACAGCGAGTGGCAAGCGAAGAAGAACGCGGCGGACAAGGCCGAAGCCGAACTATTGGTCTTGGAAGCGGACATGAGGCTACGGGGCGTATGGTGGGCCAGGTAGAACCCCCCGCCGAAAACGCGCCGTGCGATGTGGAAAGCCCGCCTCCGGGGGGGGGTTCCGCATGAAACAAGAGAAAGACGCCGCCTCGCCGGAGCATCGGCTGGCCAAGGACATTCTTTCCCGCATGATCGAAGACGAGTTGGGTTGGACCGCAGAGCAGGAGGTTGAGGCGCCATACGATGCCGGCCGCCGCAGGCTCCGGCTGGACGTGGTCGCAATCCCCCCGAGGCGCGCGAAGCCCTGGCCGAAATTCGCGTTCGAGATCCAGAGCGCAAACCTCGAGGGCAAGCGCGCGGAGATTCGGGACGCGCTCGAAAATGGGTTGCGGGGGTACGCCGACATAATCCTAATCCCCATCGGCGGGCTCACGGAGGATCTTCCGGTTGCGAAGTGGCGAAGGTATCTGCGATCCTATATGCAGTTGATGGAGCGGGTGCCGAAATGAGTCAACCAAAGCCGAGTTGGAAGAAGCGCGCGCTCGAAGCCGAAAGGCGCCTCGCCGAAGAGCGCCTCAAGCGCGCGGCCGTGGCGTTCGCCGCGGTGTACGATAAGGCAGACTCATGGAGCGACGAGCGGGACGAACTCTACTCGGCGGCCGAGGACTTCGTAACAGCGATAGAGGCGGAAGAGGGGGGGCCGGTAGAATGAAAACCACCGAGGTCGCGCCGCCTCCGCCATCGCTCCGGCTGTACGACCCGGAGAAGACCGCCCGCCCGGGAGCGACGAACCCCCAGAAGGGGTCGCCCGGCCAATCGCGGTTGCGGACTGTGGCGGAGCGTCTCGCGCGGTCTGGTGAATACTCGGCCGAGTTCATACGCGACTTCTGCGCGCCGCTCGAGCTGACGAAGGAGAGGCATGAATCGCTGGGCGCCTACGCCCGCGCGAACCGCGCGTACCGGGACCGACACCTTGCGGCGGTAAGGATCAAGGAGGCGCGCGCGCAACGCAAGGCCCGCCGGTCGGGGAAAGTCGCGGCGCGAAGGCGGGAGATAACCGCCGTTATCCACTCAAGCCAAGTTGGAATGGATGGGATGCACAATGACGAGGATACAACCGAGTTCGACGTATGACAGCCCCGTGCAGAAGAGAGACTTGGAGGCCAAGCGCCTCCGCCTCTTTTGCCTGGGGGACCTGCACATCGGAAAGTTCGCAAATCACGACACGGCCGCTCTCTGGAAGACGGTTGATGCGATCAAAGCCGACAAGACGCCTCAGAAGATGGTCAACCTCGGCGGCGACTTCCTCGAGGGGCACTACTACGGCCACCACTACGCAAACGCATTAGAGCCCGATAAAATAATCGCCCAGCAATATGCAGAGTTCAAGCAGGTCGTGATCGAACTCACCGAGGAGTTGGGCGCCGAGAACGTCTTCATGCAGTTGGGCAACCACGACAAGAGCCTCTTCCGGCTGGTGGGCGACCTCTTCGCCGTAGAAATGCGGAGCGACCTGGCGCCTCAAGACCTCATGCCCACGTACTCCGGCTGGCGGCTTTCTCTCAGATTGCGGTGGCCGGACGGCGCGACCTACTACATCCGTAGCGGCCACGGCCTGCGCTCGGTGCCGAGCCAGAAGGTCATGAGGCATTGGGACCAGGAGCTCCTGAACGTCAGAGCCCGTCGCAACCTCGCCGCGGTCTGCCTCGGCTGGGATCAGGGCGTTCCGCTGCACGACCTCTACCTCTACCACCACACGCACATCCTCGACCACTACGGCCCGAGGAACACGCCGAACGGCCCGAGGACGGATTGGGGGGAGCGGTTCGACGCGCTGAACTGCGGGAGCTTCTACCGCGACGGCGAGTGCCCGACCGGGGACTATCACGAAGAGGCGGTCTCGAAGTTCTACGACGTGGGCTATGCGACAGTGGACTTCGACGCGGCGCGTTTCCACAACCGGCTTACCGGGTCCAACGGAGAGGTCGTCCGAAAGGTGCGGACGCCGACGACCGTGCAACTACACTCCTTCACGCGAGGGGCGTGGGAGTCCTGAAGCGGAGGCGCGAACGTGCGAGCATTGCGAAGGTCATCTGGTATCTCTCAAACAAGCGCGAGGCGCCGTTTGACATTTACGACGATTGCCAATGGGACTGCGCGACGCAACACGGGACTCCGGTGCATGTCGGGGACTGCAAGCATGTGCCGAAGACCAGGGGGCGCTCGGTTCGCCACCCGCTGCAAAGGCGTTACCTCAAGCGCAAGCGCGGCGGCAAGTGGCTGAGCGGCATCCGGTGAAGGAAGGCGGTGTACCGTGTGGCCAAAGTCGCAAAGTGTCCATGTTGCAAGCGCGGGCTCAAGATTCGCCCGCCACAGGATACGCGGGAGATGCGGTTCGACCCGCACGCACCGGCTGTGGAGACTATCAAGGCGTGGCTGGTTCATTGCGGGGACTGTCTGGCCACCTGGCACCCGGAATTCAACCTTATCGACAACCGCAAGCCCGTACACCCCTGGAGGCGCTGAGGGTGAGGACGTGCAAGCGGTGTGGCTTCGTCGTGTGCATGCAGACGTGCGGGGTGAAGAGCCCCAAGCCGGGCGAGCCCCAGTTCATGGCGCAATACACGTACGACCCGAACTCGCCGGCATTCTGGGAGTTGCAGGGGCGGATTGAGGAGTTGGAGGGAGAGGGAGGATGAATAGCGAAGAGGCGCGCGGGCGCGTCGAGACGGCCGCGCTCGAACTGGCGGATACTCTGAGAGCGCGGGCGGCAATCGCCGACCCCGCACCCACCGTCGAGGAGGCAGCCATGCGCAGGCTACTCACGCGTCGTGTCAAGGTGCGTCGGGTCGCGCTCCGGGGATATGCATACGCCTATGGTGAGGCGCTGTTGACGGAGGCGATGCGGGATTGACGCTCCACCTGTTCTCCCAAGGCATTGATGGCGTAGGCGCGCCGCGTCCCGGCTACGACGAGTGGCGACACGATCAAGCATGTTGGTGCGTGCATGAGAAAGGAACGGCCTTCCGCTACTCCCCCTACTACCGCTACACGTACCGAGCGGCGGATAACCCCCCGCTCCCCTCCTATGTGAAGCGCACGGCGGAGGCGCTGTAATGATCCTCGAGCTTCTGGCCATCTCGGTCCTCGTCTATGTGCTACTGCTCCTGTGGTTAACAAGACCGCCGAAGGGCAAGATGGGGGTGGCTAATCGTGGGTAGGCCGACGAAAGAGGTCGAGGAGCGG
>DATEUP010000035.1:0-2433 GCA_035283065.1 Thermoplasmatota archaeon | reverse complement strand
TTGGCCTGCAAGCACGCGGTCGGGTGTCCCAAGCGTGCCCGAGGCAAAAGCGCTCTCCCCGGGGCCGAGGTCGACCGCCGAGGCGTTCAAGGTCGCGACCCATCCCGGCGAGGCCCCGTAGGCGAACGTGAACCGGTCCTTCACGTTCCCCTCGTTTGTGTAGGCAAGGAGGAACGAATCGGAACCCAAGGGCGGCAGGCTCGTGATGTTTTTGACCGGCGCGAGCTGGACCTGGAATCCCGCAACGAAGATGGGCGCCGACACGTCGTTGTCACCCGTGAGCGCGTCGCCGCTTGCGCCGCCCGGGTCGACGGTGACCCGGACCGTGTGCGCGCCGCGCTTGGGCGCAAAGAGGAATGTGGCCGGGAAGTCGTCGCCGGGCCGGACGCCGAGGACGCGGGCGCTTGCCGTCGCATTCCCCTCGGGGCCTTCGAGGACCGCGACGACGTCGAAGGGCGCCGGGTACGCGGTGCCGTGGTTGCGAACGGGGACGATGACGGTGAGCAGGTCGTCCTCGCGGGGCGAGGGCGGGAAGACTTCGGGCGGGTCGGGCACGAGGGATACCCAGCCGCGGGTGATGTTGCCGGTCGCGAGGAGCGCGAAACGCTGGACGCCGCTCGGGACCGCCGACCCGTTGACGCGGACCGTCCACTCCCCGCGCTGCGCGGCGCGCACGCGGACGACCTCCGTGTTGTTTCCGCGGTCCGGCAGGCCCCCCGCGGTGCTGAAGCCGTTCTCGAAGGCATTGCCGTAGAGCCGCGTGCCGTCGGGCCGCCTGACCTCGAGGTCGAGGTCGTTGATGAGCGCCTTGCCGGAGGACGCGGTGCCGGCCACGTCGGACCACACGAGGACGACCTTGAGTTCCTCGCCGGCCTCCGCGAAGAACCGGTAGGTCACTTCGGAGCCCCCGCCGCCCTGGAAGATCGGGTCGAGTTCGTCCCAGAAGAGGTGGCGGTGCGAGGGGCTCTCGTCCACGCTGCGCCGGACGTTCACGCGCCCCCAACCCTGGTTGTTGTCCGGCCAATCGTAGCCCGGCAGGGGTGTGGCCCCTTCGATGAGGAGCGCCTTCGCCATAGCCGCGGAGGGCCGCGTCCCGAACTGCCTCTGGAACCACTGCGTGAGGAGCGCGACGGCGCCGGCAACCGCCGGCGTCGAAAACGAGGTGCCCGAGTTCACCCAGTAGGAGCAGTTGTCCTCGCCGCCGCCGCAGCCCGCGTCGGCCGCGCGCGCGCCGTCGACGCCTTCGCCGGGGGCGACGACGTCGGGCTTCAGGCGGCCGTCGGCTGCCGGCCCGCGCGACGAGAACCCGGCGACCGAGTCGGGTGAGGACCAGCGGAAGTTCCCCGTGGCGCCCACCGTGATCACGTTCTTGGCGGTGCCCGGCGTGTGCACGGTCTGCGCCCCGCCGCCGCCGGAATTTCCCGACGCGAAGACGTAGACCATCTGCGGGGCGCCCGCGTCGCGGCCGTTCGCGTCGAGGACGAGCTCGTCGTACTGCTGGGAGTCGAGCGTGTAGGCGCCGCCCACGTCGCCGCCCCAGCTGTTCGAGTTGATGAACGCGCCCGCCGAGAGCGCGTCCTGCGCCATCTGCGTGGGCGTCCGCAGGGAGCCGAAGATGACTTGCGCCACGAGCCCGGCCGAGGGCGCGACACCCGCGTGCTTCCCCTTCTCGCGGTCCGCGTCCTGCGCCCGCCACGAGCCGTTCCCGGCCGCCGCGCTGGCCACGAGGGTCCCGTGGGGAAACTGGCCGGGCGTGCAGTCGCAGGTCGCGTTTGACCCGTAGCCGAACGCGCCGACAATGCGCCCGTCGAAGGCGGGGTGCGTGCTGTCGATCCCGGTGTCCGCGATGTTGATCGTGACGCCGGTCCCGTTGAGGCCCTCGAAGGCGTCCGTGGCGGGGTTGTAGGACCACACCGAGAACCCGTCGTCGAGGAACGGGCCGTCGAGGGCTTGCCGCGCGCTCATGATCCTAGTCGTGTAGTTGAGCAGGGGCTCGCGGGGGGAGGCGCGTTCCGCCCACTCGAGGTCCGGCAGCCGCGCGAGCGCAAGGAGCCGCTCCTCGCGCACCTTGAGCAGCGCGAAGCGCCCGTCGAAGGCGAGGACATCCCCGAGCTTCTCAAGCGGGTCTGGGCCGGCGGCACTGTCGAACAGGAGGGCCGAGAGCGCGACGGTCCCTTGACCGGGATTGAGGGCAACCCCCCAAAGTGCCGGGTCGAGGCGAAAGGCCGGGAAGAGGGGGAGCAGCGCGCGCGCGCCCACCTCGGCGGCCGAGGCCGGGGCGTCGCCCGGCGTCGCGGAGGCGATCATCCCCCCCTCCGGGAGGTAGCGCTCGTACGCGATCCCGCGAGGCCGCAGGGCGGCGATCAGGGCGGGGTTCACGCCGGCTTCAAACTGGAGGATGAAGCGGACGCGCCCGTCGGCACCGGCGGGCTG
>DATEUP010000034.1:0-7470 GCA_035283065.1 Thermoplasmatota archaeon | reverse complement strand
GGGCAAAAGGGACAACTGGGCCCGTAGCAAACTCCGCGGGGAGGGCTTTCAAAGAGCGCCCAGTGCGGGGGGGGTGAGCCCTCTTCGAGGTGCGGATCTCCTTCGCGGGCCGGGGCTCCCGGAAAGACTAATGGCCTCGGCCCGGTTGAGCCCCCATGGCTTCGAAGGCCGCCAAGGGCGTATACCACGAGGGGAACCGCCAGCTCCAGGACGAGTTCGACACGCGCCGCCTTGCGGACCGCATCGAGCAGGTCCTCGTGGGCGACACGATCGATGCAGGGCTCAAGGGCTTCATCGAGTCGCGCGACTTCTTCTTCCTTGCCACGTGCGACGCCCAGGGGAAGCCCAACTGCTCCTACAAGGGGGGCGACCCCGGGTTCGTGCGCGTGCCGGACGTGCACACCCTCGCGTGGCCCAACTACGACGGCAACGGGATGTACCTCTCCATGGGAAACCTCCTCGTGAACCCGCACGTGGGGCTCCTGTTCATCGATTTCGAGGAAGGCAACCGCATCCGCATCAACGGCGACGCCTCGGTCGCGCGCGACGACCCCCTGCTGCCGGAGTTCCCGGAGGCGCAGTTTGTCGTGCGGGTGAAGATACGCGAGGTCTTCCCGAACTGCCCGCGGTACATTCACCATTACAAATCCCAGGAGCGTTCCCCGTTCGTCCCGCGCAAGGGGTGCACCACACCCGTCCCGGGCTGGAAACGCGCCCGCTGGTCGAAGGACGTCCTCCCGTCCGCGGACCCCGCCCGCGACCCCCGGCGCAAGGCCCTCTGATCACGGCCCCACGGGTGATCTCAAGGCACTGCCGCGTCCCAACCCCCCTTCATCCCGCCCTTCCTATCCCGCCCCCGCGCTGCCCGCCCCCTCTCCTCTTTCGGAGGTGGGCAAAAGGGGCAACGGGGCCCATCGCAATACCCGCGGGGAGGGCGTGCGGGGAGCATCCGGGGTGGGAGGGGGTAGCCTTCTCTCTGTCCCCGCAACGGCGGTTCGCCCGGGCATCGGCCTCTGGCGGACCGAACAGAATGACCTCGTCCTTGGGGGGAAACCTGGCCTCACGCCGGTTCCCTTCGTGTCCTGCGCGATTGGGACCGGGCCGGCCGGGCAGGCCGGCCCGGCGTCTCCGAGCACGGGCGGCGGTCAGTCTTCCGCCGGCCGCCCC
This sequence comes from Thermoplasmatota archaeon, assembly GCA_035283065.1. GTDB lineage: Archaea > Thermoplasmatota > DTKX01 > DTKX01 > DATEUP01 > DATEUP01. The sequence goes on along the minus strand of DATEUP010000034.1, from coordinate 6,303 downwards.
GCACCCGCAGGGTTTTCCATCTGGAAGGTCGCGTAGTTCACGCCGCGCCTGCCCATCATGGAGGTCGGCTTGATCGCCACGGCCTTCTGGTACATCGCAAGCGCCTCGGCGACCTCGCCTTTCGCGTGGAGCGCCGTGCCCCGGCGCGCGTAGCCGTCCGGGCTTGCCGGGTCAAGCACGACCGCTTGGTCGAACGCCGCGAGCGCCTCGTCGAGCCGGCCAAGGTCGGCAAGCGCCGCGCCGAGCGCGAGGAATTCCTTCGAGGTGCGCTTGGACTCGGCAGCCATCCTCAGCTTGTCAAGGTCCTTCGTCGACTTTTCGATGCGCTTTGCCGACCCTTCGGCGCCTTTCTTTGCAAACGCGTGGTCGGGGACGAGGCGGAGCGCCTCGTTGAAGTGCGACAGGGCCTTCGTGTTGTTGCCGTAAAACGCCTGGAGGCGCCCCTGGAATTCCTGCTCGTCGGCCATGAACATCCGCCCCTGCCGCGCGTAGCGCTCGGCCGCCGCCGCCTCGCCGAGCCGCCCGTGGATCGACGAGAGGAGGTCGTAGAGGGCCTTCGAATCGAGGGCCCTTGCAAAGAACGCCTCCGCCTCCTCGACCTTCTTCGAGATCAGGTCGAGCCTCTCCCGCAACTCCAGGGGGAGCGCGCCGACCCCGGGCTGGAGGGCTGTTTCGACCTCGCGGGCCGCCGCGGCCAGCGTCTCGATCGTGGCCTTCAGGCTTTGCTGGACGTCGAGGTCGGACAAGGCGGACAAGGGGGGACCTCCCGCGGGGGGTGCGCCGAAGGTGGAGCCCCCGGCAAAAAAGGTTCGGGTGGCGGCACCTTTTTCGCGCCGCGCGGCGCTTGCGGCGGCCGGGGCTCCCCTTGGGCGTTCTCTCCGACTCCGACATCCTCAAGCGCCTGCGCTCGGGGTCCCTCGGGGTCGACCCCTTTGCCGAGGCCAACCTCACGCCGAACGGGTACGACCTCACGCTTGCGGAAATCCACGTGGCGGGCGGCCGCCCGCGCAAGAGCGGCACGGTCAAGGTGAGGCCCGGCGCCTGGTTCGCCGTGGCCACCGCCGAGCGCGTGCGCTTCCCCGACGACCTCACGGGCGAGCTGTGGCTGCGCTCGAGCCACATCCGCAAGGGCCTCATCACGGCCTTCGGGCGCGTCGACGCGGGCTTCGAGGGCAACCTGACGCTGACGGGCTTCAACGCCGGCCGAGGCACCGTCGAACTCGCGGTCGGCGACCGCTACTGCCAGCTCGTCTTCGTCGAACTCACCTCGAGGGCCGCCAAGGCCTACTCCAAGCGGTCCGGCAACTACCAGGGCCAAACCGGCATCACGCTCGACGCCTTTGCCCCTGCGCGAAAGACCCCGCGCGCCCCCGGCCGCCGAACGAGGCGCTAGCATGACGAACCTCTTCCAGATCGGGCCCCCCCGGGCCGACTCCCCCTGCGTGAAAAACGCCTGCACCTTCTGCTGCCACGAAACGAACATGCCGCTTACCCTCGCGGACCTCGAGCGGCTCACGGCGCTCGGCTACCGGCGCTCGGAGTTCAGCGAACCCGACGAGGAGGAGGGCTACCTGCGCCTGCGAAACACGCAGGACGGCGCGTGCTTCTTTTTGAGCCCCGAGGGGCGCTGCCGCGTCCAGGCGGTGAAGCCCGAGGGCTGCCGGCTCTACCCGTTCATCTACGACGAGGACGAGGACCGCACGATCCGCGACGGCCTTTGCCCTTACAACGAGTCCTTTGAGCCGCCCCCGGATGTCGATGCGCGCCTGCGCGAGCTCATCTCGAGGCTCGCCAGGGAAGCGGCAGGCCGGCCGCGGGTCGGACCCACTCAAATTCCAAAGACCGAAAGGTAGGGGCGAAGGTACAGGAACGCCGCGAAGAGGGCGACCCACTTGACCGTGCGGAACACCACGGCCATCTCGGCAAAGCGCCTTGCGGGGTACTTGCCAAGGCCATAGGCAAACCCGATGATCTCCGGCGAAGGCGTCGACAGCGCGAGCGCGAGGAACGCGGTGCCGCCCCGCCCGTTGGCCTTCTCGGCGAACCGGATGAGCTTCGCGCCCCGAGGGCGGTTCTTCCCCTTGACCCGCCCGTAGCGGCCCATCCAGTAGTTCGCATTCTGGCCGATCGCGCCGCCCGCCGCAGCGGCAACGATGGCAAGCACGGGGTCCATCCCGTGGGCGAGCGCGACGAAGAAGTACAGCTCTCCGGGGAAGATGACGAAGAATAGTGTGTCGAAGAGGATCACGAGGAAGAGCCCAGCAACGGTGATGCTCGTGGTCTCGATGTAGAAGAAGGCGAAGATGTCGGAAAGTACCGGGACCTGCGCGAGCGCCGCCTGCATGGATGAGCCAAAAATCACGACAATCCAGAGGACGACGAGGCCGATTCCAAGCGCGCCAAGGCGCCGCCGAAGGCGCCGGTCGTCGAGGTCGACCTCGATCTCGGCCTGCTTGCGGATCGCGCGTCGCTTCGCCGGCGAAAGGACGGGCCGCTCGTCTGGCGTGGGGGCACCCCGCGTATTATCCACCACAACCGATTTAAATTCCGAGCCGCGGCTTTCGCGCACGACTTGACCCGTGCGAACGGTTTATGAGGGGGGCGCGGATAGCCGCGCGATGGGGGGCTTCCTCGCGCTGCTGCGCCCCGGCAACGGGGTCGTGGCCAGCGCGGCAGTTCTGGCGGGCGCCCTCGCGGGTGCCGGCCCCCCGGCGGTGGAGGGGACGACCCTTGTCCGGGTCGCGCTGGGGTGCGCCGCCGCCTTCTGTTTCATCGGAGCCGGCAACGCGCTCAACGACTTCTTTGACCGGGAGATCGACAAGAAGGCGCACCCGGACCGCCCGATCCCCTCGGGGCGCGTGACCCCCCGCGCCGCCCTTTGGGTTTCCGCAGGTCTCTTTGCCACGGCCCTTGCCATCGGTGCGTTCCTGTCGCTTGACGCCCTCGCCGTGGTCGCAACCTCGGCGCTCATGATGCTGGCCTACGAGAAAGGCCTCAAGGCCGCAGGGCTCCCCGGCAACGGCGCAATCGCCTACCTTTCGGGCATCACCTTCCTCTTCGGAGGCGTCGTCGTCGCTGCCCCCCTTTCCGCACTCCCCCTCGCGCTCCTCGGCTTCCTCGCCTCCCTCGGCCGCGAGGTGGCCAAGGACATTGAAGACATGGAGGCCGACACGGACCGCCGCACGTTGCCCCAGCGCGTCGGCGCCCCGCGCGCCGGCCTCGTCTCGGCGGCCTCGACGCTGGCGGCCGTCGCCCTCTCGCCCCTCCCCTTCCTACCCCTTGGGCAGTTTGGCCTCGAGTACCTCGCGGTGATCGCCGCCGCCGACGCCACTTTCATCTACGCCGCGTCCGTTCTCCGCGCCTCGCCTCGCGGGTCGCAGCGCCTCTCCAAAGTCGGGATGGCGCTCGCCACGCTGGCTTTTGCCGTCGGCGGGTGGTTCGGGTGACCGTCAAGGAAGACCTCTGGCGCAAGCTGCGCCATGAGAAGCTCCACATGACGCTCATCGACCCGGAGGACCACCCGGGCAAGGCCGCGGCCTCGATCGCCGCGGCCGCCGAGCGCGCGGGGTCCGATGCTATCATGATTGGGGGCTCCACGGGCTACACGCACGCCGACCTCGACGCCTCCGTTGGGGCGATCAAGGCCCGGGTCGACCTTCCCGTCATCCTCTTCCCGACCTCCGCGAGCCTCCTTACGCCGCGGGCCGATGCGATCTACTTCATGGTCATGATGAACAGCCGCGACCCCCGCTTCCTGACTCGGGAACAAATGCGCGGCGCGCCCCTCGTGCGCCTGCTCGGCATCGAGCCCATCTCCATGGGGTACATCATCGTCGCGCCCGGGATGAAAGTCGGCCGCGTGGGGCGCGCCGAACCCGTGGCGCGCACGGACTCGGCAACGGCTGCCGCCTACGCCCTTGCCACCCAGTACCTCGGGATGGCTTGCGTCTACCTCGAGGCGGGCTCTGGCGCCCCCCAGCCCGTCCCGGCCTCGATGGTGCGCACCGTGAAGAGCGCGATCTCGATCCCGCTCCTCGTCGGCGGGGGAATCCGCTCCCCCGACCAGGCAAAAGCCGCCGCGACCGCGGGCGCTGACATCATCGTCACGGGGACGGCGGTCGAGCGGTCCGCCGACCCCTACCGAAAGCTTGCAAGCCTCGTGAAGGCCGTGAAGGGCAGGTGAGGGGAAGGTGGCCGGGGGCCTTGGCGGCCAGCTTGCGCGCGGCCACAAGGACGAGGTGCTCGAGGCCTCGAGGGTGTCGAGGTTCGCGATCACCTCGCCCACCGTCGCGAGATCCGCCGCGGCCGCGTCGGCCGTTGCGCTCTTCGAGGCCGCGTTCCTCGCCTTCGGGCCGCCTCGCCTCGCCCTCGAGACCGCGCTCTTGGCCGCTCTCCTCGGGTCTCTCATGCCCGCCGCCCTCTTCGCCGGGCTCGCTTTCGCGTACTTCCGCCGCACGGGCGGGACGATCACCCGGGGGCGGTCGGCCGCCCTTGCCGTGACGGACGTCGCCGTGGTCTTTGCCTTCTCGCTCGTCGGCGCTTTCCGGGGACCCTCGAACGACTTGTGGGCCTGGGGGCACCTCCTCGGCGTCGCCTTCGCTGGCTCCGTGAACATGATCGTCCTCGCCGGGACGACGGAGCCCTCGCTGCGCTTTGCGCTCCTGCCCTCGCTCGCGCTGCCCGCCGCCGCGCTTGGCGCTTTCGCGACCCTTGCGCTTGCGCCTCCAGACCTCGTGTTCACCTCGGCCTTCTTCGTCCCCGTGTTCGCGTTTTCGGCGGCCCTGTGGGTGCGGGTCGTCGTCACGCCCTTCCGCCGCAACTTCAACGAGGACGGCCTCGGGCTCCTCCACTCCGTGCTCGACGCATGGGCGGGCTGGTCGCGGGCACCGGGCAGCGCCGACCCCGCCCTCGGCACCCTGCGGATGGAGGCGTTTTTCGGGCGGCACGGAAAGGCGCGGGAGGTCGGATTCCACGCCGTGCGGTTCAGTCAGGTCGGGGGACGGAGGTTGCTCTGGTTCACGCCGGAGCTCCACCCTGGCCCCTACGCGGACCTCGGCGGCTCGGACCTTCCGGCCAAAGCCGCCGCGTCGCTCTCCGACCTCGCGGACGAAGTGGCGACCTTCCACGGCCCCTCGACCCACGACGAAAACCCGACGGGCCGCGAGGAGCTTGCCAAGGTGCTCGTCCGGGTCGGACCCGCGCTTGAGTCCGCCGCAGGGGGAGGCGAGGGGCTCGCCCGCACGAGCGTCCGCAGGGCTTCCGCGCCCTTCCAAGTGATGGCCCAGCGGGTCGGCTCGCATCTCGTGATTGCCCAGTCCCGCGCGCCCCTCTCTTCCGACGACATCGACCTCGTCCTCGGGCGCCAGATCGAGGCCGATGCGAAGGCCCAGGGTGTCGACGAGGTCGTCCTGCTCGACGGCCACAACGCGGTCGCCGCAGACCTCGGGCGAATCGAAGCGGGGTCCGCTGAGGGCGGCGCCCTCCGGAGGCTCTGTGCCGAGGCCGTCGCCTTGGCCGGCGCCGCGCCTCAAGGCGCGCTTCGCGCAGGGTGGGCCCGGGTTGGCCTGGAACGCGGGGAGCGCCTCGAGTTTGCCGTCGGGTCCCAGGGGGTCTTCGCAACGGTGACGGAGGTCGAAGGCCAGCGCACCGCATGGGTCCTCATCGACGGGAACAACCTGAAGTCGGGCCTGCGCGCGCAATGCCTTGGCGCCCTTGAAGGAAAGGTAACCCACGCCGAGGTCTTCACGACCGACAACCACGCCGTGAACACGACGATGGGCGCCGAGAACGAGGTCGGGTCCAAGGCCGACAACGCGCCTCTCGTGGCGTGGGTCGTCGAGGCCGTAGACCGCGCGGTCGCCGACCTCCAGCCTGCAACCGCGTCTGCCACCTCCGCGCGCGTGGCGGGCGTCAAGGTCTTCGGGCCGGGCCTCACCGCAAAGATCTCCGAGACGATCCGGGCGGCCGTGCGCCTGATGATCCCCGCCTACCTCATCACGACCGGCGGGGCGGTGGCCGGCTGCCTCGCGCTTGCGGTCCTGCTCACCTGAGGGGCTGCCTGCTACCCGGGCAGTTCCACCGTCTCGCCGCGCTTGCCCAAGATGACCTTAAACCCGTCTTTCCGCAGATCCTCTGCGAGCGGCTCGCGGTTTTCGCCATGGATGAGGGCAATCCGCTCCGGCCCACAGCCCTTCGCGAACTTGAGGATGTCCGAGTGGCCGAGGTGCGCGGAGAAGTCGAACTTGCGGACCTCGGCCTCGACCTCGTGGCGGACGCCGTCCGCCTCGTAGGTCTTCGTGTCGA
>DATEUP010000033.1:0-6762 GCA_035283065.1 Thermoplasmatota archaeon | reverse complement strand
GTCCCCCGCGCGCCCGCCGGCCCCCGCGATCGAGAGCGCGACGAGGATGTAGCCAGCCTGGGCGATCGAGGAGTACGCGAGGAGCCGCTTGAAGCTCGTCTGGCGCACGGCGGCCGTGTTCCCGATGGTCATCGTGAGGATCGCGAGGAGCCCGAAGAGCACGCTCCACTCCGCGCGAGCGGCCACCATCCCGACGACGATGACCTTGAAGGCGGCCGCAAACCCCATCTTCTTCGTGCCGGCGGCAAGGAGCGCGGAGACCGGCGAGGGCGCGCCCGTGTACGTGTCGGGCGCCCAGAGGTGGAAGGGCACGGCGGCCATCTTGAAGCCGAAGCCGCCGACCAGGAACGCGATGGCGACCACGACGCCGCCGTCGGAGGCGCTGACACCGGCGAGCCTTCGGGAGATCGTCTCGATGTCGAGGCTGCCCGTGACGCCGTAGAGGTAGGAGAGGCCGAAGAGGACGAGGGCCGTGGAGGTCGAGCCGATGAGGTAGTACTTCATCGCGGCCTCGGAGGCGAGCTTGTTCGTCTTCACGAAGGCGACCATCGCGTAGGTCGAGATCCCGGCAAGCTCGAGGCCGAGGAAGATCGTGATGAGCGAGGCGGCCGAGGCGACGATTGTCGCGCCGACGAGCGTGAGGAGGAGGAGCATGAAGTAGACGCCCTGGTAGGTCGTGCGCTGGATCTCGTTCGACCACGAGGCGATGGCGACAAGGAGGCCCGCGCCGAGGAAGATGAGGTCGAAGGTGAGGGCGAAGGCGTCGATCTTGAGGGAGCCGCCCGCGATCGTGAGGGAGGGGGCGCCAAGGAGGAAGAGGGGGCCGCGGGCGAAGACGTCGCCGACGAGCATGACGGCGACGAGCGCCAGCGACGCGAGGATCGCAAGGGAGGCGGAGAGCGCGAGGTACTTGTTCGAGCGGATCCGGCGGGGGGCGAGCGGGAAGACCATCGCGGCCGCGATGAGGACGAGCTGCGGCGAGAACGCAAGGAGCTCGGCGCTGCGGAGGAGGTACATCGAGGCGCCGACAAGGAGCGCGAAAGGGAGCGCAAAGGCGACGAAGGGTACCCAGCCCTTCGCCGTGGCAGGCGGCGCGTCGGCGTGGCGCTCGGCGACCGGAGCCGAAGCGAGCGCGACCTCGTTCATGGGATCACACCTCCGGCGAAGAGCCCCGCGAGGTGCGCGGAGAAAGGCCCGACGTAGTCCATGAAAAGGTACGGCAGGACGCCGAAGAGGACCACGAGCGCGGCGAGCGCCGAGAGCGCCGTCGTCTCAAAGGGCTTGAGGTCCGGGATCTCTGCCTCCTCGAACTTCGGGTTGAGGGGGCCCATGATAGCGCGCTGGCTCGCCCAGAGGTAGTAGGCGGCCGTGGCAAGGACCGTGATGAGGGGGATGGCGACCAAGTAGCCGAACGCCGCGTTGAACGAGACGAAGACGCCGAACTCCGCGGCAAAGCCGACGAGCGCGGGAAGCCCCAGCGACGCGAGGAAGGCGAACATCGTGAAGGCGCCGATCTGCGGGACCTTCGCGTTGATCCCGCCAAGCTCGGAGACCTTGCGCGTGCCGACGTTGTGGCCGATCGCGCCGGCCATCATGAAGAGCATGGCGGAGATGAGGCCGTGGGCGAACATCTGGAAGATCGCGGCTTGGATTCCGATGCTGTTGAGGGCCGCGACCGCGACCATCACGAACCCCATGTGGGAAACCGACGAGACCGCGATGAGGCGCTTGAGGTCGTCGGCGCGCAGGCACACGAGCGCGCCGTAGACCATCGAGGCCACACCGAGGACGAGCATGAGGGGGACCCAGACCTTGGCGCCCTCGGGGAGCATCGTGACGGCGATCCGGATGAGGCCGTAGCCGCCCATCTTGAGCAGGAGGGCCGCGAGGATGACGGACCCGGCGGTCGGGGCCTGGACGTGGGCGTCGGGGAGCCACGTGTGGAAGGGGAAGGAGGGCATCTTGACGGCAAACCCGAAGAAGACGAGGAGGAAGGCGACGGTCTGGAAGTCCTTGAACTCGGGGTGCGACGAAAGGAAGCGGCCGATGGCGACCATGTCGAAGGTGTAGACGCCGGTCTCCGCGGCGTACTGCATGTACATGGCCACGAACCCGACGAACATGACGACGGAGGCCACGTGAGTGTAAATGAAAAACTTCATCGCCGCGTAGCGGCGGTTCTCGCCGCCCCATCCGTGGATGAGGAAGAACATCGGGATGAGGACCGCCTCCCAGAAGACGTAGAAGAGGAAGAAGTCCTGCGCGAGGAAGACGCCGGTGATGGCAGCCTCCATCGCGAGGAGGAACGCGAAGAACTTGGGGAGCTCGTGGTGCTCGGAGAAGGCGAAGAGGATCGCGGGCGGGAAGATGATGAGCGTGAGGAGGACCATGGCGAAGGAGAGGCCGTCCATCCCGAGCGCGTAGGTGATGCCAATCGACGGGATCCAGGGCGCCGACTCGACGTAGGAGAAGTCGAAGAGGCCGCGGCCAAAGCCGCCGGAGGCGATGAAGTCGAAGCAGATCCAGAGGCCGTAGCCGAGGGTGCCGAGCGAGAAGCCGAGGGCGGTCCATCGGGCCTGCCGGCCGTTGCGTGCGCCAAAGAGGGTGACGAAGGCGCCAAGGAGGGGCAGCAGGATGAGGAGGGTGAGGGCAAAGGGGATCATGGGGTGAGACCACCCCCTTGGACGGCGGGGATTACGTACTTGAGGAGGAGGAGCCCGAAGGCGAGGCCGCCGATGATCCAGGCCGTGTAGTTGCGCACGACGCCGTCGGCCACGCGCCGCAGGACGTCGGAGCCTCCAAAGGCGCTGCGGCCAAGGCCGTAGGTCGTGCCGTCGATGAAGCGGCGGTCGATGAGGTCCGAGGCGCGGGCAAGGCCGGCGTCGCCGAAGAGCGCGATCTTGAGGAAGAGCCAGTCCATCCCCCACTTCGCGGTGAACATGTAGAAGAGGGCGCGGCCGGCGGCGGTGCCGCCGACGCGGCGCTCGGGGGTTGCAGGGTCGGGCGCGACACCGACGAGCCGCTTCGGCTCAACGAACCCGCGCGCGTAGGTCATCCATGCGAGCCACACGCCGGCAAGCGCAATCAGCGTCGAGGCGTAGAGGACGGGGTTTGCAAGGTACTCCTGCCACGTGAGGAGGCTCGGGACCTCGGTGACCTTGGGCTCCAGGAGCTCGTCGACCGCGTGGTGCTCGAAGGCGTTGGGCACAAGGTAGGAGATGCCCACGGTCACGGCGCCCGAAAGGAGCGCAAAGACCGCGAGGACTTTGAGGACATTCACCATGGGCCCCGGCGACTCGTGGACATGGATGTGCTCTTCGTCGTAGCGGGGCTTGCCGTGGAACGTGAGGAAGATCATGCGGAAGGTGTAGAACCCCGTGAGCCCCGCTGTGATGAGGCAAAGGCCAAACACGGCCCATCCGAGGGTCTCGTAAGGCATCGCAAGGTAACCGAAGGGCCCGGTGAGCGTGCCGCCCGGGTGGAAGCGGGCCGCGCTCGTGATGATCTCGTCCTTCGACCACCAGCCGGAGACGAGCGGGATGCCGGCAAGGGACAGGGAGCCCGCGAGCATCGTGCGGTACGTCCACTTCATCTTGTCCTTGAGCCCGCCCATCTGCCGCATGTCCTGCGTGTGGGCGCCGTGGATCACGGAGCCGGAGCCGAGGAACAGCAGGGCCTTGAAGAACGCGTGGTTCATGAGGTGGAAGAGCGCGGGCCCCACGCCCAGGGTGCCGAGGCCCACAAACATGTAGGCAAGCTGGGAGATCGTCGAGTAGGCAAGCACGCGCTTGATGTCGTAGACGACAAGGGCGATCGTGGCGGCGAGGAACGCGGTGAGCGCGCCGATGAGCGCGATGAGCGCGAGCGAAGAGGGGAAGAGGGCGATGATCGGAAGCGAGCGCGCCGTGATGTAGACGCCGGCCTTGACCATCGTGGCCGCGTGGATGAGGGCCGAGACGGTCGTGGGGCCCTCCATCGCGTCCGGGAGCCACACGTGGAGGGGGAACTGCGCGGACTTGCCCACGGCGCCGCCGAAGATGAGGAGGCCCGCCCAGGCCACCGCGTCGAGCTCGGCCTTCGAGAGCGTGCCGGCCTCGAAGCCGTTGATGATGTGCTCGAAGAGCTCGCGGTAGTTCAGCGTGTGGAAGTTGTTGAAGAGGAGCAGGATGCCGAAGAGGAAGAGGATGTCGCCCGCGCGGGTGACGAGGAACGCCTTCTTCGCGGCGGAAGCCGCCGAGGGCTTGCGGTACCAGTAGCCGATGAGGAGGTAGGAGCAGAGGCCCATCATCTCCCAGAAGATGAAGGCAAAGAGGTAGTTGTCAACGACGACCATCCCCATCATGCCGGTGATGAAGAGCATGATCTCGAAGTAGTAGCGGCGGAGAGCCCCCTCCTCGTGCATGTAGGCGGTGGAGTAGACGACGATGCAGGTCGAGAGGAACGAGACGATGAACATGAGGAGGGCCGCAAGCCCGTCGATGTGGAGGCCCGTGCCGATGTAGAGGCCCGGCGAGCCCGTGGTCGCGTCGAAGAAGCGCATCCACACCCAGGGCTCGGGCGAATAGTAGGGGTCGTTGTAGAGCCAGACCTCGAGGAAGATGAGGAAGGAGAGGACGGCGGAGGCCGCGACCGTGGAGATCCCGAAGAGGGCGCCGCCGTCGAGCCACCAGTTGCCGCGCTTGCGGTCGCGCCCGAGGGCAAAGACGAGGAGGAAGCCGAGGGCCGGCAGGAACACGGTGACCCAGGCGTAGGGCAAAAGCGCCTCGAACGGTCCGGCCATCCCGTGTCCACCCCCTCGATTTCCGCGACCGCTAGCCTTTGAGGTTCGTGAGGCTCGCGGTGTTGATCGTGCGGTAATTCTTGAACACGATGATCATGATGGCAAGGCCGACGGATAGTTCGGCGGCGGCAACCGCAATGGAAATCACGGCGAGGGTGAGCCCCCCGAAGTCGCCGCGGTAGTACGAGAACGCGACGAGGTTGAGGTTCCCGGCGTTTAGCATGAGTTCGATTCCGATGAGGACCATGATCGCGTTCTGGCGCCGCGTGACGGCCCACAGGCCGATGACGAAGAGGAGGGCCGCCACGTAGAGGTACCAGGAGAGGGGGATCAATCGAATTCCTCCTCGCGGGCGATCTGGAGGCCGCCCAGCGCCGCGGCGGCGATGATGAGCGCGGAGACGACGAGTTCGAAGCCGTGGTTGTCAAAGAGGTCGCGTGCGAAGTCCGCGTAAGGGGCGTTCGAGCGCTCGGAGGGTGCAAAGCCCCCGGAGGCGCCCCAGTCGGCCGACCCGATGACGAGGAAGAGGGCGGCGAGCGTGACGCCGACAAGGACGAGCTTCGATGTCGATTCGAGTTCCGCGATTCGCAAAGTGAAGACCTCCTACTCGACCCGCTCCATGATTTCCGTGCGCATGAGCATCACGCCCCACACGTAGAGGACGGTGACCGCACCGACGTAGATGATGAGCTGGAAGAGCAGGAGGACCGTGGAGCCAAGGAGGAGGAAGAGGGCCGCGACACCGATGAGGGAGAGGGAGAGCCAGATGACGCCCTTCATCGCGTCCTTTGCCTGGACGGCGAAGAGGGCTGGCAGGATCGTCGTGCCGACGAAGAGCCAGAAGGTGGCGTCCTCGCGGAGCGTCATGCGGCCTCGTCCTCCTCGGGCGCGGTCTCGCCGAAGCCCGAGCCCTTGGGTTCATGCTTGCGCTCGTGGCGCAGGTCCCACGCCGAGACGTCGCGCGGGCCTTGGCGGCGCGTGCGCATCTCGGCAAGGAGCATCTCGACGGCCTTCTTCGAGCGCGGGGACATGTTGTCCATGATGAGCCCGAGTTCCCTCTCGTCCTCCTTGCCGCCGGCGAGCTCGCGGACGGCCGACGACACGACGTTGGCGTCGGAGTGCGAGCCCTTCGCGCGCTCGTAGTTGTGGGGCGTAACGAACTGGAGGACCGGTGTCAGCAGCGGGTAGAGCAGTTTGTCGACCCAAGTAACGACCTCGATCTCGCCCTTGGCGGGGTGCTCCTGCATCGTTTTCTTGTCGTAGCCCATGAGCTGGTCTTGCGACCAATAGAGCTCGTCGCGCGAGAAGCCCGCGAGCTCGAAGTTCGGGCCCATGGTGAGCGCGCCGGTGGGACAGACCTCGACGCAAAGGCCGCAGAACATGCAGTGCGAGGCGTCGAGGGCGGGGCGGGTCGTGAACCGGGGGTCGGGGTGTTGGCCCATCTGGCTCTCGACCATGTTGAGGCAGTTGTCGGGGCAGATGCGGCAGCAGCGGGCGCACGAGATGCACTTCTCGTCGGAGAGGCCGTGGAGCCACCTCTCCGAAAGCGGCACCTCGAGGCGCTCGTAGGGGTAGAGGACGGTGAAGGGCCGCCCGCCGAACCAACCGAGCGTCTGGACGAACATCCGGGCGGTCGACACGAGGGGCTGGAGGACGCGGGGCAGGAGGTGCATCGAGTAGAGCGCCGCGACGGCGAGGAAGGTGAAGGCGCCCACGACCCACGCGACGACGGTCTCCTGGGACATCGGCCCGAAGGGCGTCTGGACGACTTCGCCCGGGCGGACCTGGTCGACGACGAGGAACCCCGCAACGGCGATGTTGACAAGGGTCGCGGGCAGGAGCCGCTTCCACCCCGTGTTGAGGAGCTGGTCGGTGCGCAGGCGCGGGTAGGCCGAGCGGATCCAGACGAAGACGGCGAACACGAGGTAGGACTTGAGGAGGAAGATGAACACGGGCGGGATGATGTGGGGGGTAAGCAGGGG
>DATEUP010000032.1:0-7004 GCA_035283065.1 Thermoplasmatota archaeon | reverse complement strand
CCTCCCGCTGTCCCGGCGCTCGCCGTGCCCCCGCCGCAGGGCCCCGTGCCCGACCTCCTTTCCCTGCGCAACCTCACGGTGCGGTTCTACACCTACGACGGCGTCCTCAAGGCGCTCGACGGGGTCGCGTTCAGCGTCCGGCCGGGTGAGATCCTCGGGATCGTCGGCGAGACGGGGTGCGGCAAGAGCGTCACCGCGAAGGCGATCATGCGCCTGATCCCCGACCCCCCCGGCCGCATCACGGGGGGAGAGGTGGTCTTCCAGGGCGTGAACCTGCTCGACAGCATCGAGGAAGAGGCGCGGATCAAGGTGAATTCGAGGGGCCGCGCGAGGATCCGGCGCAACCGGCGGATCGCGAAACGCATGGAGGCCGTCATGCGGACGGTGCGCGGCAAGCACATCTCGATGATCTTCCAGGAGCCCACGGCAGCCCTCAACCCCGTCGTCACGATCGGCGAGCAGATCGGCGAGACGTTCATCACGCACCAGCTGGGGGAGATCTGCCGGCAGGTCGAGGCGACCCGCGAGCTCAGCGTATTCCAGCGCCGCTTTTTCGCAAGGCTCAAGGAGCGCGAGGAGGTCGCGGCCGACCTCGAGGGGGACTTCCGCGGCCTTTCCGTGAAGCGGGCGATCCTCAAGGCCGCGCGCGAGGCCGGCGACCTTCCCACGGAGACGGCCGTGCGTGACGAGGTCCAGGCCCTCGAGCAGGCGGTCTTCCGCCGCTCGATCCGCCTCGGAGTCCTCGAGAGGCGCATCGCCTTCTCGCGGCGCATCCCGTTCCTCGGCAAGGACCACCTGATGGCCCCCGTGCAGGTCGAGGTCGACCGCCGGGTCGTCGAGATGCTGAAGCAGGTGAACATCCCCGACCCGGAGCGAAAGGCCCAATCGTTCCCCTTCGAGCTCTCGGGCGGCATGCAGCAGCGCGCGATGATCGCCATGGCGCTTGCATGCCGCCCGCGCCTCCTGCTTGCCGACGAGCCCACGACGGCGCTCGACGTGACGATCCAGGCGCAGATCCTCTCGCTGATCCGTGGGCTCAGGGACCAGTTCGGGTCCTCGATCATCCTCATCACGCACGACCTCGGCGTCGTGGCCGAGACCTGCGAACGCGTCGGCGTGATGTACGCCGGCGTCATGGCGGAGATCGGCCAGGCGTCGGACATCTTCAACCGGCCGAGGCACCCGTACACCGTCGGCCTCATGCGGTCGATCCCCGAGACCTTCGTGCGCACGGGGAAGCTCTCGATCATCCCGGGGAGCGTGCCCTCGCTGCTCACGCCCCCGCCCGGGTGCCGCTTCCACCCGCGCTGCCCGTTTGCCGCGGACATCTGCAAGGAGGTGATCCCCGTGCTCGCCGAGCCCCAGCCCGGCCACCAGGTCGCCTGCCACCTCTACGACCACCCCGAGGCCTTCCCTCCCTCGGCGGTCGCCCTGCGCGATAAGGGGCTCGATGAAGGGTGGGAAAGGGCGGTGGTCCCCTGAGTGCGCCCGACGGCGACGCCGCCGAGTTCCTCACGGTGCGCGGCCTCAAGAAGTACTTCCCGATCCGCGGTGGGGTCACCGGGCGCACCGTGGGGTTCGTGCGCGCCGTCGACGATGTCGACCTCAAGGTCGCGCGCGGCAAGACGCTGGGGCTCATCGGCGAGAGTGGATGCGGAAAGACGACCGTGGGCCGGTGCCTCCTGCGCCTCATCGAGCCCACGGACGGCACCGTGCGCTTCCGCGGCAAGGACATGGCAAGAATCCCGCGGGCGTGGTCGCTTACGCTCGCCGGAGGCCTCCTCGTGGGCGCGGTCACGGCCAACATCCTTGCGCTCCTGCTCACGATTCTCGGGGGCGACGCGACCAGGGGCCTCGTGGTGCCCGACATCGTTCTCATTGCATTCGGCGCGCCCGCGTCCTCGGGCGCTGCCGCCTTCTACGGGACGCTCGGCTCCTGGGGGCTTGCGGACCTGTGGGCCCCCCTCGCCCTCCTCGGGCTCTTGGGCGGCGTCTACGGAGGAGGAGCGGCGTTTGAAGCGAACCGGTGGCGCCCGGCCGTCCTGGGCGCGCTCGTCGTCGTGGCCTCCTTCCAACTCGTGCTCGGCGGGGCGGCGCTTGCGCTCCTCCTCCTTTCCCCTGGCGCCTTCGGCCGTGACACGGAGCGGTCGCTGCGCAAAGACATGCAGATCGTGTTCCAAGACCCCTTCGGGTCGCTCAACCCCCGGATGCTCGTGTCGCGCATCGTGAGCGAGCCGCTGCGCGCCTTCCGCGGCGAGATTGCCGACCGGTACCCGGAGGCGGCTCAGGCCGGCGCCGGCAGGCTCTCGGAGCAGGCGATGGCGGCCATCACGGCCGACCTCATTTCGCGGGTCGGGCTCAACCCCGAGCACCTGAACCGCTTCCCCCACGAGTTTTCCGGCGGGCAGAGGCAGCGCATCTGCGTCGCTCGGGCCCTCGCCCTCAAGCCCGCGTTCATCGTGCTCGACGAGCCGACCTCCGCGCTCGACGTCTCCGTCCAGGCGCAGATCCTCAACCTCCTCAAGGAGATCCAGCGCGAGCGGGGCCTCACGTACCTCTTCATCTCACACCACCTTGCGGTCATCCGCCACATGTGCGACGACATCGCGGTGATGTACCTCGGCAAGATCGTCGAGGAGGCCCCCAACGAGGCGCTCTTCGGCGAGACCATGCACCCGTACACGATCGCGCTTCTCTCCGCGATCCCCTCCGTGGACCCCGAGTCGCGGCGCGAGCGCCTCGTCCTTGAGGGCGAGATTCCCTCGCCCGCCAACCCGCCGTCGGGCTGCCGCTTCCACACGCGGTGCAGCTTCGCCATCGAGCGCCCCTGGGCGGAGGCGGAGGCGGAGTGGGACCTCGAGGAGCCGGGCCTCATCCGCCTCTCTGACCCCCTCGCGGTGCCGCGCACGGTCCGCCTCGTGGTGAAAGGCGAGGTCGTCGACCCGCTAGCGGGGCTCGGGACCGTGGCCTACGAGGTGGACGAATCGGCGGAGGGAGGCGTCGAAATCCGCGTGAAGGCGAACATCGAGCGGGGCGCGGCCGCACGGATCCGGTACAGGCGCTACCGGGGGCCTTGCGCATCGCAGGAGCCCGCGCTGCTCGAGGTCCACGGCGGCCACAAGGTCGCGTGCCACTTCAAGGAGGAAGCGCTCGAGGCGGTGCGCCGCGCGGGGGCCGAGAAGCGCTCGATCGGGGCGGTCATTGCCGAGATGCGCGAACCGCTTCCAAGCGCACCGGCCGCGGGGCCGGCGGCCTCGGCGTCGCCTTGAGCCCGCAGGGACAGGTGTTTTGCAGATGGCGCGCGCGGCCGCGGAGAGCGGGCGGCCCAAGGCTCGTGGCGGGCCAAAAAGCGCCGTGCCGCTGCGTGCGCGCGTGCGGAGCTTCGCCTTTGAAGGGTTCGCCGAGAAAGACCGGTTCGGGGTCTTCGACCCCGCGCTGCGCGGCTCCTTCCTCCTCGGCGTGGGCTTTGGCGCCGTTTTCGGCGCGGGGTCGGTTCTGGACGCGTGGGGGAAAAGCGCGGGCCCCGTCGCAGCTGCCGTGGCCGTCGCGTTTTCGGCCGTAGTCCTCGGGCTCTTGGCGTACCGCCGTGTTTGGAAGCCCCCCGCCGAGCGTGAACTCCTCCTGCGGATGGCCCGCGAGGACGACGAGGCCCGCAGCGAGCGCGAAGCGCGGGCGCGGGGGCCTGCGGGCCGGCAGTAAACGCGCCGCGGGGCCACCGCGAAAAGTATTTGCGCGGCACGCCCTTTGGCAGATGAGACGCCCGATGGCCCGACGCTCTCTCCTCCAGGCCTCGGCTTGGCTCCTCGCTTTCGCGCTCTTGCCCTGGGCCCCCCTCTCGGCGCAGGACCTGCGGGGCGGCGGCGACGAAGGCGGGCTCCTGCGCTTCGCCTCCGTGAGCTTCGACCCGCTCGCAGGGCCGCTCCCCGCGGGGGTACCTCTTTCCGACGCGGGCGCCGCGGGCCCCTTCGTCGTGCAGTTCCCCTACCCGCTCACGGGGGCGGAGCGCGGGCTCATCGAGGCGGCGGGCGGGCAGGTCGCGGCGTATGTCCCGGACGGAGGCTTTGTCGTCCTTGGGCGCCCGGGGTTTGCGCGCACGCTTCAGGGCTTGCCCGGCGCGCGCTTCGTCGGGCTGCTTGGCGCAGACCTGCGCCTCGCCCCCGGCGCGGAACGGGCCTCGACCGTTATGGCGCTTTTTGGGGGCGGCCTGGCAGCGATGCTGGAAGACCTCGCGCGGGTCGACGCGCACACGCTCGTCCTCGGCCAAGGGTTCGCGATCGTCTCGCCCCCCGGGGGCGCGCGGGCGCTCGCCACGCTTCCCCACTTGCTCTGGGTCGAGCCCTACGGCGAGCCGGAGGCCGCGAATTACCGTGCCGTCCTCACGGACGGGATCCGGCAGGCGGCCAATGGTTCGGCCTACTCGCCCCTTTCGGGCGCGCTCTGGACGTTCAACCCCTCCCCGTCGGGCCCGCGCTTCCTCGGGTACACGGGCGCGGGCGTCTCGATCGACATCACGGACGAGGGCGTGGACGGCAACCACCCGGCGTTCGCCGGGCGCCTTGGCGCCGCGCGCTCCTGGTCGGCGACGCCAACCTGGGTCGACCGTGTCGGCCACGGCACGCACGTGGCGGGAAGCGCGCTTGGCGACGGGAGCTACCTTGCCTCGGACGCGGGCGGCCCCCTCGGGCTTTACGCAGGCGCCGCGCCGGGGGCCACGCTCGTCGCGCAGTCCTACGACAGCGCGGCAATGAACTACTCCGGCATGGCGCAGTTCGCCTCGTCGACGGGCGCGCTCGCCTCCGTGAACTCCTGGGGCGACCTTAGCCTCTCCGCGCAAGGCGCCTACACCGCGGTCGCGGCCACCTACGACGCGCTGACCGCGGACGCTTCACCGGAGGCCGGCGTGCAGCCCCTGCTCTTCGTTTTTTCCGCCGGCAACCTCGACAACGCGGCGGGCTCCGTGACCTCGCCCGGGACCGCGAAAAACGTCCTTTCCGTCGGGGCCACGGGCAATGACCTGCCCGGGGGGACCGCCTCGGGCGACGTCGCGCCCTTCTCCGCCTTCGGCCCTGCCGACGACGCGCGCATCAAGCCCGACCTCGTGGCGCCCGGCGAACGGATCGCGTCGGCAAATTCCTCCTCGCGCACCTCGCCGACCTCAGCGCCCTACCCGCCGCTTGGCGGGTCCTCGTACACGTACCTCTCCGGCACCTCGCAGGCGGCCCCCCAGGTGGGCGGCGCGGCCACGGTGGCCGGCGAGTTCCTGCTGCGCACGCGGGGCGTCCTTGCCACCCCCGCGCTCCTCAAGGCCCTCCTCATCAACGGCGCCTCGCCCCTCCCGGGCTACGATTGGCCGGGGCCCGCGCAGGGCTGGGGCCGCCTCGACCTTGCCGCCTCGCTCCTCGACTCGCCCTCGCGCAAGGTCGAATTCGTCGAGGAAGGCAACCACACGTTCTTCACCGCCCCCGATGTCGTCGAATACCGCATGGGCGTGCGCGCGGGCGAGGAGCTCCGCGTCACGCTCGCGTGGACGGACCCCGCGGGGAGCCCCCTTGCCGCTTCGGCGCTCGTGAACGACCTTGACCTCGAGGTGCGCGACGAGAACGACTCCGTGATCTTCGCGGGCAACGACATCAACCGGACCTCCGGGACCTCGCGCCCCGGCGCGGGCCTCGTCTTCGACCGCGTGAACAACGTGGAAGCCGTTCGGATTCCCGCGGCCCCCGGCGGCACCTGGCGCATTTTCGTGCGCGCGCACAGCCTCCCGCAGGCCCCCCAGACCTTTTCCCTCGCGATCTCCGGCGGGATCGACCGCCCCGAGGTCCGCCTCGAGCCCCGCGCGTCCCCCCTCACGGCCTCCCTGCGCGAAGGGGAAAACGACGTGCCGGTCGTCCTTGCAAACCGCGGCGCCTCCGGCACCGTGAGGGCCCCCACGGTCGAGGGGGCCTACGCGGGGTGGACCTACTCGGTCGTCCCCCCAAACGTCACGGTCGAGGCCGGCGGAAACGCAACGTTCCACCTGCTCGTGAACACCTCGGCAAACCTCACGGCGCGCCTCGCCTACCTCAACCTCTCCTTCTACCCCGAGAGTTCAAGGGAGGGGGAGCTGCGCCTGCCGGTAGCCCTCACGCTTACGCGCTCGCCCCCGCCTCCGCCGCCTCCGGTCTCCCCTTGGCCCTCCGACCCGCTCCCCCTGCTGGCCGTCGCGCTTGGCGCGGTGGGCGCTCTTGGAGCCGCCCTCACGCTGGCCCCCCGCCGGGGCCTGGCTTCCCGGTGCCCTGCCTGCGGCTTTACCCCTCCCCGTTTCGACACTTTCATGAACCCCACGTGCGCTGAGTGCGGGGGGAGCCTCCAAAGGCAACCCCACCCACCCAGGTGAACCCCGATGCGCCCCCGCGGAAAACTTGCCCAGACGCTCCTCACGGCCGCCCTCCTCTCGGTCCTCTTCTTCGCTTCGGCCCTGCCGCCCGCCGCCTCCGCCCTCGCCCCGACCGACGGCTCCGGCGGCGAGCCTGTTTCGCCGCTGCGCCTCAAAGCCGCCCACTTCGACCCCCTCGTCCAAGGCACCTCGTGGATCCCTTCGGGGTTCCGCCTTGCCGCCCTCAACCCCTTTGCCGACCTCTACGTCGTCCAATTCAAGGACAAGGTCGTCAAAGGCCAGCGCGAGGCGATGCTCGAGACGGGCGCCGGCTACCACTCGTACCTGCCCGACAACGCCTTCCTTGTCCAGGCCTCGTCCACGCAGATCGCCGCGGTCCGCGCCCTCGACTTCGTGCGCGTGGTCATCCCCTGGGAGCCCTACCTGCGCATTGCGCCTGGGCTCCAGACGCCCCTGTGGCGGTCGGACTCGGGGCCCGCGATTGTCATGGCCGAGAGCTTTGCGGGCGACGAACGCCTCGTCGCCTTCGCCTCCGCGCGAGGCGCGACGGTCCTCGAGCGCGACGGCCCCTTCACGACGCTCTCGATCCCCCGCTCGCTCCTTGTCGGCATCGCCTCGCTGCCGACCG